>JBBKWI010000043.1:0-26398 GCA_037968875.1 Candidatus Sericytochromatia bacterium | reverse complement strand
GAGTAAACTAAATTTCAACAAAATAAGGTTAATCAACATGCCAGAACTATACTCACAAGTCTTTGAAAACAATCGCAATTGGGTCGCTAATATGACCCAAGAAGATCCCGACTATTTTTCGAACTTAGCCAAAGGCCAAGCCCCTGAATTTTTGTACATCGGCTGTTCAGATAGCCGCGTACCAGCCAATAAAATCATGGGTTTAAACCCAGGAGAAGTCTTTGTTCATCGCAACATTGCCAATATGGTTGAGTGCGTGGATATGAATGTGCAGTCGGTTATCGAATATGCGGTAGAGCACTTGCAAGTGAAGCATATCGTCGTCTGTGGTCATTACGGTTGTGGTGGAGTGAAGGCCGCAATGCAACCCAAAGACTTAGGTCTATTAAACGGCTGGTTACGAAATATTCGGGATGTCTATCGTCATCATGAAGAAGAACTGGATGCGATTGTCGATGAAGATCAAAGAAGCCGTCGTCTGGTTGAATTGAATATTATTGAACAATGTAACAATGTGATTAAAACTGCGGTTGTCCAGAAAAACCACGCCAAACGTCAGTATCCAATTGTTCACGGTTGGGTTTATGATTTACATGACGGCCTATTGGTCGACTTAAAGATTAATTTTGAAGAGACCTTGAAACAAGTTAAGAAAATCTATTCCTTAACTGACTAGGCACAAAGCCTTCTTACTAACGGCATCCATAAATTAATAGGTATATTTTGAAGCAAAGGATAAACTTCAAAATATACCTTAAATTTTGAAATCCATCCCACTCATTGAGAGTTCCTTTAATAGTGAGCAAATAAAGGAATCACACCCATGGCTATCATAGGAACGATTAAAACAGCTAACTTAACACGTTCAGAAACAGAAAAGTCAGGATATTCATTCAGATAGGTTTGAGATTCCCCAAAAATAATCTTAAAGACAAACTTAAAGATCGAAAATACGTTAAGTGTATTGGCCACTAAAAACAAACTCAACACCAGTCTTGATTTTTCAGAAATATCCTCTAAAATAATATCAAAGACAATAAAAGTTGCAAAACCTGGGGTAAAGGTTAACATTAATAAAATTGAAATCGCTATCATATTAATATACTTGAAGCGATTACCAATCCCCAGATAGCTGCGAATATCTTGCAAGTCTAAACGTCGCGATAAATAGCGGATAAAATAATCTAAAATAAACAACGAGATCAAATTACCTAAGAAATAGAGCATCGCGTCATCATGCAAGAAAGATCCAAAGAATAAGATCGCACTCACTGAGACGCCGAAATAAGAGAGTTTAATTTTGATCAGATAATCGCTAATCTGTACATGTTTAAGACTGCTAATAGCAGCTGCAATCGAGATCAACAAGATACCTGCCGCCAAATAAATCGGGTTTAAAAAATGCCTTTGCTCCAGAAAAACCAAACCCACAACCCCTCCTAAACTCAATGCCAAGACCAGGCTCTGAAACTTAAATATTTTAAATTGTGAGAAATAGCGAATCAGACTGTCTATGCCCCTGCTTAAAAGTGTTTGAAAAGCTCTAAAGGGTACAACGGCAAACGTCTGCCAGAATAATGTCAAACCAAAATTATGATAAACCAGCTTGTAAGTCCAAATCCGCAATTTTTTGGGTATCAGCCTAAAGTGCAGTCCAGGAGATCCGATCTGACGAAAGTTTAGTTTCTCCAAATGATGGAAATGATGAATATTAGACGGTGAACGTGTAAATTGGTATGTTTTTAACAAGGCATTTGAAATCAAATGTATTAAAACCAGTGGGTACAAGCCCAGGCCAAATTCGATATACATCAAACCCACTTGTGCAATCGTGGCGTATGCAAGCATCGATTTGATATCTGTTTGAATGCGACTTTTTAAACTGGCATACACAGCTGTGCTGATACCCATCCCAATGATTAGAGCATTCAGATGCGCATGGCTCACAAAAATATGTTTGAATTTCAGCAATAAGATCATACCGGCATGAATTGACAATGCACCGTAAAAGATAGCACTTGAGGTGGTCGGTCCTTCCATGGCTCGAGGAACCCATTTTGAAAAAGGGAATAGAGCCGACTTACCCATACTTGCGATCAGCAGAACCAGTAGAAAGCCAGACGAAACGGGGTGGCTAGGAACTGAAATCAATAAGTGATGCTGCTCTTTGTGAAAGACCAGTAATGCCAAAATTAAAAATATATCGCAGAATTTATAAATCCCCAATACATAAAGTGAATTCGATACGGCTTTAGAGCTGCTTTGATAAAAAGAAATTAAAAACACCGATGCCAGACCCAGTAATTCCCAGGCAATCAAAATATAAAAGAAATTTGAGGTGAGGATCAAACTGTAGAGTGACAATTGTAAGACGTAGAAATTAATAAAGAACTTATAATAACCTTCTTCATGCGCTAAATAGTTGATCGAAAAATGGCTGATAACCCCACAGATCAAAGTCACCAATAAGAGTAAGCTGGCTGTGTATAAATCAAAATAAGCGCTAAACTGGTAAGCCAATTGACTGGTTTTATATAAAAACAGCTTTAGACTCAACGGATCATGATGGATCCGTGTCAATAATAACCCCAAAGAAAACAAGAATAAGACCGACTGAGCAGCAATGACCAGCTGATTTAAAACACGAGAATAATTGACGCTGTTAATCACTCTGAGGACGACAACCACAAAAAACATCAGCAAAGGAATCAGGATCATAGCAGCCAAAGCATATTCAATAAAATTATTCACTTTGCTTGTCCAGTATGGCAATGGGAATTAAATTTAAGTAATCTGAATGGATATCTTCAGAGGCGGCATAAAAGGGCGTCGCGGATCTATCTAAATCGTCTGCATTCATTTCAATAAAATCATTCTTTTTAAAAAGATAAAAGCTGTTATTTTTACTATCATAGACCATCAGACTCAACCAATGATTTCTAATCAGATGGTTTAAGCGCTGGTTTTTTCGCATAATCAAAAGAACTATTTCTGGACGCGATTCAATCAGCAATAAAATGCGACGCGGATCATGAATCTCTACCATTTGCTTGGATAGACCCAGCCTCAAATCGCTGGCAAAGCCGCTCATAACAGCATAGTTATTCGTTATATTATGATTTAATTTTGAACCACAACCAAATACTTCAGAATCAACTCTACTAAAGTAATACTCCAAATTGATACCCGCACAAACGGGAACCACGGCCGCCATCACATCAGCCAAAAGACTGCCCTCAGAATCATCTGAATCTGGATTGTATGAGCTCAAAAATGCCCGGCGATCTAGAAATATTTTTTTTGTAAGATCTCTGCGCCCAATCACACACAAGGCATTCGTGGCATGATTGTATTCTGGCCGAGCTTCTGTCAAATCATTTGAACGCAATGAGACACGACGATAAGAGGCCTCAGTGCCTAAATTAGCCGCTATATTGTGAAATTTGTGAGCTCTCTCAGAAGCGTTCAAGTGCATCGCCTGTTTGATTTTTTCGGCGTTTATCTTGTGTTTGAGAGCTTGATCAGGAGTCAAAGAACCGTCAAACCAAACGACAGTATCATTACAGGTATCATGATATCCGCCCATAAAAACTGTCTCGGGCAGAATCTTCAGCCCATAGTCTTCAAAAATAATCCGCCGCACTTCAGGGTGATTTGCAATCAAAGAAAAGATGCGGCCATTCGGTCGTGCTTTCCCGCCGCCACAGGCCCCGCAATTATAGGCGTACTCATGGGGGTTATTGATACTGGATGAACCATGCCCGACAAGATAAACAAACTCACCGAATGCTTTGCTTAAATCAATGGTTTTAAGCAGCTGGAAAACTTTCTGAGCACCCTCTTGATAATTAATGCCCTCTGGATTTCCTTGATCGATAAAAACCAAATCAATCAAATCCATTTGATATAAGAATACTTTTTTAAATTTTCGTCTGATCGACAAATCCAACCCGGGAAAGAAGACCTTTAGCAGAAAAGGCACAATACTTAGTATGCCTAATGACAAGGTAATAAAATAAGCGAAGATAGAAAATTTGGAGTGCGTTGAGACGTTCTGAAGCAAACGCGCATAGACCCCACTCAATCTTTTTTTATGGCGTTTTGTTTGAATGACGTTGAAAGTCTCTTGCGTATTTCCTGGGCACAATTTTCTAAAACGAATTTCATTAAATCCCTTAAAATACATATTCATTTCAAAATGCCCAGCAACGCCAAACGTTTCAGATTCAGGCTCTACCTGTTCGATATAGCGTCGAACCGAGCCTTCTCTATCATCAATGCAAGACACATACTGAAACTTGATCCTTTTCTTTGGAGCTTCTTTGAGTTGAAATGAATATTTGAAAGCATTAAAACAGTGATCAATATATGTTTTTTCAAGAGACTTTTGGTATATTTCAAAACGTTCTTTTTGCATCAAGAGACGGAGTTGCGAGACCATTAAACCTTGCTGACTGAGGTCTTCAGGCCAAAGCTGTTCATCCAGGTCATGATTGATACTTAAAAAATGCAAAACCAGGTAAACCCATTCACTTTGATAACGTTGGGTCTCAGCTTGTTTTTGATTTTCAGTGTAAGCACCCAAAAGACCTGTATGAAATTGAGCAATATGTTTGCTGCAAACCAGGTACTCTAAAAGCAACTTAACCAGTAAAAACTCTTTGAGACTAAATATTTTTTGATCGAGGATTTGTTGGGGCTCATGCTCTAAAACAGTAAATAGCCCTGCCCAGCCCCGTAAGCGTAAACTCATGGCCAGCAGGTATTTTTTCAGATTGGAATCTTCTATACAGAGTTTGTTTGCATAATAAAGAATTAATTGATCTGTATTCAGTTCTCGGATATGTTGCCCTTGTAATTCCTGATGAATGGCTTTGGCTTGTGTATTTTCCAAAATAAAGGCTGAGCGATAGTTCTCTTGAAAACATTCCCACAAACCTTTTTCAGTGTATTCATTCTTCCAATAGGTCGCGCCTGGATCGGTATAAGAACTTAAAAACTTGGCTAAAATAGGATTGATTTTCTGATCAATATCGATCCCATCTTGCTCTAAAATGAGGTCTTTATAGGTCGCACTATAATATTCATCCGCTTCGTTTTGTGAAGGGCACAATCCCTGCACATGTTGGCTTATTTCGGCGACCAAATCGGGCTGATGTTTGCCTAAGTGTTTTTGAATCAGACTCTCAACAGTTAATTCAGGGGGAGATAGCATTAAGTTAAGAAACAGATCTGTGTTTTTCAGTTTTGAACTGATGGGGTAAATCTGCTGAATCTCGTGCAGCTGATCCAAGAGGGCTGATTGGGATATTTTTTCCAGGCGAATATAATTTAGATATTCTTTTTGCTCTAAAAACATCTTGCCCTTGTAGACTATTTTCGCCAGAGAGCAGGCTTTCTCAAAAGGATACTTTTCGAAAGCCTCGAGTGGATTATGATGTACAAAATATTGCAAAGTCCCTTGATGAGGCAAATAATGACTTACCCACTGAATTTCTGACTCCAGGTTTATCGTTTTCATCGTTCAAATTTGACCTCGTTCGCTTTTTCCACATACATTGTGGCGAGGTCTAAAAGCGCTAAAAACTAATCTTGACACTTGATCAAGTTAGCCCATATTCCAGTTCAATTTAGATGGGTGATCTGATTTAAAATCATTCTGAATCACCTAAGCATGCAGAATAATTTAGCAGACTGCCCTTTGGGAGTATGTCACACTAGCATCCCAGATTAGCTAAGAGTTGCTTAAATGTTTGCTGAGAGTTTGCTGAGAATAAGCACAATTTTTTTCACTATAACTCCCAAAACCCAATTGAGCAGCAGGGTATCTCAAATCAGTATTGAATCTACAAATTTTTAGCAACGTCAGTTTTAATTAACGAATAAAGCAAAAAAAACAAAAAGCAGAAACATGACATTCCTGCTTTTTAATTGAGCTTACTTTATTAAAAAGGAAT
This sequence comes from Candidatus Sericytochromatia bacterium, assembly GCA_037968875.1. Lineage (GTDB taxonomy): Bacteria > Cyanobacteriota > Sericytochromatia > UBA7694 > UBA7694 > JBBKWI01. Next base: position 20,441 of record JBBKWI010000043.1, on the reverse strand, counting down.
CCCGAATCCGATATGGAAGGAGCCGGCCTCATCACCTTTTTCTTTGCCAACAAGTTTGAAGCCATAGCCAGCGTTCAGCACGCCCATATTGCCTATTTTGACATTGACGCCGACGCCTGCGCCCACTTTGGGGCTAATACCCGTGCCTTCAAAATAGTCACCCGCGGTCACGCGAGCCGTCGCTGAGACCGGCCCCCAGATTTCAGCATTGATGCCGACTGTACCCACAGCGTAATTGGAACCCACCAGAGAACCATCTGAATCCCAACCCAGGATCGTGCCACCTGAGCCAGCGTTATTGAATTTTTCGTAAATCGGTGCATCACCTAAGATCGTGCCGCCCTGCAGGCCACCGTGTAAAGTGAAGCGTTCGCCCAGAGGCTTGTAGTGATCCAGCTTGGCATCGGCTTTGCCCAATAAGCGCCCACTGATCAAGGTCGGCTCAACCGCCGCCGTAAACTTGGTCCCTTTGTGGGGCAAGACGGGGTTATCGAGGGTGTTATAGCTCAGGGTTGGGCGCAAAGAAGTACGCAGGTCAACGCCAGTACCTGAAACAGAGTATTGCTTATCGATGCCAATGCGTTGGGCATCGGCAGTCAGATCGACACGCCAGGGAGAGCTGTAAATGTCGCCCAATGGTTTACCAACGGTCACTTTGGCACCCGTGCGGACCTCATCAGAGTACGGGCCTTTCCATTGGCGATGGTAGACACTGGCTCCGAGTGAAGTGCGGTCTTTAAAAGCCCAGGGATCATAATAGCTGACGCCGCCACCCCAAACCTTGGTGCCGAGAGTGACATCGGCTGAAAAGCGCCGGTTCATGCCCTTGACATTGCCCATATTCAGACTGGCGGTACCAAAAGGCCCGTTGCTCATGCTATAGCCCGCGCCAACATTCATACTCGAGGCTTTTTCTTCAGAAGTATGGATCCGCACCCGCACTTTATCGGGATCTTCAGGATCGGGTTCGACACTGTGCTGCACATTGGCAAAGAGACCGGTGCCAGAAATGCGCTTGAGATCTTCGTCCAGGGTTTTAATATTGACCGGTTGATTGGCCTGGGTCCGCATCTCACGCTGGATCACTGCTTGCTGGGTGCGATCATTACCGGTCACGACCATATCGCTCAATTTGGCTTCACGGACCTGTACCGTCAATTTGCCCTTAGACAGATCAGCAGCCACACCTTCAGGAGGCATTAAGAGAAAACCGTCATCGGTGTATTTTTGCTGGAGGGCTTGCAAGCCCTTTTGAATATTCTCCATCGTTAAAGGCTGTTTAAACAGAGCCTTGACGTCCTCGGCTTTGTAGACAGACATGCCTTCAAATTGCGTTTCTTTGGGCATCGGTGCTGTGGCAAAGTCAACCGTTAATTGGGAGCCCTGCACCTGAAAATCCAGTCGGGGCACGATTTTATCTTGCTGATGATAATGGGCCCGTAAGGCTGTCATGCCTTTTTCGATCGATTCATGATTATACGGTTTGGGGAAGAAGTTTTGTATTTGCGCGGATTCAGCCGCATCGCCAGTGATCGTGAGTTGGGTCGGGACTTCTGCCCGTGAGACCATCAGGTCGAGGTTTTCACCGTGGAACTGATAATCGAGTCCACGCAATAAAAATTGATTGTCCTTTTGCAGTTCGGCTTCAACCGCCTGCATGCCTTTGCCAATGTTTTCCTGGGTCAGGGGGCGCGGAAATAATTTATCTAAAGCAGCGCTTTGAGCTGCTGGTAAGCCCTGGAAATTAATTTTCTCGGGGACTTCGACAACATTTAAAGTCAGCGAAACCCCTTTGTCTGTGGCGCTGGGAGAAAAATCAACCGACAAAAATTTCCCGGAGTCAAAGAGGCGATCGGCTTCCCGTTGCAGATCATGTAAGTTGATGCGTTCGCCGGTTTCGACTTTGAGTTTGTCTTTGATCCAGCTTTGGTGCTTGCCAGCCCCTTCTATCTTAACTTCCGTGACTTTGTGAGTATCTGGCTCGTTATCGATCATCAAGGCGATCGCAGGAATGGTGCCGACTCTCAATTTAGCATCTTTGGTGTTGCGACTGCCCATGTGCTCCACCACAAATTGATCTTCGGTAACAAACAGCTGATTATCGTGCTCAAAGTAGAGCTCATCCCGAAAGTTTTTCTCGATTAGACCTTTATTTTTTTCGACGTAAGTTTTGGGGGTCTCACCTGCAGGCACAGGGATTTGCCGCACGCTGCGGGGGTCTACAGTGCGACCATTAACATTGAGATTGGTCATTATCGGCTTCCTTTTGGGGGGGCATTTCTTATATTATACCCTGCATACTGCCAAAACTTACCTGAAATGAAGCCCAAATACAGATCCATGATACCCACACGCGAAACCCCTTTGACCGAATGCCAATTTGTTGCTTTTGATTTTGAAACGACCGGGCTCTCTGCCGGTCTGGATCGGGTGATTGAAGCGGGAGCTGTGAATTTTGTGCCTGGTCAAGCTGAGCGGCACTATTTTTCTCAATTGATTCAGCCAGAGCGCGATATCCCTGAAAAGGTGATCGCCATTCACGGGATTACCGAAGCAGAAGTCGCCGATTCCCCCACCTTCAAAGCGGTTGCACCTCAACTGCTGGCCTTCCTGGAGCAAGGGGTCTTGCTGGCGCATCACGCCGCTTTTGATCTGGCTTTTTTGACCTGTGAGCTCAGATTAGCTGAAATCGAAATGCCGCCTTTGATGGTACTCGACAGCTTCTTTTTGGCTCGCCAATTGATCGCCGGAGCCCCTTCTTATGGCCTCGGCGCCTTAATCGCCCACCTCGGCCTTGAAATGCAGGGCAATGCCCACCGAGCGCTGCCCGACGCCGTGGGCTGTGCCGATTTGTTTGAGGCTTGCTTGCCCCATTTGCCTGCCGGTCTAACTCTGGGAGGCTTATTGAGCCATTGCCCGCAAATCCGCGTCGGATTACCAGACGGCCACGATCCCACCTCGCCCTTTGTGAGCCAGATTTTGGCAGCGATGGAAACCCAGGTCAATTTAATCATGACCTACCGCAATGGCCGAGGCGAAGAACTTGAGCGTGAAGTGCGCCCCTTGATGCTGGGTGGCTTTGGGCATTTTGCTTACCTGGAAGCCTTTTGTGCCCTCAGAGATGCCAATCGCCAGTTTCGACTCAATCGGATTCTGGCATTACGCCCCGTTGCGCCTTAGCTTGCGGTAAACTGAGCCTATGCAAGCATCAATTTCGGCCCCATTGCGCAAGGCCTTTGCTGACAAACTCAGTGGTCTCAAAGAGTCTGATGGTCCTATTCAGCTTGCGATCGAAGTCCAGGAGCCCAGTATCATTGAGTGGCTCAACCAACGGGCCGCGATGCCGCGCTGGTTTTGGAGCGATCGCTCTTTAAGTCAGCAAGTGGCAGCCTGCGGGCAAGTCCAGGCCTGGAACAGCTTACACGCTGTGCAACAGTTTCTACAGCAGGCTCCCCGCGAAATGCGCTGTTATGGCGGCTGGGGCTTTGATCAATACCGCCAATATAAAGCCCCCTGGCAACACTGGCCCAGCACCCTGTTTGTCTTGCCCCGCTGGGAACTGCGCCAACTGGGAGATTATCAATTGCTCTGCGTCAATTTGCTTGCGCCGTCTGAGCAAAAAAGCGCGGAATTAGAGACCGCCTTTGACTTACTCAAAGCAGTCAGCCAGGAGCTCACATCAACCGGCGCCCTATCGAAACTGCATGAAACGCCTGATCAAGCAGCCTGGCATCAGATGTTAGCGCAAGCCCAAACCATTCTGGATCAAGGGCATTTGCAAAAGGTGGTCTTGAGTCGGGAAACCTGTTCTTCACTGGCCCATCTGGGATTGGATCTGATGCAACGCCTGATTGAGCGCAAGCGCCAGGCCTATCATTTTTGGTTTCAACCCCAGGCTGGCGAGATCCTCTGGGGCGCCTCGCCAGAACGTTTGTATGCCCGTCAGGGACGCTTGATCCAGACCGAAGCTCTGGCGGGAACTCGCCCCTTGCCCAACGATAGCCAGGCTGCTGAGCTTTTTCGTCAAGAGCTCTTACATAGCCCCAAAGAACAACAAGAAAACGAACGGGTCCAGCAACATCTGGAGTCCCAATTGTCAGGTTTGACTGAAGATCTGCTGGTACGCCCTCTGACTGTGGTACAGGCTGGCCCGGTACAGCATTTATACCGCCAGCTCGAAGGCCGTTTGCATCTCAGTGTACGTGACACCGATCTCAAAAACGCCTTGCACCCGACCCCGGCGGTCAGTGGTTACCCATCGGCAGAAGCGATGGCCGTGCTGCAAGCTTTGGAGCCCCACGAGCGGGGCTGGTATACAGGTGCACTGGGCTGGGTCTCTCATGAAGCCGCCGAATGGTGCGTCACATTGCGGGCTGCCCTCTGGTCCCAAGACTGTCTGCATTTCTATACGGGCGCAGGTATCATGCCCGAATCAGACCCCGCTGCCGAATGGCAAGAACTCGAAGCCAAGCTACTGAGCTTAAAAACGCTCTTTTATTAAGCCTTTCGAAAAAACGAAAAGGGGACAAAGACTTCCCACTCGACAGAGCATCGGCCACAGGCCTGCGCCGTGCGCTGCGAAGCCTGATTATCTGCATGAATCGTACCCCAAATCAGCTCACAATCAGAACGTTGAGCCAGCTCAGCCTGAAACAAACCCTGAATAAGCTTGCCAAACCCCTGATTCTGAAAACCAGGGTAGACCATAAACTCCAGCACCGAAACGCCACTGCGGCCATAATAATCCGCTTCTAAACCGGCAATCAAACCGATCGGCTGGCCTTCATGAAAAGCCTGATAACAGAGGCCCTGGGCAATACTCTCTTCAAACTCGTCAGCTGCCGCCGGGTGAACCCAGGCAGCCAACTCAGGGTTGACTAAGCGCCAGAACTGATGCTGAGCTACAAAGCGCGGATAATCCAGACGGTCCAGGTCAGTGACCCGCTTGAGTTCAAGCGGGGTTTGCAAAACAGTGGGCGGGGATTGTCTCAAATCCCGTAGCCAATAGCGATTCCAGACCTGAAAAGGGGCCAGGACTGGACTGGGCTCTTGAAAGAGACGCAAAGTCAGGCCATGGGGCTTAAAAATAGAGAATTGCTGGGCAAGCGTTTTTAGTAAAAGCTCTCGCTGGGCCGGATTCTGTAATAGCTTGAACGGGTCCAGGCTGAGAGTGCAGGCTACAAATGGTGTCTGGGGATCGAGATTCAAAAATCGGATGCCGGCCCAGCCGCTGCAGTCTTCACCAGCCAAAGCCAATTGCAACGGATGTTCTAGATAATCAGCAGCACTGGGCTGAGTGAGTTGAAAAAAGGCCCGACGGGCCTCTGCAACGTCAAGTTCACTACATTTCTGATGTTCTTCGACACTAGCTGTCAGATAGTCTTGCAAGCGCAGGGCGTTGCCTTGCAAAAAAGTAGGAACCTGTTGCGCGAGCGCTGTAATCAGACTGGACTCAGTACGCATTTAAACTTCCTTCTCAAGGGTCTAAAATCAAGCTAAATTAGTATATCAGCCAGAGCAAAGGCTTTCCGTTTTTTTGGCACCCGTGGCACAATGAAGCCATGACGCATTATTTACACGAACTGGTTCAGGTCTTGTCTGAACGCAAATTGCAGGCCTATGCCCAGCAATCTTCAAGACGTATCGAGCTAATCGAAGTCCGCCTGGAGAAACTGCGCGCCCTCTACCAATTCAAAGCAGTAAGCAAAGCCTGTGTTAGCCTCTGGCGACCAGCCTCTGAAGGCATTGAAATTTTGGCCTTTAAGCATCCCCTGGCCGGTTCCCAATTGGTCAAAGGGACCCATGAAATCGGTGAAGATATTCAGCAAACCGCTGTGCGAGAACTGCAGGAAGAGTCTGGCCTGGTCCTGGATCAGATCAGCCCAGCACTGGGCAGTATCCATTTATTATTACCCGGGGGTGCCCATCAGACCGAGCCACTCGAGCTGCAAACCTGGCATTTGTTTCTGGAGCCTGCTCCGGCTAACTTGCCATCGCACTGGCTACATCAAGCCAGTGGCAGCCCCGAAGAAGATGGCCTGAGCTTTGATTTTTTCTGGCAACGACTCGACTCTGCCCGCCAAAACCCTGATTTTGCAATGATCTTTCAATTGGCAATGCAAGCCTTTCAACAGTATTTAGAACCAGCAACACCTGAGTCAAGCGAGCTTGAAATGGAACCCCTGGCATGAGTCTGCATCAGGAAGCCCACTCCGATATCTGGAAGCGCATTCACCGGATCGAGATCAAGTCTCGGCGTCTGGTCGACCAAATGCTCAACGGCCAATACCAGAGCGTTTTTAAAGGTGTGGGCCTCGAATTTGAAGAAGTGCGGCCTTATGTCGAAGGCGACGACGAGCGCCATATCGACTGGAATGTCACTGCCCGCACCGGGGATCTTCATATCAAGCGCTTTATCGAAGAGCGCGAACTGAGTTTGTTCTTGCTCGTCGATAGCTCAGCCTCTGTTTTTTGGGGCTCCAGCCAACGCTTAAAAATGGACCTGGCTGTTGAATTTGCAGCCGTGATGGCTTTCTCTGCCTTGCGCAATAACGATCGGGTCGGTCTGCTCAATTTTGATTCTGAAGTCCGAACCCTGCTGCCCCCGCGTAAAGGCCGACGCCATGCACTGCGAGTCGTGCGTGAATTGCTTTCGTGTTTTGACCAGCCCCCCCATCAGGGGGCCAGCAATCTGGATGGGGCTTTGCAAACGGTCTCCCATTTACTCCACCGTCGCGGAATTGTCTTTGTAATCTCTGACTTTTTGGATACAGGCTCATTGTTTCGCCTGAGCGTGCTCAACCGTCGCCACGATTGCGTGGCTGTACGCTTATTAGATCCCTTAGATTTTGAATTGCCCGATATTGGCTGGGTGCGCTTACAAGATCCTGAAACCGGCCAGAATCAATTGATGAATCTGGGCTCAGCCAAAGTCCGTCGCCAATACGCCGAAAAAGCCCAGGCCCGTGAAGAAGCTCTCAGCGAAAACCTCAAGCGCATGTCTGTCGATCAGATTTGCTTACGCACCGATAGCGATTCCGTCTGGAAAGAATTGCTACGCTTTTATCAGCGCCACCGCAAGTAAGGCTGAGTACACCCCATATCGCACATACCTGCCGAACTCTTATCCCGGCTTTCTGCTAAAATTAATCTCATGCATAATCTGCAATCTAATGACCCATATCTATGAGCTGCCTAGTTAGGTCCAAACAGGGTCTTTTACCATCTCTTGTTCTATCTGGGCGCACGCCCAAAAGCGGCAAAGGCCTCCCAAAATTGGAATACAATCTCTAAGCGAAACCACCAGGATTTAATTTATGACAGACACCGCCATTCAGATGCTCATCTCCCAAATACAGGCTGGGGAGCTAGAAACAGCAGAACAACAAGTCACTGTATTATTGCAAAGCACTCCTTCTGCCACACTTTACAATATTCAAGCCAGTATCGCTCTCCAAAAAGGCGCAGTACAAACAGCAGCAAAAGCATTTCGTAAGGCTTTCCAGCTAGAACCCAGACATCCTGAACATACAATTAATCTGCTGAAATGCTTACAACAACAAGAGAATACAAAAGAACTTGTACACATATGCAAGCAATTAAAGCCAGAATATGCAGATGCTGACCTGGCAGCCTGGGTCAGCCAGTTTTGGTTTCAGCATACAAAAATACGCTACGGCCTACGCTGGTTAAAAGCGCTCTATACGCAAGATCCCAAACGTGCCACCCAGCACTTCAAACACCTACTCGAACAAACAAGTGAACTGAGGCAGGCCTGTCTACACATTCTGGGAACAAGCCCTTTTGATGCCAAGATCTTGAATCAGCTCGGTTTAGTCTTTTTTCAAGACAATGACTATCCCAACGCGATTGCAGCCTGGCAAAAGCTAACGACTTTAGAACCTTACCCAAGACATTACAATAATCTCGGGGCAGCCTGGCAAAGTCTTTCTGAATACAGTCAGGCAAAAGCGGCATTTGAACAGGCATTACAGATAGACACAGACTTCCATGAAGCCCACTTTAACCTGGGCCTGCTAGCCCTCAAAGTAGACCAGAGCACTCAGGCAGAAGAATATTTCAAACACTGCCTAAAAGCCGATCCCGAAACCTATTTGCAAGCACTATTTCAACAAGCTGAAACGTATCTCAAACAAAAATCTTTTCGGGCAGCCAGATGCTGCTTCACCCTGTGTTTACCCCATCATGCTCAACTCAAAATCAGTGAAGACCTACTCCACCGAGGCCTGGCGACGATAGCCGATCAACTTTGTGAGACCCAGACCTATCAAATACATATCGCCAAAGCCAAAAAAGTAAGTCCACCGATGCGACACCGCATGCAAGAGTTGTTTTCACTCCCTTTAGTTTACCAAAACAAAGCAGAAATCAAGCATTATCGCCAACAGATCAGCAGCGGTTTAGCTGAAATTGAACACTATATCAAACAGCAAAATGAAAAAAAGATCGCTCCAGATCTCATCTTACACCCGTATTTTCAATTGGCTTATCAGGCTGAAAACGACCGCCCAATCATGGAGCAACTTGGACGTATCTACCAGTCCCAGTTCACCAACTCCCTTCCCAATCGCCCCCTCCAACAGCGCTCTCAAATTCGCGTTTGCTTTGTCTCGCAGTATTTCTATAAACACTCTATTAGCGTTTGTTACACAGAAACCATCAAAAATTGTGCAGCCAACCCGGCCCTGCAAACCGCCATCTTTTACCTCAACGACTATGTTGATCAGCACACCCTGGACTTAAAGCACAGCGTAGACCATTTCATCCAGACATCCAGACATCCAATCTCCAACAGGCCCAACTGGCCATTTTCAAGAGCCAGGTCGATGTCTTGACCTATACGGATCTAGGCATGAATACAGAAACCTATCTCCTGGCAGCCCAGCGCCTGGTACCCATACAGTGTGTTTTGCAAGGGCACCCGGTGACCAGTGGATTAAAAAGTATTGACTATACTCTTGGAAATCAGGCCGCTGAGCCTGATAACGCTCAGGAACATTACACAGAAACTCTTTTCTTAGTTCCCAAAGGCACGGGTACATCCTCTAGATTTAGCCCGCCCCCATTAGCAAGCAAAGCAGACTTCGGTTGGTCAGAAGACACACATATCTACTTGTGTCCCATGCTGCTCTTTAAAATACACCCTGATTTTGACACGGTGATCCAACAGATTTTAGCTGCAGATTCACGCGCTGAAATTTGGTTCATCAAGGCTCAGGAACAACCCCTACACTCCTTACTACTCAAACGTTTTCAAACCTCCATCCCAGAGCACTGGCAACGCATTCACTTTCTAGATAGACTTCCCGAAACGCGTTTTTATCAAGCACTCCAAACTGCAGACGTCGTACTGGACTCCTTTGGTTTTGGTGGTGGCACCACCAACAAAATGGTATTGGGTGTTGGTCAGCCCCTGCTCACTTGCCCAGGCCAGTTTGCCCGCAGTCGCTTTGGGCTCAGCAGCTATCATCGCATTGGGCTTGAGGACTGGGTTAGTCCTTCCCCCACAGCCTATGTAGAACGTGCCTTGCAACTGGCTCAGAACAAAGACTTACGAAAAAAATGCCGACAAGAACTCATTAACCGACAAAGCCTGATATTTAAACAGGAATCAACGAACTACGATCTGGCCGATTTTATTACCGAAGCAGTTGCTCATTACCCCCAGAAACTGATTCGTCCTGGAGTGCTGCAATCATGAACACAAACTCTGAAAGTAACGCATTATTTCACCCCGCATTGCACGTTGGGCAGCCCCAAATCCCAGAGCAAGAGGCCCTCTTTGAGAAGGTTGAACAGGTCTTACGCTCCGGTCGCTTAAGCAACGATGGCCCTCAGCTCCATGCGTATGAAATTGACTTGGCGAAGACACTCCAAACCCCCCATGTGATTGCCATGACGAACGGCACCCTGGCCCTGATGGTTCTGCTCAAAGCCCTACAACTTCAAGGCGAAGTGATTGTACCCTCATTTACCTTCCCGGCCACTGTGCATGTCTTAAACTGGCTGGGATTAAGACCTGTTTTTTGTGAAATTGATCCCCAGACGCACTGTCTGGATCCACGCGCTGTTGAAACCCTGATTCGGCCACAAACCTGTGCAATTTTAGGCGTTCACCTATGGGGTGGAGCTTGCGAGATTCATGAACTGGAGCAATTGGCACAAGCCTATCAGCTTAAGTTGCTTTTCGACTCAGCACATGCTTTTGGATCTTATTATAAGCAGCACCCAATCGGGCGTTTTGGCTCCGCCGAAATGTTTTCTCTGCATGCGACCAAATTCATGCACAGCATTGAAGGTGGAATTATCAGTACCACCTCAAGTGAACTGGCTGACGAACTGCGTCGCTTACGCAATTTTGGCTACCAAGACAGTGTGATAGAGTCGATTGGGATCAATGCCAAAATGAACGAGATAAGCGCCTGCGTGGGGCGTCATCTGCTGAGCTTTTTACCCACCCTACTGGCTTCCAACCGACAACGTTTTGAATGGTATCAACAGGGCTTAAGCGATATTTCTGGCGTACATCTTTTTCAACGTGATAGCCAAGATGTCACCAATCACCAGTATATTGTTTTACTCATTCAGCCAGATGCTAAAGTCAATCGAGATCAACTCTGGCAGATACTACAAACCAAAGGTGTACTCGCGCGTCGTTATTTTGATCCTCCCGTACACCTGAGCAAGCCCTACCAAAACCAGGCTTCACTCCCGCTCACCGAAACCCTCGCCAGCCAAACCCTTGTATTGCCTACGGGCTTGAGCGTACAACAGAGAGAAATTGAGCAGATCTGCAAACTGATTCGTGAAATAGCGACTTAACGCAGACCAAATAGTCGTTGTTTGCAAACCATTGAGATCTTACCCTGAAGATCAATAAATGCATTGGTGTTATTGTCACTTTGCCAACAGCCCTTTGGGTAATACCAAACCCAGGGCTGCCAGTGTTCAAAAAGTTTAAGTTCTAACCCCCAAAAGCTCTCTAAACACCACTATCAAAGAAACACTGACGCTATTTGCTTATTTACCCAGCAAATAGCGTAAAGTTTGCGCCAGACGCGTGCTGGCCAGAGCATAGACCTCAGCGTCTTTAAAGCCCTGATAAACCAGATCCGAAAACTGCTGCTGATAATGACTGGCTAAGTGATACATGCGGACCAGTTCGGCTTCTGAGCAGTCGGCATCCAGACGTGGCAGCAATTCATTTACAAAGCGCTGGTAATTTTGGCTATAGAGCCAGAAAGCTTCAAAATTAGGGTCTTCAGTACTCATTTGTTTTTTTACCGTTTAGGCTTACAATGCTTCTAGTAGAGTCAACTATTTTACTCCACCTGATATAGCATACGACTTGCTAATCTGATTTTGCTAATCCCATTTAAATGGAAGGAAACTCCTGCAATGATTCGTCTGGTTCGCCTTGAAGATGCAGCTAGGCTGTGTGAGATTTACAATCCCTATATTCACGAGACTGTGGTTTCTTTTGAAGAAGAAGCGGTTTCTATCGAAGACATGCAAGCGCGTATTCGCATCATTACAACCAGCCATCCCTGGTTGGTCTATGAGCACGAAGCACAGATTCTGGGCTATGCCTACGCCGGCTATTGGGAAGAGCGCAGTGCCTATCGCCTGAGCGCCAAAACAGCAATATATCTGGCTGCTACGGCAACTGGCCAGGGCATTGGCAAGCAATTGTATGGCAAATTAATTGATCTCTTGCGACATCAAGGACAACATACGATTTTGGGAGGTATTGCCCTGCCCAACCCCGCCAGCGTAGCATTACATGAGTCCCTGGGCTTTAAAAAAGTCGCCCATTATGAGCAATTGGGATTCAAACATGGGCGCTGGGTTGACGTGGGCTATTGGCAGCTCAAACTCTAAAAAGGCCCAACTGACGACTTATATATTAGTCAGGACTTGCTGGCGCTGCTGGGTTTTCAGAGCCAGGCTCGTCAAGGTCAGACGCTTCAATATCCTGATCCTCTTCATAGTCGTCGTCTTCGTCATCATAGTCATCATCTGACTTGAGTTCAAAGACCTCGCCAGCTGCACGGCGTTGACGACACTCTGGGCACAAAAAGTCGGGATTGTCTTCGGCCAGATCAATCTCACACTCGGCAGCCGAGCAGACAAAAGGGGCTGGCGGGGTCTGGGTTTTGCACTCAGGGCAATAGCCGTCTTCTTGCCAGGCAAAGCAAATCGAGCATTCGCGATCCGTATCGATACTGCCACCGGTGGCTTCTATTAAAAACAAATCATAATCGAGATCGGCCATGGGTTCCTGCTTTGTTGCTTATTCTGGCATCGATTATACCACTGTCAGTCAGAGTCAAAAAAGAGGGTTGGGCTAGTTCTGCTCAGGTTCTGATTTTCTCAGTTGATTTTTTTAGGGGGCCTGGCGCAAAGCGTGTATCAGGGGTTTAAGCTGGCCCCAGATCAATTCGGTTTGCTTGCGATACAAAAGCAGTAGGCATTTACCCTGACGCTGTTTTTTGAGGATTTCGGCTGTCAAGCCATCGAGATCATCTTCAGGGGCGAGCATACAAACCTCCTGGGGTACCCGGACTCAGACTTAGCTACAATTGCAACGCAAGACCGGGCTTAAAAACAATCTAATTTTGCGATTACTGACTATCGCTCTGAAAATCAAAGCTAATCTAAAGCGCTGACAAAGACAACGATCGTGTGAAATAATCAAAGTTAAATTGTAGCCTGTCTTGTGGAGGAGCTAGAGATGACAAAGACCTGGATATTCCGTTCGGTAATGATTGCTTTGGTACTGGTTGGCGCCTGGACCTTAATCGATATGAACAAAAGCATGCAAGCCAAAGATAGCCAGGGTGCCGTGCAAGTGCCCAAAGCCCCTTATAAAGTGGCCACCTTTGCCGGCGGCTGCTTCTGGTGTATGGAGCCTCCCTTCGATAAGCTCCCTGGCGTGATCTCAACCACTTCAGGCTATACCGGTGGCAAAGAACCCCGTCCGACCTATGAGCAAGTTTCACGTGGGCAGACCGGTCATACTGAAGCCGTTCAAGTGGTCTACGACCCCAACAAAGTCTCTTACAGTAAACTGGTGGATGTATTTTGGCGTCAAATTGATCCCACCACGCCCAATCGCCAATTTGTCGATGTCGGTGCCCAGTACCGCACAGGAATTTATACCCACGGCGACGAACAAAAAAAGATTGCCCTGGCCAGTAGAGCAGCCCTTGAAAAAAGCACCCGTTATGGCGGAGCCAAAATCGTGACTGAAATTGAACCCGCAGGCTCATTCTGGGCGGCAGAAGACTACCACCAGAATTACTACCAAACCCACGCTTATAAATACAAGTTCTACCGTTTTAATTCAGGACGGGATCAATACCTCGAAAAAATCTGGGGCAAAGATGCCGTTCACAAATAGAGCAAGGCGAATATGAACCCGGTATAATACCCCTTAATGAAAAAAGCAAGTCAATATTTAGGTTGGTCTATGTTAGGCGCTTCCGCCCTTCTGGTCGGTAGTGCCGCGCGTATGAACCATTATGTCAAAAAAGAAATGGCACGCCCGGCCAATACCACATATTTGCCCCGTGTCTCGTTAATGGTCCCCTGCAAAGATCGTGATCCCGACTTTGCCGAGAATATGCAGATGCTACTGGAGCAGGATTATCCGCATTACGAACTGATTTTTATGGTCCCCAACGCTCAGGATCCGGCGTATCCTATTTTGCAAGAAAAGGTCAAACAATCCCCGGTCCCCGCCCAAATCGTCTTCGGTGGCTTTAGCCAAAAACGCTGCCAAAAATTAGACAATATCTTGGCGGGTTTAGAGGCCGCTGCTGACGACACTGAAGTCTTTGCCTGGGTCGATACCGATGCCCGAGTACCGCGTCACTGGCTCAGAGAAATGATCGCACCGTTGCAAAAAGACGACGTGGGCGCGACAACCACCTACCGTTCTTATCGCCCCGAGGCCGGACGTCCGATCACCTATTTACTGCACCAGTGGACAGCCTACCAGTTTTGCCATCTGCACCTCAAAAAAGCAGTGGCGGTCTGGGGCGGTTCGATGGCCGTACGACGGGATTTCTTTGAAACCCTGAATATGCCTGAAGTTTGGGATACCGCTCTGGCAGACGATTGTGTCTTACATGATTCTGTGATCAGCAATCGCAAGCAAGTGATCTTTGTGCCCCAGGCCATGACCAGTCTGTCTTCAGATATTCCACAAGATGAAATCGTGCATTTTGCGATGCGCCAATGTGTGATCGGCAAAGTAACTTTGCCTGAAATCTGGTGGGTCTCCATTTTGGGTCTGAGTTTCTTACAGCTCTCAGCCGGGATTGGCCTGCTACAAGCAATCAAGAGTCTGATCAAAAAAGAGCGCATTCCGGGCAATGCCTGGGCCAAAATGAGTTTCTGGCCAGCCAGTATTGCGCAAGCCATGCTGACGGCACGTGCCGTGCGTCTGATTGCAGCTCCGCGTGAAGCCGATGACCCATTGACTTCAAAATCCTCATGGGCAATGTTAGGCCCCTTTGCCTATGCATTTTTGTGGCAGTCATTACTGGCTTCCGTACCCCAAGATACGTTTAATTGGCGGGCGATTCGCTACCGTATGCATCACCCCTTAAAAACTGAAATTCTGGACTTCCCCAAAGAATTAATCGAGTCAAGTCTGAAGGAGATTTAGCCATGAGATCCCCCCTATTGAAAATGATCCTGAGCACTGCGTTATTGGCTTTGAGTGTCGCCCCGGCCCTGGCTTTACCCAAGATGGATATCGCTTCAGCCAAAGCCACTTTATACAAGCGTAATAGCACGCCATCAGCCCGAGAATTCATTAATCGACGCATCAAAGACTTGCCCGCATTTGATAAATTGGGAATTGGCAATTATTACGCTTTGTATCAGCTCGATCAAGGCCAAAAACTGCAGATTTGGATGTATGTTGAAGCAAGTCCTCCTGAAGTCGATGAAGTCTTGTTGCGGGTCTCTCCAGCATCACCGTCTGATGTCACTCCAGCGCGTGCCCAGGGTTTGCTCAATCTGGTTTATGGTGAGAGCCTGACGGGTTCACGGGTTATTGATGACTTCAAATCTGCTTTGACCCATAAAATCAAAAACCAATATAAAGAAGATACCAAAACCTATCAGCATGGGTCTTTATTGCCCAGCAGCTATGACGGTGGCTTATATTATGTCGGCAATAGCTACGGCTATAAAGTGGTTTACCACAAGGGTGGCTTTGAGATCTCCCTGCAACGCAAAGACTATCTTGAAAAATGGGTGATGGATACCAAAAAACGGAAATTCCCGGATCCCCTACCAGCAGCTAAGCCCACACCAACACCTCCTCCGGCGCCGACCCCTCGCCCGGCGATTCGCTGGTAATTATCAATGGACCCATTTCTCAGATCCGTTGATATGGGCATGGCCTTTGGGGCCGGTCTCTTGTCTTTTATTTCACCCTGTATTTTGCCGATTATTCCATCGTATATGTTTTTTATTAGTGGGACCTCTGCTGGCGCCATGGCCGAAGCAGAAGAGCAAGATCAACGTTTAAAACAGCGTCAGATTATCCTCTCATCGCTATTTTTCATTCTGGGTTTTTCGCTGGTTTTTATGGCTCTGGGAGCAACAGCCACCAGCCTGGGTCGTTTAATGGCCAATTATCAGGATCTCTTACGCAAAATCGGTGGCGTGGTGATCATCGTGCTTGGTTTGCATATGATGGGCTTAATCGAGATCAAAGCCCTGCTCTACGAAAAACGCATGCATTTCAAGGCCCGCCCCCCCGGCTATTTTGGCGCACTTTTGATCGGGATCGCCTTTGCTTTAGGCTGGACCCCTTGCATCGGCCCCATTTTGGGAGCGATTCTGGGCATTGCAGGCAGCCAAACTCAGGTATCCAGCGGTATTTTATTGCTAGCGGTATATTCATTAGGTTTAGCAATCCCCTTTTTCTTGACCGCCTTGCTAATGGATAAAATCTTTGTACATTTCCGTAAATTGCAAAAACACATGCAGAAAATCTCGATTATCTCGGGTGTTTTTATGATCGTGATCGGCATCTTAATTTTCACGAATATGCTACAATCTCTCTCAAACTATCTCCAACCTGTCTAGGAGGCTCCCGCCATGTCCGAGCTTGAACTCAGTGATTTAAAATCCAATTCGCCCGACTTGATGGCAGCCCTGCTGGACTTTGATGCTTCAGAACTGGCAGAAGCCGGCGTCTGCGGCCAGGAAATACTGCTCAGAAAAGCCGCTGAAATCAAAGGCTGGAGTTTGAGTGGTTCTCATCCCCGTTTTTATATTAATGACTGGGTTGAAATCGTCTTGATGGGCAAAGGCCGTGCTTTGGCGCGTCTGCTCAATGGCCGCCAGCACCACGAACTCAAGCCACTCTCTTTGCATCACTTATTTCAGGCTGTGCCCCAGCTACTGCATAAAATAGAGGCCCATCAGACCCCTAGCAGCTTTCCGGAACATTTACAAAATGCGATGGCTGAGCTCGATTCAGGCCAGCAATCGATCCCACTGAATGCCCTCTTTACAGAACTTAAAACACGGCAATTGGACTATTCTCGTGAAGCCTTTGGCAAAGATCTTTCTTATGCACTGGTCTACCCCCCTGAGGACACCCAAATCGTGACCACCGCTGCGACAGGCCCCAGTCTGAATCGCTTTTGGGTGGTCAATCACAAAGGTGCCCTGGCAATTGAAGCAATCAGCCTGAATGCGGCTAAAAACGCAATCTTGAAGAGCCTGGAAATTTAAAGTGGTCTGCCCTGGGCAGAAATCATCACCAAGGACAAATCCATTTCGGTGTACAATAGAGTCACAGTCTAAACTGAGCACCTGTTGAGCAAACAGTCCAGAATCAAGCGGTCCTCGCTCACGACCCCATCTGACAAGTAAAGGAACGGCCCCCTCCGGTGGCAATATTATGGAACACTTAAGCGAATACGAAGTCCGTTGCAATAAAGCAAATGAACTCAGAGAAATGGGCATTGAGCCTTACCCTTATCATTATGAGCCCAGCCATCGCTTTGCTGAGATCCGTGAGCAATACGAAAACACCCTCGAAGCTGGCGAAAAATCTGAGGAAGTGGTGCAAATTGCGGGCCGTATGATCGGGCGCCGTGGCAAAGGCAAAATGACCTTTGTCGATCTACAAGACGCCAGTGGCAATTTACAAGGCATGCTGATGTTTAATCGTCTCGGTGAAGCCGCCTATCAGCAACTTAAGCTTTATGATGTCGGTGATATTATTGGCCTCAAAGGTCAAGTGGCCAAAACCAAACTTGGTGAACTGAGCATTGCCGCTGATGAAGTCGTTTTGCTTTCCAAAGCCCTCAAGCCGCTGCCTGAAAAATACCATGGTCTAACTGATGTAGACACCCGCTACCGCCAACGCTACTTAGATCTGATTAGCAATCCAGAAGTACGCGAAACCTTTGCGATCCGCAGTCGCACCCTGAGCCTAATCCGCCAGTATTTGAGTGAGCGTCAATTTATGGAAGTCGAAACCCCCATGTTGCAGACAATTGCTGGGGGTGCGGCTGCTCGCCCCTTTAAAACCTTTCATAACACCCTCGACATGGAGCTCTATCTGCGAATTGCACCGGAACTCTATCTCAAACGCTTATTGGTGGGCGGCTTTGAACGGGTCTTTGAACTCAATCGCAATTTCCGTAATGAAGGCATGTCGACCCGGCACAACCCTGAATTCACGATGCTGGAACTGTATCAGGCTTACGCTGATTATCAGGATATGATCGAGCTAAGTGAAGATCTGATTTGCTATCTGGTGAAAGAACTGCATGGCACCGAAAGCCTGGACTATCAGGGCACCACGATCCATTTTGGACAGCGCCCCTGGGCCCGCATGACAATGCTCGAAGCGACCTGTAAACTGGCGGATTGCCAAGTTGAAGATTTTGCCAGCTTAGACGCTGCACGTGCCACAGCCAAGCGTAAGCATATTGCGATCGAAGACAGCTTTGGTATCGGCAAAATCCTGAGTGAGATTTTTGAGACAGTTGATAGCCAATTGATTCAACCGACCTTTATTACAGATTACCCCAAGGAAATCTCCCCACTGGCCAAAGCGCACCGGAATGACCCTGAGTTAACCGAACGCTTTGAGTTCTTTATCATGGGACGAGAAATGGGCAATGCCTTTTCTGAACTCAATGACCCGATCGATCAAAAACAACGTTTTGAAAAACAGTTAGAAGCACGTACTGCAGGTGATCACGAAGCCCACGAAATGGACCTGGATTATGTTCAGGCCCTGGAATATGGCATGCCGCCAGCCGGTGGCCTGGGTATTGGGATTGACCGTCTGGTAATGCTACTAACCAATTCCGCGTCGATTCGTGACGTGATCTTATTTCCACATATGAGGCCTCAAGCATGAAAAAAGCACTCCTTGCTGGCGTTTTAGCGCTGATGGTGACCCCAAACCCGGCCGCTTTGGCCGATAGTTTCAAGTCCTATCTGGACAGTCCGGTTCAAAATTTGGATCCGCTCTTTCTCAATTCAACTGCCAGCAAGCGTGTCGGGCAATTGGTTCACCAGGGTCTGGTGGCCTATTCGCCTACGCTTTTGCCCCCAAAAAACGGCGCTTACCATCAAATAGTGCCCGCTTTGGCCTCGTCCTGGAGCATAGGCCCAGACAAAAAGAGCTATATTTTCACCCTTAACCCCGAGGCCCGCTTTCACAATGGCCGCAAAATCACTGCAGCCGATGTCAAATACTCATTAGAACGTGCCGCCAACCCCAATCTGAACTCGCCCCATTATTCCGCTGTTGAGCGCTTAAATATCAAAGGGCTGCGTCGCTATCAGGCCGCTCGTCGGGCTGGCATCAAAGAGCCTCATTTACTGGGTGTTGAAGTCATCGACCATGAAATCGTACAATTGCAATTAGAAAATCCGATTCCCTATGCTTTAGAGCTGCTGGCCCTACCGATTTTCTCGATTGTGCCCGCCGAAGATGTCGAACGCTGGTGGAAGGACTACCGGACGCATCCGGTCGGCGCAGGACCCTATCAGATTGATGAACTCAAAAAAGGCGAAGCGATTGAACTCAAACGCTTTGATAAATACTTCCAGGCAGGTGTGCCTCGCACTGCTCAGATACACTTTGATCTCTTACCCAAAAACAAAGAGCAGTTTCTGGCATTTACCCGCCAGGAGCTCGACTTTACACCTGTCCCCAGTGATTATTTCTTACAAGTACTGGGCGATCCCAACTGGAACCCCCTCGGCGATACGCGGGTCTTAAATGCCGAAAGCCTGAATAATCTGACTGAATCCAAAGTGGTCAAAGTGCCAAGCTGGACCACTGAGTACATCAGCATGAACAATCAGAGCCTGCCTTTCAATGACCCCAAAGTGCGTCAGGCTTTTAATTATGCCGTCGATAAGCGCTTCCTTATCAATCAGATTCAGCAATCTTATGCCCAGCCGGTACGCGGGGTATTTCCGCCCCACTTCCCTGGCGCACAGCCAGGCAAGCAACTCTTTGAGCATGACCCCGGTTTAGCTCAAAAACTTTTGTACGAAGCCGGTTGGCGTGATAAAGATGGCGATGGCGATCTGGAACCCTGGCAGAACCCACATCTGAATCTGGTCTTGTATTACGGCAGCAATGAGAATTCCTATTTGACCTGCCGCAAGATCCAGTCTGATCTGGCTGTAATTGGTGTGACGGTGACTCTATCGGCTTTACAAGATTATGCCAATTACGGCTCTCCACCTGATTTTTATCATGCCAGCTGGACCCCTGAGATCATCGATCCCAGTCAATTGTTCTACCCGACCTTTTACTCACAGATGTCAGCCAATGTGAATACCAGTCGCTATCATAATTCTCGGGTCGATCAATTGTTAGGCCAGGCCGAAGATCTAACTTACGAGCCCCGTCGTTATGAGCTCTATCAGGAAGCTGAACGTCACATTGTTGACGACGCCCCCTGGCTCTTTCTTTATCACCCGGTCAATTATTATTTGGTACAGCCTCGGGTCACCCAATTTATGGCCCACCCCGTATTGCCTTTTGCTTACCAACTCTTTGATATGACGGCAAAAACAGCACAACGCTAATGGAAAATTTATTCACACGCACGTGGCAATTGCTGCGTGCCAATACGATCTTACTAATGATTGTCTTGTTTGAGACCACGCTAATGCTCTTCTTCCGGGGAGGCCAATTGCAGTTTGGTTTTAATCCGATGATGGAAATGGCTCTGTTTTTCTTTCACCTGGCAGTCCTGGGTGGCTGGCTCTTTCAGATGAAAAAGATCTCCCAGCAGCCTGACGAGCGGGCGACCTTTGACGATTTCCTCAATGGCGTCGGCCGCTATTTCCAACGCCTGATGATGGGCGGCTCGGTGCTGGTATTGATCTTTATCGTGGGCTTTATT
>JBBKWI010000042.1:0-25730 GCA_037968875.1 Candidatus Sericytochromatia bacterium | reverse complement strand
TTTCGCCAACAGTTTAAAGCCCACGATCGCCAGACTCCTAACCCTAATGAGCTAATGAAAATGTTTAAAAAAGAGGATTCAACAGAAAACTAAAACCAACGCAAGTTAACAAAAATTTTGAAGCGCAGGAGACAGATCATGCTTGATCTAAGTCGACAGGCTCAGTAACTCGCCCGGGTCGACAATTCACTATTCTTGTGCGCTGATCGCTGCTTGCAAGTCCAATCGGTCAGGCACACCCGCAATATAGTGTTCACCTATTTGCGTCACCGGGAAGATCACCACCGTCTGACGACGCAAAAATCGACGCAGTTCTTCAGGTCGGGCCAAACGCCAACGAAACTCAGCGCCTGATTTTTGAAAAGCATCCAATTGTGCAATTAAACGCTCCTGACTTAAGCAGGCATCTCCATAAACAATCGCTTCGATTAATTTTGACATTTCAGATTCCCTCTTTCTTGTTGATTTACTCAATATGCTGCTACATTGTCTTCAGAAAGGCATCAATCATGCAAACACAATCAAAACTCTGGTATCTATCTCAAATCGATCTCTTTAAAGCCATGTCTCCTGTTGAAATGAAACAGATGGAAAGCATGACTGAAATGCAAGAGGTGCCCAAGTGGAACCCGATTTACTTGCCTGGAGACAAAGCCGACGCTATTTTTCTGCTGAAGCGTGGCCGGGTGCGTATTTCGCGTCTGTCTGAACAAGGCAAGCAAATCACCCTCTCAATTTTGGAGCCTGGCTCGATCTTTGGTGAACTGGCTTTGATCGAGGCCAATACCCAACATGATAATATCGCCGAAGCGGTTGAAGAAACTTTGCTTTGCTTGATTGAGCGCCAGGACTTTGAAAATTTTTTGAAGCAACACGCTGAAATGTCTTTGAAAGTCACCAAATGGATGGGCTTGCGCCTGCGTCAAATTGAAAACCGCGTCGAAGACCTGGTGTTTAAGTCGGCCGAAGTGCGGCTCTATGAACTGCTGCAACGACTGAGTCAGGATTACCCTAAACCTGTTGAGGATGGCGTTCTGATCAATATCACTCTGACGCAGCAAGAACTAGGTGAATTGACCAATTTGGCCCGACCGACCGTAACCGATCTCTTGCAACGCTTGATTGATAAAGGACTGATTCGTAAACAAAAGCGCAAAATCGTGCTCTTGCAAGCGGATACTCTCAAGATTTCTCAAGCAGCCCAACCTGGCAAGTTAATATCTGTGAATAATTCATAAATTGACCTCTTTATATTTCTCTTGAATTTATGCTAACTGATAGCAGAGCCTGTTGTTTGTCAGCAAGATGACAATCAAGACGAAATCGAAGTGTTTACAATAGGCTAAATATCTCGCATTAAGCCGTATGCTAGAATAAATCCAGAGAGGTTCGACCATGCTACAGGCCCTTCAGATCTATCGGTCACATCAACCCCATTGGCTTTTTCACAAATGGCCTCAGCTCCAATCGATTGAAGCCAGCGAAATGACTCTAACGATTCAGGCACAGCAGCATATGGCTGATCCAATATCTAATGTTGACTTTGTCTAAATGAATCTCTATCTCTCCACCTGCCATGCCCTGGCTTTACTCGAAAGTCCCCAGACCCTGGCTGAATTTCAGTCCAGCGCAAGACTAAATCTATTGTTCCAATCAGGTTGTACATCCGTAGGACAGTGCCTCTGGTTTTTGGCTGATGAAGGCATCTTGACTTTCGAGCAAGATCGGTTTCACTTGAGTGAAATGGGAGGACTGCTTTATAAGCATTTATTGGATTGGACGCAGCGGGATAAAGAAAAAATCAAACAGCAAAAGCAAACCCAATTAGAGACAGCGCCCGAAGAAATCGTATCCCCCCTTTGCCCAGCTTGTCAGCAAAAAAACTGTGCAATCTATATTTTTTCGATTTTGATTGAACGCTTGTATAGTGGTTTGTCAACACGCAAACAATGGCAGCCCGGTGAAGCTGATTTAATCCTGAAAACACTTGCGCATTATGCCTTCAATCAAGCAGAAACTCAGCAAGAGCTTTGGTTACTTGCAGAATGTCACCCCTACGCTGCCTGGCTAGAAACAGAGCAAAACCAGCTAAAGCTAGCGCTGAGTCAATGCCAAGCCAAGCCCTCAGATTCAGATACAGAAACTATTTTGTCTCAATTTTCGCAGCCCCATATTCTCAAGCCCTTGCCCGGCCTGGACTTTTCAGTTAACTGGGTCTCGAGGTTACAACTTGATTATGGCTTGCTAGCTGCTAAATCACTTAAAACGGTGAGGGCCTTAGCGAACCCATTTTTGTACCAGACCTTTGAAAGCCAAGAAACGATTCCAGGCAATCAGCTTTTTTTGCGACTGGCAAGACCCGCTTTATCTCAAGATCAGAGCCAGGCCTATTTGCCACTCAAGGTCAATGCAGAATTACACTTGCTGATCTGGGAAAGGCAAACTGAGCAAAAATGGCAGCTGAGACAATTTTTGAATCTGAGTCAAGAGTCCCCAAGCGCAGGCTTGAACGATCACAATACAGATTTAACGCAGAGCGATTAATCTCAGCTCTGGCTTAGCTCACGCATACGTTGGTTATTAAACATCAAGGGGAGTAAATCGTGAATATCTTCCATCTGATAAATCGGACCTGAGGTCCCGCGCATTAAAATCCGGATCGGACTATCTTGGCGATTGCGATATTCAGAGATGACCTGCCGACAAACCCCACAGGGCGTCAATAATTCTTCAGGATCAGAACTCGATGGCGTCGTAATAGCCAGAGTCAAAATCGTTTCTTCAGGGTATTGCACACCGGCACTGAATAAACAGATGCTTTCAGCACATTGGCCTGCTGGGTAAGCCATATTTTCTTGATTTGCCGCTGTTAAAATCTTCCCAGAAGCCAGCAGCAAAGCCGCACCCACTTTAAACTGAGAGTAGGGTGAATGGGAGTTTTCAGCAGCCAACAATGCTGCCTCTAAAAGCTCATGGTCTGGCAGTGTTAAATCTTCAGGTGTATCATAAATCGTTAACTGGAGGGTCAGATTTTGAGTTCTTTGGGCCATGATTCCTGCTCATTTGCTTAGATTGGGATGCTTATTATAGCGCAGGCTTCTGGGATTTTATAGTAGAAAGCTGTGATGGCCCCTATTCAAGCACTAAAAAGCCCCCGATTGCTCGGGGGCTTTTAACTCAGGACAATTAAGTTGCGCTGGCTTCAGCTTCAGTATTGCTGGCCACTTCAGCTTCTGTCGACACTTCGCTCACGTCGGCTTCGGCAATCACTTCCGCTTCTGCTTCGAGATCAACGCTGGTTGCTTGATTGCTTCCATCTTCGTTCTCGACAATCACAGTCGCTTCGCCAGCAGCAGACTCGCTGATAGCAACTTCTTCAGAGCTGTTTTCTTCACTAGCAACTGAGTTCATTTCACCTGATTTTTCAATCGTGACATTCATGGTTTTGGTTTTCACAGTGCCATCTGGCAAGGTCACAATGATGGTACCCGTACCGCTAACCTGGCCGTCAACACTGCGTAAGCGCTCCTGATGCATTTCTCTGGTTTTACCATTTTTCCAGCTGGTTTTGCTATCCATCAAAATGGTGACACTGCCGTCGTCATTACGGGTTTCAACTCGTGTTGATTGCCGTTCATAAGCAGGCGTTTTGGCTTCCAGTTTAAATTCACGTAAGATCACTTTGTCGCCCATTTTGGTTATTGCCAAAAATGTTTTGCGGCTGACACCTTTATCGTTATTAAACTCAGCAGTAAAAGTGTCAGTCACGCTGCCATCGGCATTTTCTGTCGTGACTTTATCCGAATGTTTAATCAAGAAGTTTTTGCGTTTTAGCTTTTGCTTTTTATCCGCTTTTAACTCATGATTAGCTTTGAGCTTGTCTTTTGCTTTGTCCAAATGCTTTTCAAATTTCATTTTCTTGTTGGCCATGGCATCTTTGTATGAATTGAAAAAAGCACGGGGATCCAAAGTCAAGCTGCCATCATCATTAAAGGTAATCGCAGCATGAGCAGATAATTTTGCTGATTGGCGACGAAAGTCTTGAAAATGTTCCTGGCGCTTTTCTTTGGCCTGTTGAAAACGTTCACGCGCTTGTTGAGGCTTGAGAATTTCACGCTTCATCGCTGGACGTCTGATTTCAGGTCTTTGCCCTTGATTCGCCGCTTCAGAACCCACAGGTCGTGCCGTCGGGGGAAGGGGGCGCTGAGGGTTGCGTAATCCGGGACGAGCAGGTGGCTCAGCCTGGACTTCAGCTTCTGTTTCAAGACTGGTTTCTGCTTCCAGTTCACCTTCTAGCATTTTAGTAGAGAAACCTGACTCACTGGCGATCGTCAGAGAATCTGCAAAAGCGGCTTCATCATCATGAACCTGTGTCAGATCTTGTTGTAATGCAATATTAGAACTGCTGGTGTTTGTAATGGCAGAACTCAGAACTGCTGCTGAAGCCTGATTTTGGGTTGACACCTGATTTTGGGCCGGTGATTGAGGAGCTGCCAGGTTGCCATTTAGATTGGCTCCTGGGCTACAGGCAGCCAATATCATCAGGGTCAAAGCCCCATTCACCATAAGTTGAGCGCGTTTCATTGTCATTTTCATAATCCGTTCCTCCGTGTGTTTGGTTGTTTGTGATACCTTTATACTAATGTATCCTTGCCAGTCTGTCAAGTTATATTTTAAGCAGCTAAAACCAAGTCATAACAACAATACACAGGAAATCGTGACCGTTGGCTCACAAAAATCGTGAGCAAGAGCACAGTTTTCAAGCAATCATTTTTCATTTGGCTTCATTTGCTTAAAAAGTAAGGCAAAAATAGAAAAAGCGCTTGGAAAACGCAGACCAGTAAGGTTATAATTAGTTTAAGTAAAATTTAAGGGGTTAGCATGGAGCAGATTCTGGTTGGGAAAACCCGCAGTTTTGCACTGGGCATCTATGCTTTACTCAAAGATCTGGACCCGATGCGTTGGCAGAAAATGCGCAAACAGACCTTAAAAGCGCGAATCGTTTCTCTGGAAAGCGAAGTCCAACATCTCTATATTTCTTTTAATGAGCTTTCGCTTGAACGCGAAGCCTTACAAAACCATTACCCTGTAAATGACCTCGAACAGCGTTTGCAAGTGGTTGAGCAATTACTTAAAGAACTGTCCGTGATTGATCTAAATGATCATCTTTCTTATCTCAATTTGCTAGGACTTCGTAAACGCTTGCAACGTGCTTATCAGGGACTGAGCATCATTATGGAAGCCTATCAAAGTCCGATCCCCAATATTCGCCCTTCTAATATCAAACGCTCACTGGTTCATTTCGCTTCAGCGATGGGCATTTTGTTGATGATCGAATCCGTACCCACTTTTTCCTGGATGATCGCAATCTCACTGGCCTATTTTTGCTTCTGTTGGACTTGCGAAATTCTCAAACGTACCAGCCCACGAATGAAAAAAATAATTATGGGTGTTTTTGCCCCTATTGCCCACCCCCATGAATACGAAAAAGTCAATTCGGCTACCTGGTATGGCAGCGCACTTTTGGCTTTGTCCTTAACCAATCCAGTTATTGGAGTGATTGGTGTGACCATTCTGGGCGTTGCTGATCCAGTCGCTGCAGCCGTGGGACGCAAATACGGCAAAATTCAATTGCCTGGCAATCGGACCCTTGAAGGCAGTCTGGCTTTTTGGTTTTCTGGCAGTCTGGCGAGTTTTATAATGCTTAGCTGGCTACATCCTTTGGCAACCCCCACGCAAACCTTAATCGTTTCAAGTGTTGCAGCAGCATCTGGTGCTGTCGGCGAACTTTTAGGGGCTTTTCCAGACGACAACCTAACGGTTCCGTTAGCCAGCGCAGCGGGTGCTATGGCCACTATTGCTCTCTTAAGTCTCTAGAGATCTTTGCCAATTTAAAACCCAGCTTTCTCCAGACGTGAGCTATGTACTGGATTCTCTCGCTTTACTTTGTTAGGATCATTAGTAAATAGTAATGATTATCGGATAAATAGATAATATGTCCTCAATTCCGTCTAATGACGTCCCTGGCAACAATCAAGCAGCCATTGATCCGGATCGCTACCAGCGTCTGGAAAAATACGTGCGGCTTTACTTTAACTTACGAGATGAAGCAGCCAACCCCCAAGCTAGCTTAAACTTCGTGCAAAATATGTTTGAAAAAATTCTAGGCGAAAGTATCCCCTTACCAGAAATACAACTGGTGATGCTGAATGCTAAGTTTCAGACTTTTGAACAAAACCCTGAATCGACAGAAAACCCTTTATATAACTTAGCTCAATCAGATATTGAACTGCTTATACGCGATTGGGAACAAGGAAAAATTTAGCCCGCCGGATAGACTTCAGTCAGACCAGCAACCATCAACGGGTGTAGGTGACTATTAGATGCCAATATTTCACCCGAATATAAGTCAATAGCCTGATTGTTATAAGCTGAAATTTTACCCCCGGCTGCTTCAACCAACACCACGCCTGCGCCCACATCCCAGGGATTCAAATGTCGCTCCCAATACGCATCATAGCGACCGCAAGCAACATAAGCCAGATCTAGCGCTGCTGAACCCGCCCGCCGAATATCCTGGGTGCGATTAGCAAAATGCATAAATGCCTGATAATTATTGTTTTCGGTTTCGGCACGGTGATAAGGGAAACCCGTCGCTAAAAAGCTTTGCTTAAGCGCTGCCACCTGAGAAACAACAATCGCTGATTGATTCAACCAGGCACCCTGGCCGCGAATCCCCTGAAAACACTCACCTAATTTGGGAGCAAGTATGACTCCGATTTCGGGAATACCTTTGACAAAAAGCGCAATCGAGACACAGAAAAAAGGCATGCTATGGGCATAATTCAAAGTACCGTCAAGAGGATCTATAACCCACAAATAGTCGGACTCTTGATCTTGTTTACCTGATTCTTCAGCCAGAATAGCATGCTCTGGAAAGGCCTTAGTTAAGACTTGAATCACGGCAGCTTCAGAAGCCAAATCGGCCTCAGTGACCAGATCGCCACTGGCGGTTTTGGTTCGCACTTGCGTTAAACGCCCCAGGTATTGTAAGAGTTTTTCAGCGCCAGCTTCAGCGGCTTCAGTGGCAATTTTCAGCCAGATTTGATGATTATTCATAGCGTCCATTTCGACTTGTTGCTTGCAGTGCTTATGCCGGAGTTCGGGTAAATTTAAAGACTGCCGATTCAGTATAATCCAAACCGGCATCAGCAACATACAGATTACCAATCGTATCAATCGCAATCGCTCTGGCATCTGAAAACTCAGATCGCCCGATGCTCCCTTTGGCCTCACCGTTGGCATTAAACCAAAGGATTTGTGTGCTTTCTAATACAAAAATATCGCCTTCTGCATCGACGGCGACATCAATGGCTTGCTTTAAACCACGAATGAGCTCACCCGATTGACCGCTTGGGTCCAATTTTTGAATTTTATCACCGACGATTATATATAAGTAATTGGCGGAATCAGCAGTCAGCCCACCCGTTGCGATGACAGGACTGAATAATTTGACGCTTTTGTCAGTGGGGTTTATTTGTTGGATACCATCTGCACTGGCAATATAGTAGTTTTGATTACTAAAAACCAGATCTCTTGCGCCTCCAAATGCCAATTGCATTGTTGTCAACTTATAGTCCGGGGCGCGCAATTGATGCAGCTGCTGATTGCTCTCGATCACTGTCAAATGACCACTGGCATCTGCAGCCATGCCACGTAAATCGGCACCGATTTTATAACCTGATGCGCCCAGAGTAATCGTTGCCAAAAGCGACTTACCTATATCCTTCCAATTGGCTCCAGACGGGTCCATCTGAATCACGGTCCCTTTAGTGGGACTTTTTTGGTCGATGGCCCCGACAAAGAGCTGATTACCCGATAGTGTCAAAGAAACAGCTTGCCACTGATTAAAGGTATCTTGATCCGTCAAAAAACGATCTTGTAAACGGAAGTCGCCCGTTCCAGCTGCTCCGGGTGGACTATAAGGTGCTTGCACTGGCAAATTGGCAGGGAGGGAGCCAATCGGTAAATTGGCAGGGAAGGTTGGGCGGGTTGAGGCAACAGGGACTTCACTCGTCCCAGCGGCATTTATTGGGCTAGCTGAAGAGCGAGGGGATGATTGAATTGGACTGGCTAAAATCGGGGCTTGAGAAGTTTGCGCCTGGGCTTGTGTGCTATTCATGTTTGCGTCTGAGCCTGGCAATTGCGTAAAGGGAACCTGATTTTGCACGGGAGCAAAAGCTGGACTCTGATTGCTGGGGGGCTGAGTACATGCCAGAAGTGACATCAGTGAGAAGCTTAGACAAGATCTGAGCAAGTAGGTTTGGGTCGACATTTGTAGATTCCCCTTTAGGCATTTGCAAAATCACAGTTCAAAATATTTTTGAACCCGGGCCTGATATGACATATTCATGCAAGTCTGAATCTTAGTGTAAAGCAAATTGCACCAATTTTTATACAATTTTGAGCTGAAATTTATGAAAGATTTATGCTATCCTCAAAAATATGCACGTATCTAACTCATTCAATCTGGAGGCTCTCAGGTGTCACCCATCATCGCTGTGAGTTTATTGCTGCTCAATCTACCCGTATTTCTGATAATCAAACAACAGCTCTTTCCTGATAAAGAGCGTTGGCAACAAGCCATCAGCCTGTCTCATCCTCCGGAGATGACACAAATCTTACTCACTGGTGACTGGCGCGAGTTATTAAAGCATTTAAACCTGGCTGTTTTTGCTTCTCTGTGTGCCTCTACATTTTTAGCTCAGTACTTTATTTTGATTTTGGCCTTAAACTGGCTCTAAGCAGTTTAGCTCTGATCCGGGCGTGCTGGACAATTGAGCAGGATCGTGTTAAAGTGGTATTATTGAAAGAATATCATCAAGTTAAATACGCCAAATCAATTTTGAAACGACTTCCACGTTTCATAACAGATTTTGATAAAGGGTCGAGCGACACACCGCTCCCTTGGTTAGCGAAAAGAAATCTTCGCCACCCCAAAGCGTGGACTTGTTACACTGAAAACTCGAAGGTAATGCATGTCTTTTTCTCAATTTGATTTCCATCCGGAACTTTTGCAAGGTTTGACAGAAATGGGTTTTGAAAACCCCACACCGATCCAGGCCCAAACGATTCCACTGCTTTTAGACAATCAAGATATCATCGGCCTGGCCCAGACCGGAACAGGTAAAACAGCAGCCTTTGCTCTGCCTATTATTCAACGCATCAAGCCAGGATCAAAACATCCTCAGGCATTAATCGTCACCCCTACTCGTGAACTCGCTGAGCAAATTGTGACAGCAATTGACCAGTATTGCCAATTTATGCCAATCAAAGCTCTGGCTGTTTATGGCGGCATCTCTGCCCGTGCCCAGGAACGTGCTTTGCAACAAGGCGTCGATATTGTGGTCGCCACACCGGGTCGCTTAATTGATCATCTCCAGAACTCCGTCATTCGTTTGTATAATGTCAAATATCTGGTCTTAGATGAAGCCGATCGGATGTTAGACATGGGCTTTATCCCGGACATTGAAACCATGATGACCTATTTACCCAAAGACAGACAGACCCTCTTGTTTTCGGCAACGATGCCCCCGCAAGTTGAGCATTTAGCACAATCTTTAACCCAGAACGCAACGACAATTGAAGCTGGGGTTCGTTCCCAGGCCGCCAAAACAGTCACGCAACGCCTTTTCAAAGTCGCTCAGACTCGCAAACTGGAACTCTTATTAGAATTATTAGCCGAAGACGTGGTTGACTCTGTGATTGTCTTTTCACAAACCAAACACGGCGCAGATCGGATCACACGAGACCTGATTGGCGCAGGAATTTCAGCGACTTGTATTCACTCAAATTACACCCAAACCCAACGTCAGAAATCCCTTGATGGTTTCAAAAAAGGGGATTACAGTGTCATGGTCGCCACAGATATTGCCGCCCGCGGTATCGATATCCCTGCAGTCAGCCATGTCATTAATTTTGACACGCCTCAGCATGCAGAGGACTATGTGCACCGGATTGGCCGGACGGGTCGTGCTTCCAGCGAAGGCGTCGCCCTGACTTTCACTTCTCGCAATGAGCTCAAATACCTTAAAAACATTGAGGATTTGATTGGCTCTAATATTGAATTAGCCGACGAAAAAAATGCAGCCGCTTCAGCTTACCCGGCATCTCAGACTCCCTCCGAAACACCGGCAGAGCCCGAAACTCCGGCAGTGACTGAAACGCTGGCAAAAACGAAGCCAGCCAGCAAAAAACCGGCTGCTTCATCAGAAGCCCCTCAGATAGAGGCCGCACCAGAAAAACCAGCAAAGTCCAGCCGTTCAGCAAGCACAAAAAGAACAAAAAAACTTACTGAACCAGTACTTGAAGCTGTTAGTCTCGAAGCACCCATTGAAAAAGACGAAGTTAAAGTCAGCAGCAGCCGACCTGCCAGAGGCCGCGGTCGCAAAGCGAATGCTAAAAAAGCGTCGGATACTGAAATGGAAGTGCAAGCCTCAGAGGCAGCCCCAGAGATTGAGGCCGAACCGCGCCGTTCTTCTCGCAAACGCCCAGGCAAAGCCCCTAAAAAAGCAGAACTCGCTGAAACGATTGAAATTAAAGAATCAGAGCCTCAAGCTAAACCGCGTCAGGCTCCCCAATCTTCTTATGAGCGTCGCCGTGCGCAAGCGAATCAGAAGCGCGAACAAGTCAGTGACAACGATAATTCCACTCAAATTACGCTTGATAAAACCAATCAGAATGCGGAGCCTCAGTTAGATCGGGATGACGAAACCAACCCAGATCAAAAAAAGCGCTCGGGTCGTTCACGCTCTCGTCGCTCTCGTCGCAATAAATCAGACGCTGTCTCTCAACAAGCGCTTGAAAGCCAATCAGAAGTACCTGCATCTGAAGAGGAAAACCAAAGCGAATCCAGATCTCAGCGCCAATCAAGCCGCCGTAACAATCGCAACCGCAGTCAGTCCACGCAAACAGAAGAGCCGCGTCAAGAACGCGAGTCTCGCCAGGAGCGTGAACCACGTCAAGAACGTGAGTCTCGTCAGGAACGTGAACCGCGTCAAGAACACGAGTCTCGCCAGGAACGGGAACCGCGTCAAGGGCGCGAGTCTCGCCAGGAACGTGAACCGCGTCAAGGGCGCGAGTCTCACCAGGAACGTGAGCCACAACAACAAGACCGTGAATCCCGCCCAGAGCGTGAACCCCGGAACCGCAGAGGTCGCGGTAATGATCGCCAGGCGGATCGTCCGGAGCAAACGGCACGCCGTGATCAAAGAGACGACGGTCGTTCACGTCAAAATGAGAAAGCCAGTGAACTAACTGAGCCTATCGCTGAAGGAAATGAAGCTGTACGACCACCTGAAAATTTGCAATTGCCTAAAAAGCAACGTAGCAGTCGCCGCCAACAAGCCGATGCCATTCAAAATAAAGAAACTTACACATCGGCTTTTTATCGCAATGAAAGCGATGTCGATTATCTTGAATCTGACGAGCGCCAACCTGATTATGTAGATGCTAATGTCTGGTCATATCCCATGAAACAGCCTTATCATCAGGCCCAACAACGGGGCGGCGGAAATCGCAGTGGCGGGGGTGGAAACCGCAGTGTGGGGGGTGAGAATCGTTCTTCCGGAAATAGCGCTAATCGCTCAACCCCTTCTAGCTCAGGCAATCGTCGCTCAGGCTCAAATAATGCCAATAGCAGCAGTGGCGGGGGCGGAAATCGCTCACGTCGTAGACGCTAATGAACGGCCAGCAACGTCAGGATATCCGAGCTGGACTGGCTGTTCAGATTGTGTTGAAAGCCGATCAACGATCGGCTAAACTCACAGCGGGGATTGTAAAAGATATTTTGACTAAATCCCCCCAGCATCCCCACGGCATCAAAGTCCGCTTAGAAGATGGCCAGGTTGGTCGCGTCAAACAAATCGAAGGCTAAAGCGTAAAACACTGACGGTCTAAAAATCCCACTCATCCGTTTTCGGCTTGGGTGGTATTTTTTTGGCCTGAGACTGCAACGAGTTGACGTTGGTGATGCTCGGTTTGACTGGAGCTTTGGGCTGGGGTTTTTTGATCGTATTATGTGGCTGACTGGTGGCAGAACGGGGCCCCGTCATCTTAATACCGGGCTTCGTAGGAACTCCAGATTTTAAATTCTGAAGTGATTTTTTCTGGGCTTGCAACAGTGGTTTTTTCTTTTGTGAGTCAGACCGTTGATCCTGATGGGTCCCATCGCCCCCCATGCCTCCTTCGTCAGACATGTCCATCAGTGAGCCAAACTCACCTTCTTGTTCTTCTTTGCGCACGCGCTTACCCGATTGCTGTGAATTGCGCTCAGCAGTATCTTCGGGATCCTTACGAATCTTTGAAAAAGAAGCTGCCTGCATCGCTCCTCCGGCCAATTGTGCCTGCTGATTTTGAGCCAGGCCTGCTGTTTGAGATTGTTGAGCTGATTCAGGGCGCTGATGTTGAGATAACATTTCAGCCAGTGCTGAACTCATCGCCGGTTTTTGCAGCATTTGTAATTGCGGCTTTTGTTCAGGCACTTGTACATTCTGCTGTTGGATCAATTGATGGATATTGGCACGGGTACTATCAGAAGTCAATCGCTGGACGATTTGTGATGAGACAGTGGTTTGTGAAGGCGCTGCTTGTAGGCGCACGGTATCCTTAGCGGCCTCAGGACTTGTCGTTTTATTCGCTTGCGCAGCCTGATTTTGCTGAGTCGGACCCTGTCGTTGGATATTTTGTGGGAGAAACTGGGCACCCCCGCCCTGAATATTTGGCATTATAACTCGCCTTTCATTAGACTCTGGAAGGCTTCGACATGATCTACTAATTGCTGATAATGCGAATCAAGCGTCCCAATATTTAGAGCATCTCGTTCCAATACATCCAATTCATCGGCCAAAGTATCACAATTGTCCAACATAATATCAAGATAAGCCTGAAACATACCGGCTTCGCCGCTCTGATGTTCTTCAACATATTGGCGAGCCAAATCCCGATTTTCCATAATTTTATCATCGAGCTTAAGCAAGCGCTCTGAGTCTTTAAGGGCCTGATGATAAGCCATAATGCGATCCTGGATCGGTGACAATTCACAAGTCAGCATGACCCGATCATGAAAGCTTTCCAGACTATCTATCGCAGTCAATACCTCTTCATAGCCTTGCTCCCAGACCAGCATGCGCTCTTGCAAACGTTCGTTCATGTGCGTATTCACTGAAGCCGTAATCGTTGCTGGGTTTTCAGCAAGCAGCTCTGTTACTAAACTTTGAATTTGCTTTTGGACAGCAGCATTGGCGGGTGTTGCTGGCGCACTTTGGCCCAGAACTGACTTCCCTGATATATGCTGAATCAGACGGTGAACATCAGGATGACTGGGCTGTGTCCTGAGACCCTGCTCTAAATATGTTAAGGCCTGCTGACTATCTCCAAGCAACCACAGCAAATAGGCCATGCCCAAATAAGCTTCGGTATGTTGGCGATTAAATTTAATCGCATCGATAAAAGAGTCACAAGCTTCACTTAAGAGCTCTTTGTCCTGGTAATTGTCTTCTTCAGCCAAAAGCAAACACTCTGTGCCTCGCGCCATTAGCATTTCGCTTTCTTCATGCCGGTAGCGGGTGAGACGGTGTTCAGGCGGGCTTTCAGTTTCAGTGATAGACATGCCCTTTATTATACGCTCTTTTCGAATTATTTCAATCGCAAGCTCTAGCTTAGCCTGGGTCTTGTTCTAGTGCTAATAATAAATTGATCTCAGCAGTTGAGAAACGGATGCTTGTAGCAGCTAAATCGTCTTGCATATGCTGCGCCTGTGAAGTGCCTGTCAGCGGTAAAATACCTAATTGCAGAGCAAAGGCAAAGACCAATTGCGGCAATGTGGCTTGTTTGCCCCGTGATAGCGCAAAAATATCAGCTTGATTAAGCGCCGCTAGATTGGCCGTCAATAATGAAAAGCCCTGGTAGACGATGCCATTTTGATGACAAAATTCACGGATTTTTCGGTCCCAACCTTTGACTGCAAAGCAGCGGTTCTGCACATAGGCCGGTTTGATTTTGGCTGTTTGCCAGAGCTGCTTTAATTGATCTGCGCTGACATTGGAAACGCCAATACGCTTGACTTGCCCGGCCTGATGCAAGGACTCCATCGCTTGCCAGACCTCTTGATCAGATTCTGACCAGCTGCCGCGCTGAGCTGGGCCATGCAATAGATAACTATCCAGATAATCTGTATTAAAGTGCTTCAAGCTCGATTCAAAGGATTGATTAACTTGCTCGGTCAATGAGGCTTTCGGATCATAAGGCAAGCGATCGTCTTGCCCCCCTTGAAAAGTATACTTACTCTGTAAAAACAAAGCATCTCTTTGCGTGATGCCCTCAGCGATTGCCTGCTGAACCGCTTGACCCGCTGCGGCTTCAAAATAATGCTTACGTTGATTGGCGGTATCTAATCCGCGAAAACCCTGCTCAAGCGCCAGTCGGGTCAAGCTTTCGGTCTGGTCTTCTTTCCAGGCCGTACCGTATAAAAATGGGGGACGCAAAGTCAAAGCATTCATTTTTAGCTCCTGAAGATCTGAGTAATTATGGTGTAAAACCATGCCTATTATGGCATGGCAATTATGATTTCGCCTAAAAATTTTAGACTGAGGACCTAAAAATCTTTAGACACCAGTTCCAGGCTTTGTTTCATCACTCGCCGCAAATGCCGCTGCTTGATTGGAGCAGCTAAAAAACGCTGCAAAGACAGATTCAACAAACGACGGGACTGACGAGTGTCCTCAACTGAACTCAGCAAACTTTCGCTTTCTGAAGCTATAGCTAACGCTGTTTTTGTCAGATGTGCAGAAAAAATAGGCAGGCCCAGACCATGGTCAAGCAATTGTGTCTGAATTGCTTCCCAGTCCAGATTTAAAGCAGCTTCACTCTCAAAGTCAAAGTCTTGATTCAAATCCAAATAAGCAGTGTTGCGACCATAAAAGGCAGCCAATTGCAGCAGTCCCTGCGGCCAAAGCTCAGGGTGCTTTTGACAGCTGATCCTGACGGCATTGGCAAAAGTCAGGGCATGGGTAAAATCCAGCCAGCCAATATTATCTGATATAGCGTTCTCAGTGGCGGCCTGAAAAGCGCTATCAAAATAGAGCAGATTATGGGCATTGGCCCCCAACAAAGCCTGGTAAATAGCTAATGGAGTGTGGCTAGCTGCTTGTTGCCGGACCCATTCCAGCGACTGCTTAACAGAAGCACCTTGCAAGCTTTTAAAATCGGGCGGATGAGTGTCTGAACCCCAACCCGAAACAAGCTGCTCATTAAATTGTGCCAGTGCGGGTGCATAGCTCTTGAATTCTGGCAACAAATCTTCACGGGTGGCGTAGATTAGTGAGCGAGTCAGGCTGATTAAAAGTGGCTTAAGTACTGGCTCTCCCAATAAAGCGATCAATTCAAAGCTTTTGACCTGATAGATCAAGCTATGACCAAAATCGTTGTAATGCGCTAGTGCAGCTTCCGCAAACACACGCTCAAGCTGAGCGAGGCTAATCGCTGGATTGTTTAAAGCGCCGTTTAACCAGGCCAATGCGGTCTGCTGCTCTTCATTTTCGATAGCATCTAAAAAGTGGCTCTCAGGACCGTTTAATGTATCAGCAGAATAAGCAAAGATCGGCTGACGTAAACTGTCTTGTGCAATATGATCAATCGCTTCATTCAGAGCACTCAATTGATCCAGAGGGTCACTTAACTGTCGTGACAATTGGACCCAGTCGGCTGCTGCGGCATAAGCGTGCCCCATACCAAATTCAAGTCGTTCATAAGACCAGATAATAATCTGTTGCAGGGCTCGCTCAGGATCCAAGCCCAAATAATGAAAACGCGCCAATTCACGCGCCATGCGGCCGTACTGCCTTTTTTCAAATGCTGTTTTGACTGATCGCATCAGTTGAAGCTCTTGTTCAGCCAATCTAGGCGGAGAAAGATCAACCCAAACCTGGCCATCTTGAATGCGACTGGCATAAGTCCGTACCGAATCCTGGCCAACGGTCGCCTCACCAGATTGCAGATCAAACTTCCAATTGTGCCATTGGCAGGTCAGGGTGCATTGCTCTGAGTTAAGCTCACCCTGACTTAATGGATAGCCTTCATGAGGACAGCGATTATCGATCGCATAAGTTTGCTGATTGCTAATAAAGACGACGATCTGTGATTTTCCTGCTCGAAAAACAATTCGCACCTTTTGCTCAAGCTCGCTCAAACTACAAACTGATTTCCAGAAATCAGTTTGATCTGGTTGATCTGGTTGATCTGGATTTTTTTGGCTTCGCTTCATATAAAACTCCTTCAGTGGGATATAGCTTCAGTATGCCATTGAAACTTAAATCAGCAAAATCGTTTATTTATTGAATATAGATAGACAAAACCTATTAATAAATAAAAAGCAAAGATCTGGGTTTCAAGCTATCCTCCTGTCAGCTAAGCTGGCTTCTGGTACAGTGAGAGCAAGGAAATTATCATGTTAGAACTCAAAAATGTAAAACTCGAATTTGGTGACCGTGCGCTCTTTAGCGACGTCACCCTACAACTGTTCGCAGGCCAACGTTACGGCCTGGTCGGCGCCAATGGAGCCGGTAAGTCCAGCCTCTTGCGGATGTTAACCGGTGAAATCAAAGAATACGATGGCGATATGAGCTGGCCCAAACACGCCAAATTGGGCTATTTGCAACAGGATCACTTTGCTTATGAACATCAACGCATCGTCGATGTCGTGATTCAGGGCAATCAAGCCCTCTGGATAGCCCGCCAAACCCAGGATCAACTGGTGCGTAAAGGTGAAATGGATATGGCCGAAGCCCAGCTCTATGCGGAGGCCGAAGATATCATCATTCAACATGACGGCTATTCTGCTGAGTCTGAAGCCGCACGTATGCTAGATGGTTTGGGTATCCCGATCGAACAGCACGAACTGCCACTTAACACCCTTTCTGGGGGCTATAAATTACGGGTCTTGATGGCTCAAATGCTCTTCGGAAAACCCGAAATTTTGCTCTTAGATGAGCCGACCAATCACCTCGATATTTATTCCATTAAATGGCTAGAGACTTATTTATTAGAGTTTCCTGGCTTATTGCTGGTCGTCTCCCATGACCATTTGTTTTTAAATGGCGTCTGTAGCAAAATATTAGATGTTGATTTTGGAACCATTCGTGAATACACCGGCAATTATCATGAATTTGTCGCCGCCAAAGCTCTGGAGCAAGAACAGATCGAAAAATCGATCGTGCGCCAGGATAAGAAAAAAGCAGATCTAATGGAGTTTATTAATCGCTTTAAAGCCAAAGCCAGCCATGCTTCCAGTGCCCAATCTCGGGTCAAACAATTGGGAAGAATGGAAGAGATCGAGCAGAAGCCTTCTTCTCGCCAATACCCCAGTTTTGCCTTTGTACCCCACGCCCAATCCGGCCGGACCACCTTAGCAGTAGAAAATGTCGGCAAATCGTATGATGATAAACGGGTCTTAAGTCAATTGACCTTTGAAGTCGAGCGTGGCGATCGGATTGCTATCATCGGCCCCAACGGTGTTGGCAAGTCCACGCTGCTCAAGATTTTGATGGATCAAGTGACCGCCGATGAAGGCAAATTTGAATGGGGTCACGAAGCCAAACCCGGTTATTTTGCGCAGGATTACCACGAGGCCCTGCAAGGTGATATTAGCGCCTTTGATTGGCTCTATCATTTTGATGCCACATCAACGATTGGCAGAATCCGCAGTTTGTTAGGACGTATGCTTTTCTCTGGTGATGATGTCTTTAATAAAGTCACATCACTGAGTGGCGGCGAAGCCACCCGCCTGATTTTTGCCCGCATGATGCTGCTGCCCAGCAATGTTTTGATCCTGGATGAGCCCACCAATCACCTGGATTTAGAAGCCATTGAAATGCTGATTGAAGCTCTGGCAGAATATACAGGCACGATCTTGCTGGTCTCACACAATCGCTATCTAGTCTCTAAAGTCGCCACCCGCGTTTTAGAATTAAAGCCCGAA
This sequence comes from Candidatus Sericytochromatia bacterium, assembly GCA_037968875.1. Taxonomy (GTDB): domain Bacteria; phylum Cyanobacteriota; class Sericytochromatia; order UBA7694; family UBA7694; genus JBBKWI01. Next base: position 7,696 of record JBBKWI010000042.1, on the reverse strand, counting down.
GGCCTATTGGATTTTAAAGGCGGCTATGCTGAGTATTTAGAAAAACACGACAGTGATCATCTCAGCCGAGATGTCTCACTGAAAGAGCGTCAGGTGCTTAGCCAGCAAAATGAAACCGGCAAAGAAGAACAAGCGGCCAAATCAGGCAAGGCTCCCGCCAAGCCATTGTTGACAGGCAAAGACGCTTATAAAGCCCAGAAGACCTTGCGACGCCAAATCCAAACGCTGGAAAAACAGGTTAAAAAACTGGAAGCCGAACTGACAGACTCAGATGATGAGGCAATTGCCGAAGCGCTGATGAATGCAGAGGCCGAACTAAAAGATACCCAGGCTGAATTAGAGTCTTATCTCTAAAACCAGCCTGGAACCGCTTATAAACGGATCAAGCTGCCCCAGCAGGGGGGCAGCTTAAGCGTCAGTTTACCTTGTGTGATCAGCAGGCTATTCTGGGGATTGAGCAAATCCACGACCGTGCGATCCGGGCCTGGAAGTGTAAGCACTAAATCAACGGGTTCATGGGCTGCATTGGAAACAACCAGAACCTGCTCGTTGTCGTGCTGACGCAGAAAAGCCAATTGCTCTGAAGCCACATGCACTTCCTGATATGCGCCCATTTGCAGGGCCGTCGATTGCTGGCGAATCTGCGCGAAAGCGCGCAAGGCATGAATCAAGTCTGGACTGGCTTCGCCGGGTGGCCGCTGAGAGATTTGGTTCAGATCAAGAGCCGGCCTCAGTGCTGCATCACTCTGATTTTGCTTGGTCCCGGTGATGCCCCATTCGCTGCCATAATAAATCGAGGGCACGCCGGGCATCGCGTAGAGCAAAAGATAGAGCGGGTAAAGATGGGCGTCATTCGTCAGGGTTGAGGCAACGCGATTGACATCGTGGTTATCTGCGAAATTATACAATTGCAAATGCCGGTAGATCCCATCTTGAGAGTTAAACAAACGCTTCAGAGAATGTGCCAGTTCAAAGTAATTGCGATCGTTGTGACTGGAGTACAGTCCTTTATAACATTCAAAGTTGGTGGTGGCATGCAGCATCTCGGAGTTGGCCCAGTGGGTATAATCTCCGTGCACCACTTCACCCATCAGCCAAAAATCGGGCTTGCGCTCAGCGCAAAAACGGGACAGATGCTTGAGAAAGTCTGGCTCCATGACGTCAGCGGCGTCGAGTCGCAAACCATCGATATCAAAAGTCTCGATCCAGCTTGCGACTGCTGAAGTCAGGTGCTCCACGACCTGCGGGTTGTTAAGATTGAGCTTGACCAGATTATAGTGCCCACTCCAGCCTTCGTAAGCAAAGGGGTCCCCTGAAGGGCTGCTCTTGCTGAAATCGATGCCCATGAACCAGTCCTGATAGGCTGATTCCTGGCCTTTTTCTAAAAGATCACGAAAGGCAAAAAAGTCGCGGCTGACATGATTGAGGACGGCATCTAAGATCACGCGAATCCCCTGAGCGTGACATTCCTGAACCAAGCGCTGGAGGCTCTGATTATCACCCAATCGGCGATCGACCTGATAAAAGTTAATCGGGTCATAGCCATGAGCTTCGGATTCAAAAAGCGGTCCTAGATAGAGCGCATTGATTCCCAGTGATTTGAGATGGGGAATCCAGTCTGATATTTGCGCCAGTCGATCGACCGCTGCGGCCTGATAGTCATTTTTTTGCGGCGCACCGGTCAGACCGAGCGGGTAGATATGATAGAAGATGGCCTGGGGGATCCAGTCAGGATTGGGTTTTGTCATGGGGAAACTTCTTTCTGTTAGGGTCTTGATCATTTGATATATTTAAGAACAGTATACATACCGGTTGGTATATCATAGGCAAAAAAAGTGAGTCGCTTAGCTTGCCAGCGATGGCATGGTATTTTTTGAATATGCAGAGTGACTATGCCGTTCATGAGTAGATACCATGCATAAATTGTTTGCAGACCACAAAGGCGGCTTCATCATTGAGTGCTCCCTGATGGTAATAATAGCCTGTAATCGCGGCATTGATTTGGCCCAGGAAACTTTGGCCATAACGTTGGCTGCGCCCGCGCATATTGCCGTGCTCAGCTTCGGCTGCTGCAAACAAGTCAATCAAAAGTGTCAATTGCTGCTCTAAAAACGGTGCCATAGTCAGGCGACCCTCACTGTTTTCAGAGGCATAACTCAGAGCCAAACCCAGCCGGTAAAGCTCCGGCTGCTGCAGCACAAAGCCAAAATAGCATTTCATGATCTGCTCTAAACTCGCCGTCAGGTCACTCTGATAGATAGTACTCTGGCCAAGCTGAATCAAAAATGGCTGGTAATGGGCACGCAAGACCTCAGACAATAAGCCTTGCTTGCTGCCAAAATGGTGATAGAGCGTGGGCTTTTTAACATCGACAGCGCTCACAATTTTTTGGATACCGACGTTTTCATAGCCTTCATTGGCAAAGAGCGCCAGGGCTGTGCTTAATATTTTTTCTTTTGTATTCATTTTCATATACCGATTGGTATAGTAACAGGAAACAAATACAATTGCCAAGTCATTTAAAGGACGATCTCAATCACTTCTCCTGCCTGGGCAATCTTACTTTGCCAGCCCTTTCTTTGCTCCAGGCTGGCCAGTAGTCCCTGAGCAGAGCCCGGCTCTCCGTGCACAATATAAAGCGCTTGAGGGGCTGCCGAAAGCTCAGAAAGCCAATCAATCAGCCCCCGCTGATCGGCATGTGCAGAAAGACCCTTTAACTGTGAAACCTGGGCCCGAACCGAATAATGCCCCCCTTGAATTTTAAGCTCCGAAGCGCCCTCAATCAAGTCGCGCCCGCGCGTGCCCTCCGCCTGGTAGCCCGTTAATAAAATCGTTGAATCAGGATTGGCCAATTCATAGATTAAATAACCCAGCATGCGTCCCCCCGTGAGCATGCCGCTACCGGCCAGGACAATTTTGGCTTGCTTACGTTTGGCCCATTTTTGGCTTTCATTGTAATGGCTGATCACATGCACACCCTCGGTTAAGCGCCGACATTCTGCTGGGCTTAACCGGTGCCAGCTTGCAAATTGCTCAAACAAACTCAGCACACGAGTCCCCATCGGGCTGTCGAGCAGAATAGGAACATCCGGCAATTTATGCTCTGCTTGCAATTGGCGCAAAAACCAGAGCAAGGTCTGAGTGCGCTCTACGGCAAATCCAGGGATCAGCAGGCTGCCTCCACGGCCCAAAGTTTCACTGGCGAGGACTTGCAAACGCTGAAGCACATCTTCGTCTGGGTGCAGGCGATCGCCGTAAGTAGACTCAATCAACAGCAAGTCAGCCTGAGTGGGCTTATGGGGCGGGTACAATAAGGGATCATCGGCACGACCAATATCCCCCGAAAAAACCAGGCGCTTGCCCTCTATCTCTAGTTCAATAAAACAGGCTCCCAAAATATGTCCGTTGTATTGCCAGCGCGCGCGAATACCCGCTTCAGGAAAGAGATCAATCCATTGTTCAGGTTCAATCGTCTGCAAATGATTCAAGGTTTTTTCGGCTTCTCTAACCGTATACAGTGGCCTGGCAGGATCGTGTTTAGAATAGCCCTTGCGATTGGCTCTTCGTGCTTCTTTTTCTTGAATATTGCCACTGTCAAGCAAAATAATCTTTGTGATTTCAGAGGTCGGTTCTGAAGCATAAATAGTACCGCGAAAGCCCTGTTGCAAAAGACAGGGCAAATAGCCCGTGTGATCCATATGGCCATGGGTCAATAAAACGGCGTCGATCTTTGCTGCTGGAAAGGGCAAAGGCTCCCAATTTTGCAAACGCAATGCTTTGAGGCCCTGAAAAAGACCGCAATCGATCAGCAGCGTTTGTCCACAGGCTTCAATTAAAAAACGCGATCCCGTAACGGTTCCTGCTGCACCTAAAAAATGCAATTTAATTCTGGTCATAACTAAGAGTCGTTCCGCATAATTTTATTAAATCCCCATTGCAATGAATGACTTCATTTTACTGTGGATAGTCTGTTTTGTCTAAATTATTGGGGGTATATAGAAGGTTTTTGAAGTAGGTTGAACGCTTGCAGAAACAAATTAACGACCGGGACCTGCCTCTGTTAAACTAGATAGATGAAAACGCAATCCGCTGCCCTTTTTAATAGATTATTATCGCTCTCAATGCTTGTCATTACAGGCTGTTCGCTCAGTGCCTGCATCCAAATGCAACGTACCGATATGCGTATCTATCAGGACTATATGCGCCCGCCACAAAAGCCGACTGAAGCTGGCAAAGGCATTCATGTGACCCATTTCGGCACGACCACTTTGCTGTTTGACGATGGCGAGACCCAGGTCATGATAGATTCCTTTTTCACACGCCCGACAGACTGGGGCCAGTTGTTTTTGGGAGAGATTCGCACGGATCAGAAATTGATTGATCGACTGCTTTCAGAACACCAGATCGATCGCTTAAAAGCGATCATGGTCTTTCATTCGCATTATGATCACGCTATGGATATTGGGGCTGTCGCACAGGGGACAGGTGCTCAGATCCTGGGCTCAGAATCAACGGCCAATATTGCTCGGGGAGCAGACATTCCCGAGGCTCAAATTCAGGTCATTACCCCAGGTAAGGCCTATCACTTTGGCAAATTTGAAGTCACATTTTTGGTTTCAAAACATACCCACCTGCCATTTTTGATAGAAGCCATGGGCATGATGGGGGATATTAGCGAGCCTTTGCATCAACCCAGTTCGATGTTCACTTACAAAGTTGGGGAAACTTATGCCATACAAATTAAGCATCCTCTGGGTACCAGTTTACTCAAAGGTGCAGCATTCATCCCTGGCGAACTCAAGGGCTATACTGCCGATACGATCTTTCTCTGCACGCCTGGCCTGGATCAACTCAGCCCAGCAGAAAAACAACAGTTTTTCCAGGAGATGCTAGTAGATACCCAGGCCAAAAAAATCATCCCTGTGCATTGGGATGACTTTAGCACACCACTGGAGACACACTTGACCCCCATGCCCAAATCAGCAGATGATTTAGAAGACTCACTGGGCTTTGTCTTTGATGGCCTAAAAAATCATCCTGAAATGACGTTGGAGTTTATCCCGGCTCTTGAACCGCTGTTACTTTTCAAAGCAGATGAAGCAGCTAAACTGACTCGATAAATTTTATTTACAAAATTTAATATTATTCAGAATCTATTAGGGTATATTAAAACTAGATAGTTTTGCTAATTTTGAGGTTAGTAAATAGAGGAAAGAATATGAAAACCAAAATAAAATATTTAATCGTCAGCCTGGCTCTGCTTCTCCCTCTCAGCCTAACTGAAAAAACCAGTGCTGAAAGTCTAAGTCCCTACTTTGATGATCTTAAAATGGGCTTCCAGCAGCACCAAAATATGCGTATTTTGGTTCCCAAGAATTCGCCTGAAAATTATAAGCTTAATGCCTATAATTTTAACTTTAATCGTCAAAGCCCAACGTCATCAAAAGTCGATTTTAGTATGTATTTTGAAAACCAGGGCACTGATGGTGCAAAGTATATTCATTTTAATCTCCCCATGACACTGCCCACTTTTTGCAAAAGCAGCAAACCCTCAGTACAGAAAGTCTTTGCAAATCCACTTCTTGGAATAGTAAACCATTGCATTACATATCAAAATAAAAAATGGGTCTTGATTCAACCGCAAAACTTTCATTATCAAATTAGCTTGCAACAAGGTCAGATCAATTCTTTACCGAAAGATTTTATTCAAAGTATCATTCCAATAAATACACAACATCACTTTCAAATAAAGAAGCTGGCAAAGCACATCCCAAATTTTAGAGGGTTTGAGAATTTCCTGCGCATTCTCGAAAATCATTTCCTAGCCAAAAAATTATTGAAAGTCATTATTCCAAGTGATATCCCTCAAAATTTAGAGCTTAAATCTGGCAGTATTAGTACAGATTTAAAAACATATAACAACACCTATTCATATGGGATCCAAAGCCTTCACCAACCTTATTATTATATGTCCTTCAATTTTTACCTGGATGTCTCCTATACCTATCGCATTTGCAAACCTATAAACGCTGGAGCTTTCAACGCACTCAATTACAAATCAAATAAAGTGGGTCTTGTAACAGCGTGTAAAATTGAAGGACAAGACAACAAGCTCTATTTACTCGGCAAAAATCCAGCAATGAGAATCGAAATCAATCAATATCAACATGCAAATGCCAATGAAATCAAAAAAATGATTGAAAGCTTTCAGGTTTATCAATAATTTATAGTTAGCGCGTCAAGACCACTCGATAATGCGCTTTGCCTGAAGCCAAATGGGCGATCGCATCGTTAATCTTTGCCATTGGGAAGGTTTCAATCACAGGCTCTACTTGATGCAAGGCACTAAAATCTAACATCTTAGCGATCGTGGCCGGGCTGCCGACCGGCGAGCTTGAGATCGAGCGCTGAGCAGACATCAAATGCATCACACTGATATCCAGCGGTTCGAGAGTGGCACCGACCAGATGCAAACGGCCACGGGGTTTGAGTGTGCCCAAATACGTCGCCCAATCTAAACTGACATTGACTGTCGAGATCAAGAGATCAAAGCTTCTGGCGGCAGACTGAATCGCTTCAGAGTCCCGTGAATTGAGCACATGATGGGCACCCATTTCGCTCAGCTGATCATGCTTAGACGCACTCGACGTAAAAGCAGTCACTTCGCAGCCCCAGGCATTCAAAAATTTCAACGCCATATGGCCGAGGCCACCGATCCCGATCACGCCGACTTTGTCCGTGGGCTTAACGTCAAATTGAACCAATGGGTTAAAGACTGTGATGCCACCACAAAAAAGCGGCCCGGCTGAAATGCCATTGAGAGATTCCGGTAATGCCACGACAGCACTGGCCTGAGCGCGGACTTTATCAGCAAAGCCACCATGGCGCCCGACGATCGTTCCTTGCCCCTGTGAGCAAAGATTGTGATCCCCGTTTTTACAATCGACACAGTGATTACAAAAAGCGGCATGCCAGCCCAGGCCGACGCGTTGCCCCAGCTCGAAGCCAACGACATCATTGCCCATTTGGGCCACCGTGCCAACAATCTCATGACCGGCGACTAGCGGATATTGGCTAATGCCCCAGTCATTGTTGATCATGCTCAGATCGCTGTGGCAAAGACCACAAGAACTCACTTCAATTTCTATTTGGTCAGATTTTAATGCTCCAGGGTCATAGCTAAAGGGTTTAAGTTCTCCACCGGCTTCAAGAGCGGCATAGGCGTTAATCATTGTGTCTCTCACTTTATCAAAATTCGTATTTAAACTCAGCCTAACCAGAGAATGGGGTTAGACGCAATCAATATGCGCTAATGAGAGCGCAAACCATCAGTGAAAGTTCGGCCGTATGACAGCTTGTGGTAAAGTGATCGCATTCAAAAAAAAGGAGTCTAGTGATGAAAATCTGGGTCGATGCCGATGCCTGCCCGGTCGTCATCAAAGAGATATTGTATCGGGCCGCCACACGCCGGGGCTTGCAAGTCATTTTAGTCGCCAATCAGGCCATGCGGATCCCAGAGCACCCGAATATTCAATTGCAGGTGGTTGATGCCGGTTTTGATGTCGCCGATCAGACGATTATCGACCAATTGGCACCGCTTGATCTGGTGATCACAGCTGATATCCCACTGGCAGCCGATGCGATAGCCAAAGAAGCATTGGTGCTGGACCCGCGCGGAGAAGCTTATACTTTAGAC
>JBBKWI010000041.1:0-47141 GCA_037968875.1 Candidatus Sericytochromatia bacterium | reverse complement strand
TGTCACCGCTGGCATAATCAAAGCCGAGTAAGAATTTCGGTTTCCCCCAATCTTTAAGCTCTGGGGGTTGATAGGCTAGCTCTGTGGCTACAAATCCAGCGTTAATGCTTTGATCTGCCACAGCGCCTGTTTGCCAGGCGCCTTCTACTTCGCCCCGCCAGCCACTGGGCCACTGGCTTACGAGTCTGCTGCCAAAGGTTTGGCGATCTTCACTGCCGACAAGCTTTTGAAAAGCGCTTTGGGATTGATGCGATCCAAGCCAATAAAATTCTGTGTCCAGATGTTCAAGGGCTTTCCAGTGGCTATATAAGCCATACAGACTATTATTTGGACTGCTGGAATTGAGCTGCCAGGGCTGAACCTGAACCAGCTGGGCATAAAAGGCGTCCAGGCCAAAGGGAGTGTCTGCGAGAGTAACACGAACGGCGTCAAACGTACGCCGGGTATTGACCCAGGCCAATGAACTTACCAAACGCTGTCTGCCCAGATCAATTTCTTGACGGCCTGGGCGTAGGCTTAAGCTGAGCTTCTCAGTCAGGGGCCAGTTCAGGTCAATATACAGATTTTGAAAATCAAGCGCGTCCAGATCTATACTCCGATTTCCGCCTGCTAAATGGCGCGGGCTTGAGAGTGCGCTAATCCCTTCTACATAAAATCGAAAGAAATTCCAGGCCCGTAAATTGGCAGATAGACGCACTTGACTCAGACCAAAGATATCCTGGGTTTGGGTTTCGGTCGTCTGAGGTTCAAAATTAAAGTTTGACCAGCCTTCGCCACGTAAACGAATGGATCCTGCCAGATCAAGAAAAATTTGCTGCTCCTGATCCAAAGGAATGTTTTTTAGATTTTCAAAAATATCAGGGGGGGCTTGCTCTGACACTGAGGTTTGGGCAAACGTTTTTGACTGAACTCCGAACGAAAAACTGAGCCCCAGAGCCAGACTTAAGGCTGTAGATCGTAACATGAATTTCATATAAGCCTCTTTTATAAATCGATTATTTTCATTTTAAAGCAAATTTACCTATCGCTCTTTGTGCTAGCGCAAAGTCAAATCAAAATAGAGCTTATATGCTAGCAATACAGTCAATGAGAACTGAACCTGCGAAAGGAGCACAAAACATGCTCTCTAAATCTCAAGCCCGTTTGTTTTTTATCTCTGGAACTATTTTGTTTTCGGGTGTTTTCTTATTTTTAACAGTCGATACGATGATGGCTATTCCAGCCCAAACGGGTGCCGAAAATATCACACCCGAGGTCAAACGTGGCAAACATATTTTTGATAGAAACAATTGTATGGGCTGCCACACGATTATGGGGGAAGGTGCCTATTACGCACCTGAGCTGACCAAAGTTTATGACCGCCGTGGCCCGGTTTGGATCAAGCAATTTTTAAAAGATCCTGAAGCCATGTATCCCGGTGAGCGGCGCATGACGAATTACCACTTTAAAGATGGCGAAATGGACGATTTGATTGCCTTTTTTAAATGGATTGGTGAAATGGATTTGAATGGTTTTCCTGCTGAGCCCGACCTGAAGCCTTCTGAACCACCGCTAGCGAAACAGGCCAGCAATGGCCCTGCAGCACCAGCAATGTACACCCAGATTTGTGCCTCTTGCCACAGTCTAAGTGGCAGCGGTGGTAGCATCGGGCCGGCTCTCGATGGTGTCGGTAAAAAATTTGATGCGGTCTGGATGGACAAATGGTTACTAGACCCTGCCGCTGTCAAACCAGGGACGACGATGCCAAAGTTACCGATGTCTGATGCAGAGCGCGCTGAGCTGGTTAAATTCCTGTCGGCACAAGAATAATAAGGAGAGCAAAGCATGAAATTTCAATCACAAAAAGTCGCTTACTGGTTCTTTGCAACCTGCATGCTCTTATTTGGGCTACAGATTGTATACGGTTTTATTATGGGTTTTGCCCACGTTGGATTGGATGTTTTCCATCCGATCATCCCTTTTAATGCAGCTCGTGCGACCCACACCAATTTATTGGTGGTTTGGTTACTCTGCGGCTTTATGGGAGCCGCACATTATATTATCCCTGAAGAAGCCGGCCGAGAGCTTTACTCGGTGAAACTGGCTTATTTTCAATTAATTACCTTGATTCTAGTTGGCGTAACGTCAATTATAGGCTTCCACTTTAACTGGTGGGAAGGCCGCAAATTTTTAGAAATCCCCAGACCTTTAGACTATCTCGTCGTGATTAATGTCTTAACCTTTGTTTTTAATATCGGTATGACCATTTTACGCGGTAAAAAATTCAGCACCACTGGTATGGTGCTTTATTTGGGGCTGGTTTCCGCTGCTTTGCTTTATTTACCCGGCATGATTTACTTTGACAATCAAAGTATCGATTCTTATTTCCGTTGGTGGGTCGTGCATCTGTGGGTAGAAGGCGTTTGGGAGCTGATTATGGGCTCGATTTTGGCCTTCTTGTTAATCAAGCTGACTGGCGTCGATCGCGAAGTGATCGAAAAATGGCTCTATGTGATCGTTGGTCTGACTTTTATCTCTGGTATTTTGGGCACCGGCCACCATTATTATTGGATTGGCGCTCCCAAGTACTGGCTGGCTGTCGGTGGTTTCTTTTCGGCCCTGGAACCCCTGGCTTTCCTGGCGATGGCTTTGTTTGCTGTCGCGATGTATCGCCGCAGTGGTCGGGATCACCCCAATAAGATCTCGCTCTATTGGACGATTGGCTCGGCAATTATGTCCTGTGTCGGTGCTGGGTTTTTGGGCTTTGCCCACACGATTCCGCAGGTCAATATTTATACCCATGGCACCCTGGTGACAGCGATGCATGGCCATTTGGCCTTCTGGGGAGCTTATGCCATGATCGTGATTGCGATCATGACTTATGCCCTGCCGGAAATGACCGGACGCAAACTCTGGAACAGCAAAACTGGCCACCTCGCTTTTTGGATGTCGAATATTGGCATGAGTGCCATGACTGTTGCTTTTGGCATCGCTGGCGTGGCCCAGGTCTATCTGGAGCGCAAAGTCGGTATGGACTTTATGCTGGTGCAACATGAAATCGAGGTTCACTTTGTGGGCCTGTTATTAGGTGCAACCTTGTTCACCGCTGGGATTGTCTGTTTGATGATCGACTTTATTCGTTATGGCTTGCCCCATAACGATCTACAGCCTTTAAAAGCAGAGGAGAATCTATCCAATGAGCAGACCTTCGCTTGATCAATCCAGGGTTCAGGAGCGGGCGACCGCTCCTGAGATCCCTTATTACCAGACCCTTGGCCAGGAAAATGAAGTTTTTATTCATGCTCACCGGCGTCGCTTACCGCTTTTACTCAAAGGCCCCACAGGGACGGGCAAGTCTCGCTTTGTGGAGCATATGGCTGCTTCCCTGGGTCAGGAGCTGATCACTGTTTCTTGTCATGAAGAAACGTCAGCGATTGACCTGATGGGACGCTATTTGCTGAAAGGCAATGAGACAATTTGGCAAGATGGTCCTCTCACTCGTGCGGTGCGTCAGGGAGCTATTTTGTACCTGGATGAAATTGCCGAAGCGCGACCGGATACGCTGGTGGTCTTACACTCCCTGACCGATCACCGGCGGGCACTCTATCTGGAGCGTCGCAATGAAACGCTCTTGGCTCCCCCTGAGTTTATGTTGGTGGCTTCTTTTAACCCTGGCTATCAGCGAGGTATCAAAGAGCTGAAACCGTCCACACGCCAGCGCTTTATTTGTCTCAATTTTGACTATCCTAACCCGGAGCGCGAAGCTGAGATTATTATCGCTGAGAGCCAGGTTGATTCGGGGAATGCCACTAAATTGGTACGTCTGGCTTTGCGAATCAGACAATTGCCAGAGCTGGGTTTGAGTGAGACCGTATCGACCCGTTTATTGGTCGATGCCGCTCAATTAATTGCTGATGAATTGCCTGCCCGTCTGGCTTGCCAGGTCGGAATCATTGAACCTTTGACTGATGAGGCAGACACCCGTGCTGCACTTCAGGATCTGGTTGCCATGCTGTTTTAGCAAGCAAGGAGCTCCACCATGGATTGGCAACAAAAAGTATTTCGTCAGGCCTGGCACTGGCTACTTGGCCAACGAGGAGATAGGAATCAGACGGATGATTCAGCCACTGTTTCGTTGCTGCAAGTACGCAGTCGCCTGACGATCTTTGCACGTTTATTGACGGGTGAAGCGATTGAAATCTTAACGGCAGAAGCAGAAGGCGGTTGGAACGATTGTTTTTATTATTTGCCAGCCAAATTTGAGATCGGCGATAGCAGCGAAGAGAACCTGAGCTTTTATCTGTTTCGGGTGGCCTATCTCACTTTGCAACGAGACTTGAAGCTGAATAATCATTCAGGAAGCTACTCATTAGAAACCTCACGTCAACAAGCTTATGAGAGCCGAACGGTAGTTTTAGAGCGCTTGTTCCAGACTTATCCTGCTTGTGAAGCTATTTACGAGCGCTTGTTAGCTTGTTTAGTAGCTCGCGGGGTGAGTGAAAATGAAGCCTGGCCGATCTGGGGGCACTGGATGCAGTCAAGTGTATCAGCCTCAGGACTCCTGACGGCTAATGCTCAGGGTGTTCAGCCATCTGAGCCCAGTTCAGAGCCAGAAGCCATGCTCGAAGCGCCCGCCAGAGAGCAAGTTGAAGTTTTGGAGGCTGACCGCGAAGCCATACGCAAATACAATTTGCAGCATTACTACGGAAAAGTCGAGACGATCGAGGAGTTTCAGGGGACCTGGCGGGAAACGGATGGGAGTGATGACCTCAGTGAACATGCTGAAGCTCTGCAAGAAGTCGATTTACGTCAGGTGGTGCGCAGTGACGACCCGGTGCACTCGGTTTTTCAAACTGAGTTTTTACCAGGGCTGGGTACGCCTGAAAGTCAGGATCAGGTTGCCAGCGGTTATTTTATTCCTTACCCGGAGTGGAATTATAAAAAGAAAAGCTATCGGCCCGATTGGTGCCGAGTCTATCCAGCGCAAACCAGTTTACAAGATGCCGACTATATTTCACAAACCCTGGTACAGCACCGCCTGACCCGCAGACGCTTAGCTCAGCGCTTTGCTCGTATTTATAATCAGCAAACGCAAATCAAGGCGCAACTCTCTGGTGAAGAACTCGATCTCGACCGCCTGGTCGATCGTGCCGCCGATATCAGAGCCGGCTGTTCGCCGACGGAGCGTGTTTATATCCAGCGGCGGCGTCAGCAGCGCGATCTCAGCATCTTGTTTTTGTTAGATCTTAGCCTCTCAAGTGATGGTTACACAGGCGGCCAGAGGGTCTTAGATGTCGAAAAACAAGCCGTGATTATCCTGGGGGATTTGCTCAGTGAGTATGGCGATTCCTTTCAGGTTGATGGCTTTAGTTCACGCACCCGTCACCACTGTGATTATCTCACTTTTAAGCGCTTTGATCAGTCCTGGCAGTCATCTGTTGCGCGAGTGGGAGCTGCTGAAGCCAGTGGCTACACCCGGATTGGACCTGCTTTGCGCCACAGTACGGCTCTCTTACGTGAGCAGCGGACACGTGCCCGCTGGATAATCTTATTGTCTGATGGCAAGCCCAATGACTTTGACCGTTATGAAGGCCAATACGGTCTGAAAGATGTGCGGCAGGCTATCAAAGAAGCCCGACAAACAGGGGTTCAAATCTATGGGCTGGCAGTAGAGGCTACTGCACGACATTACTTACCGCTGATGTTAGGGCATGGCTCTTATCGGATTCTGCCCCATGCGTCTCAATTGCCCGAAGCATTAAGCGATCTCTATGAGCGTCTAAGCCAAAATTAAAAAAAGCCCCCATCACAAGAGATGGGGGCTGTAGTAATGACACTGATGCTTTCATTTTTAGGGATCTACATTGCGAAAGTACCTGGTGGAGTCTGTAGCGGAGTTTCTGCCTCTGCTTCCATGTTTAAGTCTTCTTCTCGTCGTAAGGCGGCCGGAAAAAGCAAATCACTTTCCAGATGCATATGGGTTTCGAGATCTTCGATGTAGGTTTGTAAGGCATGAAAGAGCACGCGAAAGGAATTACAAGCCCATTCAGGTGGTGTGAACTGATCGCTCAAGTCTTTAATTTGTTGCATTTCTTGGCGGGTATGCTCATGATCAGACTCCATCACACCAATCGGATTCGCGACTGAACCGCAGCCCATACTCACAGGTTCGATCGCAAACTCAAGTCGTTTACAAAATGGAAAAAGTACATTCTCTTCTTTTAGCATATGTTGCAATAAACCCTGATGCATAGCCTGGAAAATCTGCTGAATTTCCAGGAGACGGGGCTCTTTGCGACCATGTACACGACAGACTTTGCTCAGTATGGGTTGAATGTGTGTGCCCTGTTCACGCGCAAAGTGATGGTGTTTTTCCACAATTTCAGCAGCCAGGAGATCCAGTCGCAAATTTATGAATCCGTCATTCGGTGAGCTTTGGGCATCCTTAAATGCTTGAACCACAAGTTCAGGGTCAATATTCTGGCGATAGCAAGCCTCAGCAAGTGTGAGTTCATTGCCGCAGCCATAGTCAATCGCAAACTTCTTAAAAACCTGACTGCGCTCAGGTGCTTCTCGTAACAAATCTCCGACGGGCCGTTCAATTAAATTCATCTTTAAATCCTCCTGGATAAATTGTGTTTTTAGCTCAATTAATCAGCCATTAGGCCTACAGCGGGGTGCTCGACTTCAGCACCTTGTAAAAAAGCCAGAAAGACGAGTTCTTGATCTTGGGCCTGAATCCGATGTTTTTCACCCGGTTGAAAGACGATCATCGATTGTGCTTCTAAGCAAGTCTCTTTTCCGTCAGCACCGCTAAATAGCCCCTTGCCTTTGAGTACCACCAAAACGACAGTGGAATGTGGTGAGCTATGTTCCGCAATCTCTTGATGGGGATGCAAGCAAAAGCGCAAAATCCGTAATTGTTGATCGGCAAGTAAAGCTTCAGAAAGTCCCCGTTGGTCAGAAAATTTCAAATCCTCAAGTAAGTTTGTGGTTTTCATACTAATTTTCCTCTATATATTAATTTTTTTGCTAAAGTGTCTGAGAAAATAATTTTTCTCCGGGTTGGCTGGGTTTCAAATAAGCATCCCAAATCATGCAAATATTGCGAATCAGGATTTGTCCGTGGGGTAAGACTTCTATCTGGTCTGATTTCAGTCGAATTAAGCCATCTGCAGCCAAGTCTTGGCAGGCATGCAGTTCGTGGGCAAAATAGCTTTCAAAATCAATTTTATAGTCTTGAGAAATACGCTTGAAATCGAGTTTTCCATTACAAATGAGTGCTTCAATGACCGCTTTGCGGAGATGGTCGTCAAATTGCAAACGTAGCCCTCTCAGGGTAGGGAGCTTGCCTGATTGCAAGGTCTGTTGGTAAGTCTCTAGATCACGCTGGTTCTGGATGAAGTGCCCCTCTATTTCTGAGATGGCAGAAACCCCAAATCCATAGAGATCGGTACCCGCCTGGGTAGTATAGCCCATAAAATTGCGGCGTAAGCTTTGGTTGTTTTTGGCGAGGCTGAGCTCATCATCGGGTCGTGCAAAATGGTCCATGCCAATGTATTGGTATCCCTGATGCATTAGGGTTTCAATCGCCAATTCAAAAATCGCCAATTTGGTATCAGAGTCGGGGACGGCGTCAGTTTGGATCAGTTTCTGGGCCGGCTTTAGCCAGGGCACATGGGCGTAGTGAAATAAAGCCAGCCGATCAGGAGCCAGACTATGAACCTGGGCCAGGGTTTCTGTAAATGACTCTACTGTTTGGTGGGGCAAGCCGTACATCAGGTCGATATTGATACTCTGAAAACCCAGGTCTCGGCTTTGTTGAATTAATTCAGCGGTGGCCTCCAGGGTTTGAATGCGATTAACTGCCGCCTGAACGCTTGGGTTAAAGTCTTGCACTCCCATACTGATGCGATTAAAACCACAGCGTCTGAGCGCTTCTAAATGCTCCCGGCGGGTGACCCGTGGATCGACTTCAATCGAAATCTCAGCATCAGACTGAAAATGAAAACGTGATTTAACCATGCCTACCAATGTTTCGATCTGATCTGGAGCCAGATAAGTCGGCGTGCCCCCACCCCAGTGCAATTGACTGACTTCTCGTTCGGGTTCCAGGTATTGACTGACTAATTCTAATTCTTGATCTAATGCTTGCAGGTAGGGGATCGTGACCCGATCATTGCGGCTGATTTTAACGTGACAACCGCAATACCAGCATAAGCTGCGGCAAAATGGAATATGAAAATAGAGAGCCAATGGCTGCTTACTTTTATTGACGTTGTTTTCTTGATAAAGGGCTTGTGCTGCTGAGGCGTCAAAGTCATCGGACCAGACCGGTGCGGTTGGGTAACTGGTGTAGCGAGGCCCCGGCTTCGCATATTTACGCAGCAGTTCACGCGGAAGATGATAGCGTGAAAATGAACGCTCGGTACTTGTAATCACGTTAGCTATACCCCTTTGTTGAGTTTCTTTTTCTAGCATACGTTCAGGATCCAAAGCTGTCTTTGCGCTGGATCAAACTCAAGCTTGATTCAGGTCTCTTATCAATTACATGAAAACCCCATCAATTTGATCTTTTTAAAGATGTATTTAAAATGCATCTTATAAAAAGGTATAATACATACATCTTTGAAGGGCGTCAAGCTAAACCAAAAGGAGCCTGAAATGAAACGAGATCCCGCTTTGGTCCCCTTGTCGCATGATCATCTTAGCGCCCTGGTTCTGGTTTACTGTCTCAAGCATGGTTCGGGATCTAGCGAACGTTATCAATGGCCAGCAGCTCCTATTGAGCAGGTTGAACGTATTCAGAAAATCTGGCGACAAGAGTTGCAGCCCCATTTTGCGGCTGAAGAACAATTCATATTTTTGCCATTGCAAGCTCAAGTCTCGTCGTCGACTCAGCGCCTGGCGCAAGATTTATTGACTGAGCATCAGCAGATCGAGCAAAAAATTGAACAGCTTTCAAGTCTGCCGGTTGAAGCTTTAGCGATTGCTTTCGCTGAGCTAGCTGAGGCGCTGGAAACCCATATTCGCAAAGAAGAGCGCCAATATTTTGAAGCCTTGCAAGCAGAATTAACTGCAAAGCAGCTGGAGCAGATCGGTCAGGCGATTGCCGATTTTTATGCTGAAATGCCGCCCTTTCAATGCGCGTTAACGGGCCTGACACGTCATTTGGGGGATTAAACAATGCAACTGACCAAACATACAGACTATGCCTTTCGGGTCTTAATCTATCTGGCATCACTTCCTGGAACTGATCTGGTGAAAATCCAGGACGTGGCTGATTTGTTTGATATTTCGCGCAATCATATGATGAAAATTGTTAACAAACTGGCCCGGGCAGGCTTTATTCAAAGTGTGCGTGGCAATCAGGGCGGGATTCGCCTGGGAGCAGTAGCAGAAAGCATCAATTTACGGCAGGTGATCGAATTGATGGAAACGACACTGGCACCTGTCAATTGCTATGAGCCTCTCTGTAAATTAGAGCAAAACTGCCGACTCAAGGGAATCTTGTTCCAGGCCCAGGCAGATTATTTAAGCTCGGTAGAAAAATATAGCCTGGCAGATATTATGCTGAATCCGATCTTTGTAGGTGCTTGATTGTGGCCGCTGCGTTAGCCGGGTAAAGGTTAGAGTTTGAAAACAGTTCCAATTGCACGTTATAATTGGATCAGAAAGTAAAGGTGAATCTATGACACGACCAACACCCATCAAAGACTGTGATAGCTGTGATAGCCGCGACTTAGGTGTGCTGGGTTGTCTGCCTGAAAAAGTGCTGGCTGAATTTGGCGTCAATAAAATTCACCGAACGTATCAGCCAGGGCAGGTCATTTTTTATGAAGAGCACCGACCTTATGGGGTTTATTGTCTTGAATCAGGCACAGTCAAACTCAGTAAACAGCACCCCGACGGCAAAACCTATATCGCGCGTATTGCCAAAGCTGGTGATTTACTAGGCTATCGGGCCTTTCTGACCCATGAAACCTATGCTGCTACAGCAGAGGTTCTGGAAACTGCCAGTATTTGCTTTATCGAGCGGGAGCCTTTTATGAAAGCGCTGGCTGCAGCCCCTGAATTTGCCCTGCGTTTGATGGAGCAACTGGGCACAGATTTACGGGCTGCTGAATCCCGAGCTCTGGATTTAGCCTACGCTTCAGTCTCTGAGCGCCTGGCTGAAATGCTCTTGATGCTGAAAGAAGCTTACGGAGAGACTGATACCGATGGCGCGATTCATTTGAAAATTAAGCTTAGCCGCGAAGAAATAGCTAATTTTTTGGGCACGACTGTCGAAACCACAGTGCGTACGCTGACCCGCTTTCGTGAAAATAGCCTGATTGATTTTGATAAAAAAGAATTGATTATCAAAGACTTGCCCGGACTAGCTGCCCTTATTCCAGGCTAGGTCTGCTACGCAAAGTCTGGTTCTCGTCAGTGAGTGGCGCTTTCAGCGGGGGGACCTATAATGGGGCTCTTTTCTAAAAAATGACACAATTGTGACGCTTAGGGGGGCTGCTGGTGATCTATGAGCTTATTTTTCGAGCTATTATTAGAGAATGATCCAAGCAAATAATAGACAATCTGAGCAATTTGAAGAAATTGCCAATATTTCGACCTCCTTTTTGGGGCTCTTTTTTTCACTCGTCGGTTTTTCGATCCTAATCTCCCTGGCGACATTAACCCGCCAATGGTTGCCGATCATTAGCTCTGCCGTCTACGGCACCACGCTTTTGTTGCTCTTTATCGCTTCGATGCTCTATCACTCTTCACTGGCGACAGATATGGTGCATAAAAAAGCCTTTCAAGTAGTGGACCATTGTGCCATTTACTTGCTGATTGCGGGCAGTTTTACCCCGATGGGCTTGCTGACCTTAAGAGAGCATGGCGGTCTCTACTTGTTGGCTTTCCTCTGGATTACGGCCTTCGTCGGCTGTTTACATAAAATCTTTTTTCCGATTGGATCTGCGATTCCATCAACGCTTGCTTATGTTGCCATGGGCTGGTCGCTGATGTTTGTGATTAAGCCCCTCTGGGCCAATCTGGATCCCTGGGGAGTTTACTTGATCATCTCAGGGGGACTTTTCTACACGGTTGGATCTGTCTTTTATGTCTTTGATCATAAGTTTAAGCTGGCCCATGCTATCTGGCATTTCTTTGTTTTGGGGGGCAGCGTGGCTCATTATTTGGCGATTCTCCTCTATGTGATGCCCAATAGTCTCTTAGGCTAAAGTGGCTTGAAGCTGATCACTGCCCGATAGCATTTCTTCAGATTATGTTACGCTAAGTCGTATGGCTATTTCAACACAGGTTTTATCTCCTTCCCACTGGCCAGATCTGGTCGCTTATTTTGAGTATGGCGGTGATTGCAGTGGTTGCTGGTGTATGAACCACCGTTTACCAATCGGGCTTGATTTTACAGGGGAAGCAGCCAAATTGGCTTTCGAACAATTGGTGCTTAGCCAGCGTGTTTTTGGCGTTCTGGCTTATGCAGATTCGGATTCTATTCCTGTGGGCTGGCTGGCTCTCGATCGCAAAAACAGCTTGCCGGGTCATGATTGCATTGGTGAAGCTATTGCCGACTGTGTCGGGGTCTGGTCGATCCATTGTGTGACCAGTCGCCAGGACTGGCGTCAGCGTGGTGTTGAACGGATCTTGATTGAGGCAGCCAATATTTTGGCTGGGAATCTCGATGCTCAGGCCATTGAGGCTTACCCTGAGCCCAATAGTCGCGAAGGGCAGGCTTTTCAAAGCTGGAATCATTTTAATGGCTATCAAGATGTCTATCTCGCTCAGGGCTATCAGGCCAGAGAGGCCCCTTCAGAATTTTATGCGCCACTGCAGCGCTCACTTGAGCGGGAGTCGAACCATTCAAGCTGAATTAGCAGCTGCCCAGCAGGGTTTCCCAATCTTTGACTTACCAGTGGCTTATGTGGGCTTGCACTTTACAGAGCCTCCGTCATTCCCTGACTTTCTTGAGGTCCCCGCTCATTTAACTCAGGCTGTCGCTAAGCGTCAAAACGATTATTTGGCTGGCCGTTGGTGTGCTTATCAGCTTTATCAGCATTTTGGTTTGCCCTGGGATGGCTTGCCGATGCATCAAAACGGTGCGCCGATCTGGCCTGAGGACTTTTGTGGTAGTCTCTCTCATACGCGGGGACTGGCGATTGCGGTCATGGCGCCTCTGAGCGAGATGCGTTCTCTGGGGGTTGATCTTGAACATCTGATCTCCGCCAAAACCGCCCAGCAAGTCCAAAAACAAATATTGCATCCCGCTGAAGTTGCTAACAATCTACAGGAGTTGACTCAGATTTTCTCGGCCAAGGAGAGCATTTACAAAGGCCTTAATCCTTTGCTCAAGCGTTTTATTGGCTTCGAAGAAGTCTGCTTTAGCATCCTGGAACCTGAACAGTTCTACTTCGATCTCTGTGGTCCCTTAGTCCATGATTTCCCTGTTGGCGCATCTCAAGAAGTGATTTGTTTTCAAGGGCCTGAATGGGTGTTGACGCTGTATTGTCTCCCCACAAAAAAGAAAAAAGCCTGAGGGCAATCATGCACCTCAGGCTATGACCATTAAAGCTTAGAAGCCAAAGCCTTTTAGCAGGTCTTTGGCTGCATCTGCTGCAGAGTCAGCATCTGGCAAACCCACGGTTCCGCCGATCGGAGATTTGGCAGTTTCTGCCACTTGAGCCGGGGTTTTACCGTCTTTGCTGCGACAAGCTTCTAGAGTATCTCCATTAAAATTTAAATCATCGGTGACCCATGTGGAGGTACCGATTTGGCGCTTGGCAGCGATATCGATCGGGCAGTCAAAAACCACATCTGTTTTACTCGGCAATGGCATACTATCGAATTTGGTGTTCATCACGGCTTGAATCTGCATTTTGACTGGGAATTTGGCGTAAATCCACTGGCTATTATCAGAATCAAGGTAGTTCCAGTTAAATTCGGGTTTGCCTTCGGCGCTTGAAAAACCAAGGATTTTTGAACCCTTGAAGTCGACTTTACGGCCACCATACGAATTGGGGTAGAGTAAGGTTCGAGACAATAACATGGCCCGATTATCTTTGTATTCGCTTTCAGGAGGCGTATTAAACTTCTGAATTGCACCTGCAAATAAATTATTGGGATCCAGGCTAGCAGCAAAAGTAGGGGATGTTAACTTTATTATCGCCTGTCCCTGAGGGGGGCCTGCTGTTTCCCAGCGGGTTTCTTTGACATAGCCGCCATCTTTGTAAATGGTTTTACCCGTATAGACTTTGCGACGGAAGCGGGTGCTGAAGATCAGATCCTGACCTGCCATGGCGTCGAAGAGAGCCAGTCCATCCACGCGGGCCGCTTTTTCCATTTTGCCGTCCAACACTTTTTGATTGACCCAATTGGCATCGTAGCCCGTTCTGGACATCGAATAGCCTTTCCAGTTGTGGGAGCTATCTAAACCAGGAGCACTTTTATTGGGGCCGTAAGGCATGGCGACAAGATTAAGGGATTGATCAATCCCTTGCCATTGGCCATTCCAAATTTGCTTAAAGCTTTGGCCGCCGCCATCCACTTTAATCGTGACATTGCCGAGTTTATCTACAGGAATCGATTTAACTTCTTTGCCATCGAGCATAAACTTGATGCTGGTAGCAGCACTGGCTGGCAACGTCATTGCCAGCATCAGGGCGCTTAAAGAACCTATCAAGAAACGTTTGGACATCTGGGTTTCCTCCAAAAGACGAAAATTTATGAAAATGAATTTGAAATGTGAAATTATCACAAATCAGTTTAGCATAATGACTTCTTGTTACGTTTTATTCTTAGCTATAGTTAGATTTTGTCAGCTGGAACTGTTTGGGTGACTTTCGAAAATCTCAGCTTGTGCTAATCTGTTTTTTAGGTTGATTCAGGGTGCGAAAATGAAAAAAAGAGCGTTTGGACCTGGTCTACTTAAATTTTTAAATGATTGCCAGTGAATGGTAAATGGGAGTTATAGATGCGCAAAAATATATTTTTTCTTATCTCACTTGGTTTAGTCGCAGCTTCTAATTTCTGCTTAACGACGACGAGTCGTGCCGCAGAAATAGAGAGCTACGAACGCAAATATATTACTGTTTACCCCGAAGACTACCCACAACTGTCTCGGCCAATGTTAGGGGTGCTGCAGCAAGAATTACCGCGCTTTTCGTATTATGAGGTGTCTGATCTCAATTTGAGTCTGAGCGAATTTGCCCGTGAGGTTTATGCTTACCAACAGCAACATGCGGGTGACCTGGCCGCTCAAAAAGAAACCCCTGATCTCAAATTTGGTGAAAAAGTCGTGACCTGGCAAGACACCCAGAAGATTATTGAATCGGCTTATGTGCTCGTGCCCCATTGGGAATTTGGTGCATTGGAGCTCAAAAACTTACATCAGCGCAATAATGGCAGCTCCTGGTATGTAGATCTGGTCTCGCCCTTGCAACTGACACTGAATATTTATCAGATTAATCAGGGGCAGCCGGTGCTCTATACCCAGATCGAAAAAGAATGGGATGTCAGCGAAGAGATGTCCGTGCTCAATATGTCGAGCTTATTAGACGGCGTCAAAGACAGTACTGCCGGGCTGGCTGATCCGATGAATCCGTTGGTACAACCGCTGCTACTCGAAGCGATCAAAGCGCTACCTCTTTATAATGATGCCCTTAACGAAGACCCTGCCTCCCGCATGTTTCCTTATGCTGTCAAAGCCCTTGAAGAAGCCTCATATGCTGATTTAATCAAAACTCTCAAACAGCAGGGAGCTTTTAGTCTCAAAACACAAATTGAAAACCTGGATACTGACAATGACCGCTTAAAAGTCAGTCTGCCAACGGGTGAAACAGCTACCAGTCTGGGCGCCTGGCTGGATCAAGGCTACCAGGTGATTGAGTATCAATTACAAAATGGCGTTGAAAAACCAGTGCCGATCGGTTATGCAAAATTACGTGAATTTGGAGAGCAAAGCCTGAGTCTGCAGCCCATTATTGGTCAGCGTGATTTTGAGCTGGGCGATCAATTAATTGAATACCCGCAGACGGGCATTCAATTCGAAATCCTGGCTGGGACGGCCTCTTTTGGTTTTGAGAGTCAGGCTCAGAGTTTGTTTAACCCTCAGGTTGGGCTGCGGCTAGAATATAGCCTGGCCTCTTTAAGTGGGGTGTCTGAGCTCTATGCCCTGGGCACAGGCTCTGCCGGATTGCCCCTGGGAGTGGGCGGCTTGACTGATCGGGATCGTGCTGGCGTGAATGCCGATGCCCTGGCGCTGCCTTTTAGCGCTGAAGTCGGCTTGATCAAGCGCTGGTACGTGCGCCAATGGCTGCTCGAGGCTGGACTACAAGGCGGTCTGATCGGCGGCGCCCTGCTGAACTCAGGTGAAGAAGGCACACCCACGCAATTGGGTTTTGGAGCCACCGCGCTGCTGGGCACGGGTTGGCAGTTCAACCCAGACTTTATGATCGGCTTGCAAGGCGGCTGGCGTGTCTCTGTACCTACAGAGTGGACCGTGAAAAATGATTCGGGTACCCAAAGACTTGATTTGCCTTCGATTCTCTCTAATGGCCCGGTCTTACAAATCTATGCCAATTATATGTTTTAAGCTGAGGCTAAGCTCAGGCGAGCGACAATCGCTTCTTGCTTGAGCAAGGCAAAGAGCTCAGCGATCTCTGCGCCTGAGTCGGCGTTGGTTTCGAGTGACTCCAGAGTCTGGCTCAGGTTTTGGCCAGCTTGTAAATGCTCAAATAATGGAATTTGAATCCCTTTTAAGCGCGAGACGCGTACACCCTGCTGATTTTTATAGGAGATCAGGGTTTGGGGGGCATTGATCTCAAAAATCTTGTCAGGGGTTTTGCGTAGATTCCAGAGGTCAAAAATGGCGTAAGGGCTCTGCCAGAGCCTGAGGCTGGGAATAAAGTGAAAGCAAAGACTGCCTGGGTCTGCTGCGGTTTGCATCAGGCTGAGGTCATCACCAGACAGCTGCGGCTGATGGAAAATCTGATTCAGCTCCCATTCGAGACTGCTTAAATCCCCCAAAAAAGGGCGCTCTTGTTGGCTGGGATGGGTCTTTAAAAAGACTGGCAGCAAGGCGCCAAATTGCCCCAGATCATAATGCCGCGAGGGCTGTACAAAAATAAATTCCCGACAGAGTGCCAAAAAATCGTCGTCGCCCAGAATATAATGGGTCGCTGGAAAATGATCCAGTAAGACCTGGCTCAAGCGCACCCTGTAATCCTGACTGTATATTTGCAAGGCTTGTTCTGGGTTGAGTTTTTGGGCGGGAATAATTTCTTGATAAAGCTCAGCAGAAGGTGTAACGGGAGTTTGTAGCCGCTGCTGCATATTTTCAAGAAAGGCGCTTTGAAAAGCAGCTAAATCAGACATGATTCAATTGCAGTTCTTGCCAGATCGCTTTGGCTTTCAGGGCTTCAGCTTCGAGAACTTCAAAGTCGGGAATCTCGTCATCCCATTCGATCAAGGTCGGGCGCAGGCCTTTGGTTTGTAAGGCATAACGGTAGAGCTCCCAGACAGCCGGGAAAACGGCCTGCGAATGGGTGTCGAACAAATGGGTGCCGAGATCAGAATAGCCAGCCAAATGGTATTGGGCGATGCGATCCGCTGGAATGGCATCCAAATAGACTTTGGCATCAAAACCATGATTGGTGGCATTGACGTAAATATTGTTGATATCGACCAATAGCTTGCAGTCGGCTTGCTCAGCCAATTGGGCCAAAAAATCCCATTCCGTCAGGCTGGAGGATTTAAAATTAAAATAAGCTGAGAGATTTTCCAGTGCCAGCGGTTGTTCTAAAAAGTTCTGCACTGTTTGTATGCGTGCTGCCAGGTAGTCGATATTTTCGGAGCTGTAGGGAATCGGCAAAAGATTGTGTAAGTTGGCGGAGGCAAGGCCCGTCCAACACAAATGGTCTGAGATCAAGACCGGTTTGTATTCTTGGGCAAAGGCTTTGAGTTGCGTTAAATAGTCGCGGTTGAGGGGTTCATGAGAGGCGATATTGAGTGACACCCCATGAAAAGAAAAAGGGTAACGCTGGCGTAAATGCTCCAGGATTAAATGTGGGCGTCCCTGCGAACCGAGATGATTTTCGGTTAGGATTTCAAACCAATCCAGCTCAGACTCTAAGTCTGATTCCAGACGGGTATAGTGCCGGGTTCGCAGGCCAACGCCAAACATTTATAGACTAATGACCTGCTGGGGGGGCTTCGGTAGTCGTTGTATCAGTACTTTCAGGAGTTGTTGTGTCGGTACTTTCAGTGTGTGTGGCGTCAGTAGCTTCAGGCTTGTGATCGAGAGGCTTAAATTCGCCGTTTTGTTCAGCGCAGGCCTCTGTGGTGGTTTTGGTCCAGCCCTGGCCTTTGCATTCGTTATGGCCGCCACAATCGTGACCGACGCCAGAGCACTCGCCTTGACCTTTACATGAGTTCACACCATGACATTGGCCTTCGTTAGCCTGGGCAGCTTGTTCAGGACAGGCACTCAGGGTCATGGTCAGGCCTGCTAAAGCAGCGCCGATTAAGAATTGATTTTTTTTCATTTGAGGAATTTCCTTTTGATTTCATTGATCCAATAGTGAACACTGTCAAGTGACAGTCTGCATCATCCAAACACAGTCTAGCAAAAAAAACCTAGCTCGGTTTGTAAGCAAGATGACAATGAGTGGTGTTTTTATAAATTAGCGAGCCTAATACTTATACTGAAGTTGACTTTTTGTAGTATTTAGATCAGGGGGTCTCTTTGTTTTGCTGCATCAAATTTGAGGTGTTTGCGTTGGCGCACAGCCTCAAAAAGGGCGATCCCGGTCGCTACCGAAGCGTTGAGGGAACGATCGCTTTCTGCCGGGATATGTAGTAAGACATCACAATGCTTTTCGACATTGGGGCGCAGACCCTTGTGTTCGTTGCCGATCACAAGTACCAGTGGGCCTTTGAGATTGCTGTGATAAATGTTTTGGCCACCGTTAGCAGATAAGCCCTGGCACCAGCACCCCATCTCTTGCAGTTCTTCTAAGCAGCGAGAAAGATTGGTGACTTGTAGCACGGGCATGGTTTCGATCGCGCCTGCTGAGGCTTTGGCGACGACTTCACCGAGGCCGACGGCCCCATGACGTGGAATGATCACACCATCAACGCCAGCGGCTTCTGCTGTGCGTAAGATAGCGCCCAGATTGTGCGGATCCTGGATTTGATCGAGTACCAGGATCAGGGCATCTTCGGTTTTGGCCTTGACCCCTTCGATCCATTGCTCCCAGTCCCCATAGTCAAACAGCCCAGTTTCAGCAGCAATGCCCTGGTGGTTAAGATCCGGTAGCAATTGATTGAGCTTGTGATTGGGCACGTGCTGAACCGGAATCTGGCGCTCTTTTGCCAAATGCTCAAACTCACGCAGCATATGCGGTTTTAAAGTGTTTGATAAAATCAGTTTATAAACTGGGCGGTCTGATAGTAGGGCTTCCCGGACCGGGTGCTTGCCAAATAGGCGTTGAAACTCGTCTTCACTCATCAATCGCTGTCCTCTGTCGGATTCAGAGATTCCAGTTCGATTAATAATTGCTCATTGGCGACCTGATCTCCTGCTTGGCAGTGTACGGCAAGCACACGGGCAGCAAAAGGGGATGTCAGGGCCGTTTCCATTTTCATTGATTCCAGAATCAGCAATGGCACACCGGCTTCGAGCTCTTGCCCGGCTGTGACGGCCACTTCAATCACTTTGCCTGTCAGAGGGGCGATGATCCGCCCAGAAGCGACGCCGCTATCGGCTTGCTGGCCGCGTTGCAGACGTTGCAGTGAGTAATACTCCCCCTGATAAAAGACCTGGAAACGATCACCTGCAGCATGGATATAGAGTGGCGTTTGTTGATGACCTTGCTTGACGAGTAGATGGTTGCTATCCAGGTTCTGAAAGCTCAGTTCCTGGCTGTCTCCATCGATTTCAAAGTGTCCATTTGCGATCTGGCTGACTTCATGTACGCCCTGGGCCGACTTGAATTTTGGCATCTTAGTACTTACCTGCACTGGCAGGTTTTTCGCCTTTGACAATCCCAATCGAAGCGCTGGCCCCAATCCGAGTGGCGCCAGCCTGAATCATCTTGAGGGCCGTTTCTTGATCTCTGACCCCACCAGAAGCTTTGACTTCCATATCCGGACGCACGGTGCGACGCATCAGGGCAATATCTTGCTCGGTGGCACCGGCTGGCCCAAAGCCTGTTGAGGTTTTGACAAAGTGAGCGCCAGCTTTCTCAGAGAGACGGCAGGCGCGCACTTTTTCTTCGTCGTTGAGCAAGGCGGTTTCGAGTATGACTTTGACGGTTTTGCCATTGGCAGCTTGTACCACGGCCCGAATATCGGCTTCAACACAGGCATCCCGTTTGCTCTTGAGAGCGCCGATATTGATAACCATATCAATTTCATCAGCCCCATTGGTAATGGCGTTGCGGGTTTCGTCTGCCTTGGTCTGGGTATCAGTGGCGCCCAGTGGGAAGCCTATTACGGTACAGACCATGACCGGTGAGTCTTTGAGTAATTTGGCACAGAGGGCTACATTTGAAGGATTAACACAGACAGAGGCAAAAACGTACTTGCTGGCTTCCTGACAGAGGGTGCGCACTTGCGCTTCGGTGGCTTCAGCTTTGAGCAAAGTATGGTCGATCATACCAGCCAGGTTCTCAGGTACGGGGTATATTCCTAGAGAGGCAGAGACACGTTGTGCGCCTGCTTCCATCATACGCTTGACGCGGTCGCTACAGAGGGTCGCACATTGACCGTGTAAACTACAGCCCTGGCAATTGGAAGGCAGGTTATTGCCTGGCGCAGGAGCGATCTGAGCAATGGCCTGGGCCGGCAGCGCCGGGCTGGGTGGCACGGGGAATATGCGTTCTAAATCACTTAGCATGCCAATATGCATGCCACTGGCTTGTACTTTTTTGGACTCCTGGGCAAAGCTCTCCCAATTGTCTCCGAGCAGCATCACGGGTTTGTTGTGCTGCATTGCTTCGACGGCCACGGCACTGGGTAGTGACTTGCGGTCGAGGCGACCGAGTTTATTCAGTAATGCTCGGTTTACACCCAGAATGGCGACGCGATCAGCCTGGGACACCAGGCTCTGTGCTGATTGGGCGCGATCAAAAGAGCAGGATTCTAATTCCAGGCCTTGATCAGAAAAGAGCGAGCGACTCCAGAGGCCATTGGCCCAGTGGGGGGCGATCAGTTTCAATTCGGCTTTGTTTTTCCAGGCGCCTAATTTTTTAAGGATGTTTTCGAGGGGCAAATCAGTGGTGTTGAGTAAAATTAAGACGCGCTTGAAAGGAACTCCTGGTGCCTGAGACGCTTTGTTCAGCATCATTTCTTGCATCAATTCTTTGACAACTTCCTGGGTGATCAGATCAATGTTCATGCTTATTTACCAAATCCGTATATTTCTTTTTCCAGGCGCAGAATCTTATCGATTCGTTTTTGGTGGCGTTCTTCAAAGGAAGTCGTGAGCCAGACCTTGACGATTTCTTCGGCCAGACCATTGCCGATGATCTGCGAACCCATGGTCAGCACATTGGCTTTGTTGTGGGCACGACTATTACGGGCAGCGAAAATATCGTTACAGACGGCGGCGCGCACACCCGGGAGTTTATTAGCAACAATCGATGAGCCCAGGCCAGCACCATCTAAGATAATTCCCAGGGGAAACTCGCCTTCAGCGACAGCAGCGGCGACCAGGAAGGCATAATCAGGGTAATCGACAGTTTCGGTGCTATGGGTGCCAAAGTCAATGACATCGTACCGAAAGGTAGTCTTGATAAATTCTTTGAGGCGTTCTTTAAGCGTGAAGCCTCCGTGATCGCTGCCGATTGCAATTTTCATGGTCTGTTTCCTGTTGAGATCTTCGAAGCAGTACTAGATCACCAGCACTCTGTAGCACTGGCACTCTATCAGACTATCAGACTTTCTCACTGCCTACAAGCTTGCCTAATGACCTATTTGTGTGGCACAAAGGTAAGTGCATGGGCGTTTGTGTTCGCTGCTTGCACTTGTGTTCTGGCCCTGGCAAAAGCAGAGGGTCTTAGTTCTCAAGTAATTGAATGATGAAGAGTGGAAATCTGTCCCATGAAACAACTTGCAGGCATTTTACTGGTCAATTTGGGCTCTCCCGCCTCTACCTCTCCCACAGACGTGAGGAAGTATCTCAACGAATTTTTAATGGATGAGCGTGTCATTGATATCCCCTGGCTGGCCCGGCGCGCGATCGTGTCCGCTTTTATTCTGCCACGTCGTCCTAAGCAATCCGCTGCTGCTTATCAGGCGATCTGGAAACCAAATGGCTCTCCTCTGGTCCAAATTTCACGCCAGTTGCGTGATCAGTTGCAATTGCGTACGGAGTTCCCTGTGGAGCTTGCGATGCGCTATGGCCAGCCCACCATTGCTCAAGGGCTCAAGCAATTGCGTACCCGTGGTGCCCAGTGCGTCAGACTGATGGCGCTTTACCCGCATTATGCGATGTCGTCTTATGAGACGGTCGTGATCAAAGTCAAAGCCGAGCTCAAACGTATGGACTGGCAAGTGCCTTTGGAAGTCTTGCCTCCCTTCTATAACCAGCCTGAGTATATCGACGCTTTGGTCTCCGCTGCGCAGCCTTATTTGGAGCAAGACTATGATCAGATTTTGTTTTCGTATCATGGGATCCCAGAGCGTCACCTATATAAGAGTGATCCGACTGCTAACCATTGTTTGAAAGCAGATAAATGCTGTGAAACTCCCAGTGAAGCGCATACTTATTGCTATCGGCATCAGGTCTTTGAGACCACGCGTCTGTTTGCAGAGAAAGCGGGTATCCCCAAGGATAAATACCAGGTCACTTTTCAATCGCGTCTGGGACGTACGCCCTGGCTTAAGCCTTATACAGATATCGTGCTCGAAGAATTACCCGGACAAGGCATCAAAAAAATTCTGGTGATCTGTCCTTCTTTTGTTGCAGACTGCCTTGAAACCCTGGAAGAGATCGCCATTCGAGCCAAAGAAAGCTTTCTCCTCGCTGGTGGCGAAGAGCTAGTGGCTATTCCCTGCATGAACACCCACCCAGACTGGATCAAGGTCTTGGCCGAGTGGGTCCATCAGGATCAGGCCTTTGTGTCGGCTGAACCTGGTGAACGGGCCTTATCGATGGCCAGTGGAACTCTCTAAATCAGATCTGACCGGGCCTGTTCCGGTCAGATCCGATTTGACCAAGGGTTCAGGCTCGCTGATAACGGTCTTCGTAGCGCACGATGTCGTCCTCGCCTAAATAGGCTCCCGACTGAATCTCAATTAGCTCCAGGTCAATCGCACCAGGGTTTTCGAGGCGATGTACGGTGCCCAGCGGGATATAGGTCGATTCATTTTCGCCCAGCAAAAACTGCTTGTCATCGCGGGTCACTTTGGCGGTGCCTTTGACGACGATCCAATGTTCTGAACGGTGGTGATGCATTTGCAGAGACAGGGCCTGACCCGGGTAAACGGTGATGCGCTTGACCTGAAAACGCTCACCCAGATCGACGGTCTCATAGAAGCCCCAGGGGCGGGCCACTCGCAAATGATGCTCGGCCTCAGAGCGGGCGTCGGCCCGCAAAATATCGACGATTTGGCGCACATTTTGAGCCTGATCCTGATGAGTCACCAGAATCGCATCGGGGGTTTCGATCACAATTAAATTCTCAACACCGAGTACCGAGACCAGCCGACTGGTGCTCTTAATGTAGTTATTTTTGCTGTCATGAACGATCACGTCGCCTTCGATTAGATTGCCATTGCTATCGCCTTCACCCATGTTTTGCAGAGCACTCCAGGCTCCTAAGTCAGACCAACCTGCATCCAAAGGCACCATTGCGACCAATTGGGTTTTCTCCATCACAGCATAGTCAATTGAGCGGGCCGAGGCTTGCTGAAAGGCCTCACTCTGGGGGCGAAAAAAGAGTCCGTCGCGGCTGCCTTCAGCGATTGCTGTTTGACAGGCGCTGTAGATTTCTGGGGCATGGGCCTGGACCTCAGCCAGCCAGACATCGGCCCGGCACAAAAATATCCCGGCATTCCACCAGTATTTGCCGCTTTCAAGATAGGCTTCAGCGGTGGCCTGATCAGGCTTTTCTTTAAAGGCCAGCACCTCGCTGCCTTCAGCCTGGATATAGCCATAACCGGTCTCGGGGTGCTCCGGGGCGATCCCAAAGGTCACAATTTTGCCGGTTTCAGCCAATAGGGTCGCCTGTGGCAAGACTTGCTTGAGTCCCTGGGGTCTGAGCATGACATGATCTGAGGGCATTACCAATAAGAGACTTTGGGGATCACCCTGGCTGGCATAAAAAGCTGCCAGGGTCAAAGCCGGTGCGGTATTACGACCTTCGGGCTCTAAGATCAAGACGTCGGCCTGGCTCTGAATTTGGCGCAATTGCTCTTGCACCAAAAAGCGATGGGCTTCATTGCCGACGATCATTGCTGGCTGAATATTGATCAGGCCTTCTAATCGCTGCTGGGTTTGCTGAAAGAGGCTGGCCTGGCCCATCAATGAAATAAATTGTTTGGGGAAATGCTCTCGAGACAAGGGCCACAGGCGGGTGCCTGAGCCGCCACATAAAATGACTGGTTGAATCTGACTCATAAGGATCCTTTCAATAAACACGCAAGCTTTTCTATGATCTTAACGTATTCTGCTTTGCTCTGGCTGAAAATTTAGTAAGCTGATGAGATAAGCTGTGTCCTCAGTCCTTGGGGTGGAGCTATGCTGGGCTGGCAACGGCGATTTCTAAACTTAGGTGAGGCTGATGAAAAAAGTCCTGGTGATCTACAACGGCGGCACAATTGGCATGCAAAACAGTAAGCAAGGCTATGTGCCGATGCCTGGCTATTTGCAGCAATTGATGGCTAAGATCCCTGCTTTTAATCACCCTGACGTGCCTAACTACGATATTATCGAGCAGCACCCGCTGATGGACTCGGCCAATATGTACCCCGATCGCTGGTGGAGCATGGCCCAGTTGATTGAGCAACACCATACACGCTATGCCGGCTTTGTGATCCTACATGGCACAGATACCCTGGCCTATACGGCTTCGGCTCTGCCTTTTATGTTGCAAGGCCTGCGCAAACCGGTCATACTCACCGGCTCGCAGATCCCGCTTTGCGAAGTCCGCAACGACGCCCAGGAAAATCTGATCACGTCTTTGATTTTGGCGGCTCGCCATGCGATCCCTGAGGTCTGCCTCTATTTTGGGGGGCGACTCTTGCGCGGCTGTCGCAGTACCAAGCTCGACGCCAGCGGTTTGCAAGCTTTTGGCTCTCCCAATTACCCCTGGCTGGGTGAAGCGGGTATTAAAATTAAGATCTATAAAGAACGTTTGCTCAAAGCCTCTGAATTACCGAAGTCGTTGACGGTGGCCCCGCTGCACAAAGCGACGGTGGGCTCTTTGCGGCTCTTCCCCGGTATTTCAGCGACAGTACTTGAGAACGTGCTCTTGCCGCCGATTCAGGGGTTGGTTTTAGAATCTTTTGGCGTGGGCAATGGCCCGGCCAATAACCCCGTATTTTTGCGGGTATTACGTCAGGCCGCTGAGCGGGGCGTGGTGCTGGTCAATTGCACCCAGTGCGTCAAAGGACGGGTGGTCTCGCAGGCCTATGCCACAGGTCAGGCCTTACGTGAAGCTGGCGTGGTCTCGGGCCAGGATCTGACTACGGAAGCGGCTCTGGCCAAGCTCTTTTATCTCTTAAGCAATGGCCAGGACTCGGCCCGCATTCGGCAGCAGATGCTGCGCAATATTTGTGGCGAATTAACGGAAAGTGAAGATGAATCCCGATGAAAACGAAACTAAAGAATCCAATTTTGATTGACCATGTTCTGATTGCAGTCTCACAAGCTGAGTTCAAGGGCTGGCAACAACGTGCCGAAACCGATCCGACGATCGAGTTTAAGGTCGTCCAGGAAGAAGACTGGTCCTGGCGAGCCTGCTATCTGCCTGTGGCCGATCAACTCTATCTTGAGATCGTCGAGCAAACGGTCTATCCGGCCCGTGCGGGTCTGGCTTTGAGTGGTCTGGGCGCAGAGACCGATCTGCTCAGCGATCTGCAAACGGTTTACCCCGGCTGGGCCTTTGAAACTGAAACGGCCCAGCAGCAAGAGCAGCACTGGTACGATGGCTATTACGCCTCTCAGACCGAGTCGGACCTATCCTTTGTCTGGTTTATGCAATACCAGGGGCACTTTGGCGCTGAACGTCAGACATTTTTAGCTGAGCTCAACCCGCCCAAAGATCGCCGTTTTACAATCACGCTCTCAGAAAAAGAGTACAAGGACTTTTCCGGGATTCTGAGCAAGTGCCAACTTACGGTCAAACGTGAGCAAGATTTGGCTACGATCAGTGATGCCCAGCAGCGCAGCTTCCAGATCCAGATCGAAAGCCGCCCCAAGCAGCGGGTGACTTTGTTTGAATGAAAACCATACAAGTTGTTGCCGCCCTTATCAGAGATAAAAATCTCTTTCTATGCACACAGCGAAACTATCATAAACATGACTATATCTCCTATAAATACGAGTTTCCTGGTGGCAAAGTAGAGCCTGGAGAGACCGAGAGTCAAGCGCTCATACGCGAAATTAAAGAAGAATTAGGGCTTGATATAGAAGTCAGCGATAAGTATTTCACTGTTGATCATGTGTATCCAGATTTTAAGCTCATTATGCACAGTTATCTTTGTCAGTCACATTCAGCTGAGATTCAGCTGCATGAACACGTGGCTTACCAATGGCTGGCGGTGAATCAGTTTAATGAATTAGATTGGGCCGCAGCTGATTTACCGATAGTTGAAAGCTTAAAAAGAGATATTGAAAGATGGACGTAGCCTCATTATTGCGAAACTCTTTATTTAAGGGGATACTTTCTAACTTGGAATGAATATAGATGATAGATTAAAGCAAATAAGAAAGAAATTAAAATTAGCTAAGCGAATCTAAACCGGAACTGCGGTGGTGAGGGAAATCTGTGCAAGCTTATTAGCATGTTAGTATAAGGGCACTTTGACTCAGCCAATTGTGGCTTGCAAAGTTAATCGAACACACTAAGGAATTTAATCATGTCTATTCGCCTCGACGATATTGCTCCAGATTTCACTGTAGACTCTACTGCAGGTCAGGTCACGCTTCACGAATGGATCGGTGATAGCTACGCTATCTTGTTTTCACATCCAAAGGATTTCACACCGGTTTGTACGACTGAATTTGGTGCCGTTGCCCAACTCGTCCCTGAATTTGTAAAGCGCAATACCAAGGTCATGGGCGTATCGGTGGACAGCGTTGAAGATCACCTGAAATGGAAGCGCGATATCGAAGCCTTTGCGGGTGCACCTGCTGATTTCCCGATTATTGACGACACTTCTTTGCAGGTCTCCAAACTGTACGACATGCTACCGGCTGGTGCTTATCTGCCTGACAACCGCACACCTGCCAACAGTGCTACTGTGCGGACCGTGTTCATCATCGGCCCGGATAAAAAGGTTCGCCTCACCATGTCGTACCCGATGTCTGTGGGTCGCAACTTCGCTGAGATTTTGCGTGCTTTGGATGCTATCCAGATCACTGACGGCGCACCTATCGCAACGCCTGCTAATTGGGTTCCTGGCCAGGATGTGATCGTGGGGCTGGGCTTGAATGATGCGCAGGCCAAAGAAAAATTCGGAGATATCGATATCAAACTCCCTTATCTGCGATTTGCAAAAGTCTCGCAAAAATAGCCTGCCAATCAAAAACATCACCTGATCATCAGTGATATCAGGTGATGTTTTTATTTTTTGAGAACTTTCAAAGCAATATAGGATTTAGAACATCTCGTGTGAAGCATAAAAACAAAAAAATTGTCTATATATTAATCGGTCCCAAAGGCAGCGGAAAAACCTATATAGGGACATTGATTGAACGCTCACTTGGTATCGGGTTTTTGAGAGTAGAAAAGATATTATTAGACTATATCAAAGCAAATAAATTATCCAGCACCAAACTGGAGCGAGATGGCTTTGATATTGAAGAAAATGCCGTAAGAGAACGACTCAAAACGGAACCGAAAATTATTTTTGAAGCGACGGGCTCATCTGAATTCTTCCCAGGAGTGATTGAAAATCTATCACAAGATTATATAGTTAAGCTGATTCGCATTCATTGCCCATTGGAGATTTGTTTAGAGCGTGTCAAACAAAGACCATTGCAAGACCAGTTTGAAGTCGGCGTTGAGCGTGTCAAACAAATAAATAACAAAGCAAATCAAATGGTTTTCAATTGGGATTTAGAAATCAACAACACTCAAAACACGAGCGACCCAGAGATTATATCTACATTTGCCAGTCTGCTTTAAGGCCTTAGAGCCAATAAAGTAAACAAAATTTTAGATGCAAGACGAGTCAGGAGGGCTGGGGGACTTTGCCGCTTAGCCCTGTGTCTGTCAAAGTGAAAAGCAGATTGACAGACACCTGCCATTAAGGCCATTTTCGAGCTAGCCTGAGGGCTGGTTTAATCTTTGCTAAAATGATCCCTAACTTTTGCCACGATTTGATTTTCCGTCATTTTATCGACGGTTTCAACCCCGACGATCTGGTTAGTCTGGTGATGACTCTCAAATCGTTTGTTTAACTCTACTTTTGCTTCTCCAGGTCCAAAGATCAGAACCGAACCGGCGTTCTTTATCTGCTCAATGACAGTATCATAATAGTGATTGAGATTGTTCGTCACTTCTCGCTGATGTGAATTATCTGAAGGCACTTTTTGCGCTTCAAAGGAACCTTTCAGCGGCGAATCCCCTTCACGTCGAGGCTGGCTTTCGATCTGTGATTCAATCTTCTCAACGCTTGACCCATTGTCTGTCAGAGAAACAATCACAGCCTGTTTGTGGTCAATCCAGAGACCCATATTAATATGCATCGATAAGTCCTTTGCTACGTCAAAAATTTCTGGTCACGACACTCGCTAAGCGCAGACAAAAGGTAAAATTAATTATCTTCGCCACATTCACCCGATGAAATTTTGTGCGGAGCCACAAATCGTTTGCATCAGAAAAACGCTTAATGAAGCACTGACCAGAATTTCATCATACTCTGGTGCATATTAAAATAGTATAAGTATTTATTTTTGCGGTTTATTTGCAATATTATTTTAAATTAAGCTGATATATAATAATGTGTCAAATCTAATTGCGTAGACAAATATCGTTCAAAGCGCTCGTACGAAATGCTTCCGGAATAAACGTGTCACCTTCACTATTTGCTATACTTTTGATGCACTTTGGGTGCAGATTAGTATGGAGACAAACATGTCAACGCAGCAGAGAAAAATGCCCGTAGTCTATATTCCTCACGGTGGCGGTCCCTTGCCTGTGATGGGAGACCCGGACCACAAAGAAATGATTGCCTTTCTGAAAAGCCTGCATCAGTCATTTCCTCAACCGAAAGCTATTTTAATGATCAGCGCCCACTGGGAGCATTCGATTGCAGCCATTTCGGCAGTTCCTCAGCCGGCCATGATCTACGATTATGGGGGCTTTCCACCCGAAACCTATAGCTACCAATACCCGGCGCCAGGGGAGCCTGCATTGGCTCAAAACGTCGCGGCTTTATTAACAGACCATGGGATTGACTGTGTTCTAGATCCAGAACGGGGCTATGACCACGGCACCTTTGTGCCTTTGATGCTGATGTATCCAGAGGCAGATATTCCTGTCGTGCAAGTCTCCTTGCTGAACTCATTAGATGCTGTGCAACACCTGGAGCTGGGGAAGGCATTGGCCCCCTTACGCGAACAAGGGGTTTTGATCGTGGGCTCAGGTCTGTCTTTTCATGCCAGAGGCAGCTTTGAAGAGAGTGTGGCCTTTGATGATTGGCTGACGGAGAGCCTGGTCGATCTCGACATGCAAGCCTCCCTGCAGCGCTTAGCTGATTGGACCACCGCCCCCGCTGCGCGAGCGTGTCATCAGCGAGAAGAGCATTTGCTCCCGGTCCATGTGTGTTTGGGGGCGGCCAGTGCTGCTAAACAGCCTGCTCAGAGGGTCTTTTCAGGTTTATTTTACGGCAAACGGATTTCGGGATTTTTGTGGGAGTAAGAGTCCCTGTCAGTATCTGGCAAAGCAAATAATCGAAAAAATGTAATCGCTATTTTCAGTGATATGTAAACAGTAAAGGGAGTCTAGATGTCTGAAGAATATCTCTACCATTTTAAAAAAACTCGAAAACAAAGGGCTACCTTGTTTTTCAGAATGGGATTGGTTTCTTTAGGCTATTTAGCTGTCGTTTATCTGATTGAAAACTATACAGATGTGGCAATACCTGAAAATCTTCACAATATTATGCTCATTGCGTTTACATTGACTGCCGTCATTTTATTTTACATTGCCTGGTGGCATATCAAAAATCCGGCCGCATACGAGGCAATTATTACCAGTAGAGAACTTTCAATAAACTACCCCGAAAGCATGGCCTGGTCCTTTAAGGTGAAGATTGAAGATATCGAAAAAATTGAGCACAGACAAACGGTTTCAAGTGGCGGGAAGTCGATTGTCAGGACTGGTGTGGTCATGAAGAATGCCGATTTTCATAAAATCAGTATGAATTATGGCAATAGCGTGAATAAGATGTTTAAAGTGCTTAAATCAGTCAATCCAGAAATCACTTTTCCTAAAATCATCAATAAAAGCTTTTACCTGTTTGGTAAGAAAATAAAGTAATGAATAAGCAATTCTGTTTTAACGACCGCTATATTTTTATGTCAAATGGATTTCAAAGGTGGGGATAAGATGCCATTGATGCAAAAGGTCTTATTGGGTCTAGCGATCTTGTTTTTTGGGATTCTGACAGGAATCACTGTCTGGCATCATGGGTATACAGAGGTGATTGCTTATCAAATGCGAGCTATTCCTGGTCAGCAAGTCTTTCTAGATTTGTCGATTGCCCTGGCATTGATTATGGTTTGGATGTATCAGGATGCCAAAAACCGCAACTGCAATCCCTGGGGCTGGATTGTTTTGACCCTCTTGCTGGGTTCCTTTGGCCCTTTGTTTTATCTGATTACCCGATCTTCTAAATTATCTTCGCGCAACTGATGTGATTTTTAATAGAACACAGACCCTCAATCAGATCTCAGATATACTCCTGAATATTCCACAGGCTGATCTCCCCTTGCTGGTGGGCATTGACGGGGTCGATGGTGCTGGCAAAACGGTTCTGGCTGATGAACTGTCTATTTTGCTCCAATCACGAAGCCAACGGCAAATTGTGCGTGTTTCGCTGGATGGGTTTCATAATCCCCGTGCCATTCGCTATCAGAGAGGAAGGGATTGCCCGGAAGGCTTCTATCTTGACTCATACAACTACGAGCGCTTTAGAGCCTGCGTTGTCAAACCGTTGAAAGCAGGCGGAAGCCGCCAGATCACTGTGGAAATATTTGATTGTGATAATGACAGGGCAGTGGATAGGCAGGATACGCAGGCCAGCGATCAGGCCATTGTGCTCGTCGATGGGATCTTTTTGCATCGGCCTGAACTGGAAAACGTCTGGGATTTTAGTATTTTCGTAAAAACAGCTTTCGAGGTGTCTGTGCCCCGTGGCAATGCACGCTTTGATCTCGACCTCGATCCAGATCCCAAGGCGCTCTCAAATGCACGCTATGTTAAAGGACAGCAGTTATATTTAAGTGCGTGTCAGCCAGAGCTGAATGCCAGTTTGCTTGTCGATAATAATATCTTGGAGTTTGCGCATATAATTACTAAGCCGAGGTTTGAGGTAAAAGGCCAGCCATCTTAAGCTGTCGATTAAGAAACCCAGTTGCAGAGCTTCTCAGCAATACAGTATATTTTAAACACTTACCTGTTTTAAAGCAAGCTGGATTGCCTAATTCAGTGATATCAGGACGCTGGGTTTTTTTATGCTTTGGCTACTGAGGATCCCGAAACACTTTGCTGACTCCGAAATTGAAATGATGACTCTTAAAGGACTGTTTAAATAAAGATGGAAAATATTCGCTTGTTCTGCATGGCTTTTGGGGAATGGAATAAAGACTGCGCCAAAAAAAATCTGTTTTTATCAGTGGCTCTTGATGTCTGAAAGCTCAGCCAAAATGGATTTTTTTGAGCGTTATCTTTCGCTCTGGGTTTTTCTTTGCATACTGGGGGGAATCGGGATCGGGATTATCGGTGGGGATCAGATTCAGGTTCTGAGTCAAATGGAGATCTATCGGGTCAACATCCCCGTGGCCATTTTGGTCTGGCTGATGATTTACCCCATGATGCTCAAAGTAGACTTTGCCGCCCTGAGTCAATGGCAACAATATACCAAAGGGATGGCGCTTACTCTTAGCGTCAATTGGTTAATCAAGCCCTTTACGATGGCGTTTTTTGCCTGGCTGT
Source organism: Candidatus Sericytochromatia bacterium (assembly GCA_037968875.1). GTDB lineage: Bacteria > Cyanobacteriota > Sericytochromatia > UBA7694 > UBA7694 > JBBKWI01. The sequence goes on along the minus strand of JBBKWI010000041.1, from coordinate 15,771 downwards.
TTTTTAACTATATATTTGCGGGATGGATGACACCCGAGCAAGCCCAGGGCTATATTGCAGGTGCTATCCTGCTGGGGGCGGCCCCTTGTACTGCGATGGTTTTTGTCTGGTCTTATCTAACCGAGGGTGATACCAACTATACCCTGACGCAAGTGGCAGTAAATGACCTGGTACTTCTGGTTGCCTTTATTCCGATTGTCTCCTTTTTACTTGGCATGACGAATATTGTAATCCCTTATGCGACCTTGCTGACTTCTGTGACCGTTTTCGTACTGATTCCTTTGTGTATGGCTTATCTGACCCATAAGCTTTTGATTGCAGCCAAAGGCCAGGAATGGTTTGAAAGCGTTTTCTTAGCGCGTCTCAAACCTGTGTCTATTTTGGCACTGCTGACCACGTTGGTTTTGCTCTTTGCTTTTCAGGGGAAGCAAATTATGGCCAATCCGCTGCATATTCTATTGATCGCCATCCCGCTAACTTTGCAGACCTATTTTATCTTTTTTCTGGCCTGGTTTACGGGACGCAAGCTCAAGTTGCCGCATGCCGTCTGTTCTCCGTCTGCGATGATTGGGGCCAGTAATTTCTTTGAACTGGCAGTCGCTGTAGCGATTGCTTTGTTTGGTCTGGATTCAGGGGCTGCTTTAGCGACGGTTGTGGGTGTATTGATTGAAGTCCCGATCATGCTTTCGCTGGTCTCACTCTCCAATCGCTGGAAGTATTAAGCAATTGATAGAATCCGCTATACTCCACATATCTGTTCGACTGAAATAGGAGCCGCAATCATGCAAGATTTTCCACATCACTACCAGGTCAGTGCGCAAGCCAGTCAAACCGGCGATATTAGTTTACAGGCTCAAGGCTTATCTGAGATCGTTTCAGCTCCGCCCCGGGCATTTGGTGGCCCTGGCGATAAGTGGTCACCCGAAGATTTGCTGGTGGCAGCTGTCGCGGATTGCTTTGTGTTAACTTTTCGTGCCATTTCCAGAGCTTCTAAACTGGACTGGATATCTCTCGACTGTGCTGTCGATGGGGTGCTAGATAAACAAGATAAAGTTACACAATTTACGGCTTTTCAGGTCAGTGCAAAACTGACCGTGCCCACTGGCACCCGACAGGACTTAGCCGCCCGACTCTTAGAGAAAGCTGAGCATGGCTGCTTGATCACCAATTCTTTAAAAGCAGAAACAGAACTGAGCATAGAGATCATTGAGAGCGAAGGCAGTGGGTCTTAAAAACGTTGGAGATAGTTTTCTCAAAGCCTAAGGAGCTGTTACTTGAACCTGTTTCATCACCTGTCGCCAGACGACTTCTTTAGGTTGATTCGCGAAAAACTTGAGACAGATCCCTTTTCTGCGGAACTCGGGATTTTGCTTGAAGCCTGTCTAGAGTTCGACCTTCTCAGGCCAAGTTCACTCCTGTCTAGAATTGCTCCCACTTCGAAAGCGGCTGTGAAAAACCTGTTGCGTTTGTTGGCCAGGCCTGTAAGCTCTTGTTCACGTGAGGCGCTGAGTGAGCAAGCTCATCAGATTCTGAAGTCCTGGGTGAGCTTGCTATACGTGGACGGAGGCTTTAAAAGCAATGGACGCTCTGCCTGGGCTATTTACGACTTTAAGTGCGATCGGGTGTCTTCAGGGCGTGGACATTGTAGGAATAGTACTGAAGCGGAATGGAAAGCTGTGTTGAAAGGCTGCGAATATGCTGCTGAGCTGTCTGAATCCTTGATAGTGATCTACACAGATTCGCGCTCTATTTTAGAGCTACTGGAAAGGGTCGATGCTCAGACAGAAGCTGCTAAAAGAGATTTTGCATGGCAAAAATACCGCAATCCCTGGCTATTAGAACTCTGTGACTATCGAGAAGTCTACCCAATTGAACTCGTTTGGGCAAACCGTCAAGATCCAGGCATTGCACGAGCCGATCAGGGCTGTGATCGGGTTTTAGGCGGAAAACGCAAAAGCCATTGAGGGTCCATTAGCCAGCCTTCTCAATAGCGCTTAATTCTACTGTTATTTTGGACACCAAAAAATCAATGAAAACCCTGACTTTTTGTGGCAAGTATTGTTTGTCAGGATAGAGTGTATAAATGAATTTCTCTTGCTGGCTATAAAAAACATATTGAAATCGGTGAGCATATCACTCCTGCCTCAAGCTTAGAAATTGATCAAGTCATAATGATTCAAGGCTGATAAACTGAGATTATACCAATGAATGCCCGAAATCCATTTTTAGGCATTCGGGATAATCTAAAGCTTGAGGTGAATTTTAATGCGAAAAATAAACGACTTTAAACCTTTTGTTCCATCTAATGACTTTGAAATATCCAAAGCATTTTATCAACACCTTGGATTTACGATCAACTGGGAAAGTGATGAGGTCTGCGAAATAGATACCAATTTTGGATTTCGCTTTCTTTTGTTGCCTAAAAACCATAATAATTATGCGCACAGTCTGATGTTACATTTTATGGTGGACTCTGCTCAAGAATGGTACGACCATTTTGAAAGTATCCAGTTGACGGAACAATTTGAAGGTACAAAAGTGGCGCCGCCCAAGTTGATGCCCTGGGGCTTAGTGATTACTTATGTCTGGGATCCTGCGGGTGTCTTGCTACATTTTGCGGAAGCCCCGACTGAAAAGACTTAACTATGCAACGTTGTTGACTTCAGTGATTGTTTTTGTGATGATACCGTTGATCATGGCTTATCTAAGCCAAAGACTTTTGCTGGCCACAAAAGGCCAGGAATGGTTTGAAAACGTATTCTTAGGGCGTCTCAAGCCCGTTTCTATTGTGGCTCTGCTAAGCTCCCTGATCTCACTCTCCAATCGTTGGCAGTATGAAGGCGTTTAAGTGTTTTGCCCCGTATTCGTGAGCGTTGATTGAAACAAAGGGCGGCTTTGAGTATGAGTGGAATAACAGAGTTAGAAACATTGCTATCGTCTATGCAGCCGATACTTAGTGACGGTGAGTTTGTTTTTTGTACCCTACCGGGTGAAGGGGCTGATTACCCGAGCTTAAATCCAATCGCTACTTTTAGGGAAAGCGAAGGCTTAACCCTGGTTTTGCCTAAAGCAGTGGCCATTGATTCGGGGCTGTCATTTGAAGGCGTCTTTAGACAGATCACCTTGAGTGTACATTCTAGTCTTGATGCCGTTGGCTTAACGGCAGCGGTTTCCTCAAGATTGGCCTCTGTAGGTATTAGCGCAAATGTAATGGCGGCCTATTATCACGATCATATCTTTGTGCCGACTGAAAAAGCGGCTTTGGCTTTGTCTGCGCTAAAATCAATGTGCGTTAATCGCAAGACCTGAAAACAACCAAATCTACAGAACAAGAGTCACACTTATGCAAAGTTTTCCCCATCATTACCCGGTTCGTGTTCGGGTAACTCAGACTGGCGACATCCGTTTGCAGTCACCCGGTTTAGACGAGATCGTTTCTGCTCCTGCCCTGGCATTTGGGGGGCCTGGAGATAAGTGGTCTCCAGAAAACCTCCTGGTGGCAGCAGTCGCCGATTGCTTTGTTTTAAGTTTTAGAGCCATCGCCAGTGCCTCTAAACTAGACTGGCTTTCTCTGGATTGTGCTGTCGATGGGGTGCTGGAAAAACTGGACAATCTGACCCAATTTACGGCCTTTGAGGTCAGTGCAACACTGACGCTGCCCGCTGGCGGTCGGCAAGAGCTCGCTGCGCGACTCTTAGAGAAAGCGGAACAAGTCTGTTTGATTACCAATTCTTTGAAAGCGGAAACCTACCTGAGCATAGAGATCCTGGAGAGCGAAAGCGCTTTGTCCTAAGATAGTTTGCATGCGAAGGCTTGCAAGGGGAGAACGATTGCACTTTCTAATTCTTGACTCTTGGTAACGATATCGGTTACATTCAGGCTTTTATAGATCTTACATTTATGTGACCGGATTTTTAAGCGGGTTTGAATTGTGGCTGCCATTCAGAATATAATCAAGGCAGACTCTGAAGCGTTAAAGGGAGTTGACAAGAAATGAAATGGGAGCTTAAAGATGTCAGCTAGAATCAATCAACCGGGCTCTTCCGGGCAAGCCTCAGGTGTTAACCGAGCCTCTCAGCCCGCTCAACAAGCTCAAAAAAACCAGGCACAGCCAGAAGCCAGATCCTCTTATACTTTTCAAGACAGTCGCCATGTGGTCAAAGGGGGCGGCATAGCAGCTGTCTCACTGGAACTCACGATTGAAGCCGAAACTGCTGAAAACGTTGAACTACTGGGATTCGAGCAGGGCGATCAGCTGACCCTTGAGGGCATGGGGCCTGTGCATGGCAGTGCTTTTATCAAGACGCTGACACAGGATAACCTGGAGCTGCAATTCAAATTCATTGTGCCTCAGATGTCCCGCCGGGCAGCAGCAATGGCTTTTGAGCGCTTGTCAAAGCTGCCTTACCAGTTGCAGGCGGATGGACAGGTCAACCTGACCGCAAGTATTGCCAGAGATGGCAAAGGCGGCTACAGTTATGCCCTCATCGACAATCATCATAATAAGCTCTTAATGGCTGCCCCCCTGGATCTGCGCCTGGATAATTTCTCTGCGCGGAATATTTTGCATCAAATACAGACCTATATTGTCGACTCTGGCAATACGATAAGCTTTGCAATCGAAAAAGCCCCAGACCAGGCCCCCACAGCTAAACTCAAGGTCTCGCAGGCACCCGGTATTGGTGATTTTGACGTCACGAAACAGGAGCGCCCCTGAACAAGCACTGGGAATACCCAGCTGACTGTTGCTTAAGCGCTCAGCAATCTCAGCAGATCTTGTTTGCCGGTTTCGCTGGCCATAGCTAGTGCCAATGACTCAGCGCGTTGCTTATAAGGGGCGTGCTGCCACAAGGGTAGCACTTTGTTCTCAAAGCGCTGTGCTGTGAGTCTTTTGATTGGCACGCCTTTGGGGCCAGCCCTCAGCTCGCTGATCAAGTCATTCCATAAATGCTGATCTAAAATATGCGGAATAATTAAGCTGGCGCAGCCATTTTTCAGAGCCAGATGGGTGGTGCCAGATCCGCCATGATGCACCACAGCGTAGAGCTGGGGCATGATCCAATCGTAGGGGATACTCTCAACAAAAAAGGCATTTTCAGGCACGTCTGTCGGCCGGACCAATCCCCCTGAGCCGGTACTGATAATTGCCGGGATCTGGTGCTCTGCTAAGACTTCTAAAATATCTGCTGTGGTCTGTCTGGGCTCAGAGTTGGTCATGCTCCCAAAACTAACCAGCAGCAATTTGGGGTGCTTTGCAATAAAGGCCAATAAGGCCTCGCTGGGCTGCCAGTTTGTCTCCGGGCTGCGTTCATGATGTCCTACCAGATGTACATTTTCAGGCCAGTCTTCTGGACGCGGAAATAAGCTTGCTGAACAAGTGTAAACTGTGGTTTGAGCAGATAAAATATGGTTTTTAATGGTTTTGGTCGAGAGTTTGTCTAAGCCCAGTTCAGCCTGGACTTTTTTGCTGGCATTTTTAATCGAAAGAAACAAGAAGAAATTTGAAAAACGATAGCTCAGTTTATTTAAAAAAGCGCCATGATCACTGCCCATTCCTAAAGAAGCGTGAACTGCGGTTTCATGTAGGGTACAAGGCATTGGGCTGAGCAGAGTGGCCCGGCCGGGATTGACCATGCCCCAGACTACCGGGTAGAGGCATTTCTGATTAAAGATCACCTGGTCAGGCTGCTCAATTTGGATAATCTCCTGCTGTTGGCTATAGATTTCTCTTTGCATGCCTTGTGAGCTAGTCATCATCCAGCCCAGAGTACTTATTTTTTGAAACAGATTGCCTTTGCCTCCCAGTACCATTTGGGCGCGTTCCCCTTCGATCAATTCCAGAAAAAGCTCGCTTAAGCCCCAAAAACGGTGGCCGAGGTTTTCGCTAAGTTCTCTAAACTGCTCTGGGAATGCACAGGCGACTTCGTGTCCGGCAGACTTCAGCTGCTCTGCTATAGCCAAAAAAGGCTCTATATCTCCGCGTGTTCCCAGAGAAAACAAAAGATATTTCATCAATGGGCCTGCTTTCATGTTTTTATTTTGTTTTTATGAGCCAGGGCTTATTGAGACGAGATTTGATCGGGCACCAGGGTCAGGCCTATCCCCAGGGTAGTGTTGGACTGGGAGTAGCTGCCAAACCAGAGATCCTGGTTGACAAAGCCATTCACCAAAAAACCGTTCACGATGTTATAGCGAATTTGTATTTGCCCACGACCGAGGCCTGAATAGGGGATAGCAGCTCCCTTTTCAACCCCATTAAACACATACGGGTAAAGGCCCAGATTGGCCAGCAAGGTTAGCTTGTCAACGACTTTATAAGAGGCTATCGAATACAGGCCCGGCCCATGACTAGTGTACTCGTAATCCAGGGCCGAATTGGTATAAGGGATAGGCTGATTGGATTGGTCCAGATTGTCGGGGGTGTAATGATAATAGAGATAGCTCAGCCCACTGGCGATTTCTAAGCGTGGCGATTGGCTCCAGACATAGCTGGCGGTGACTTCGGCCCCAAAACTATCGAACGAAAAGACTGGATTGCTATTAAAATTGGGTAAATCCAGTTCAGAGCGGGAGCCCAGAATCGAGCCCGACAAGAGCCACTCAGAATTAAACAGGACCTGGCCGGTGGCTCTGAGCTGGTTTTCGCGCCAATCACTGACCGCAAATTCGTTTTGGCTAAATTTTTGGTAAGTGGTCTGGTAAAAGATACTAAATTCATTGGACAAGAGCGGTGGGCCTGGCTCTTCCTGCTCTCCTTCGGGCACTTCGTCTGGGACCTCTTGCTCAGCCGTTTCGTCGGGCATTTCTTCAGACACGCTATCGTCGCTTGTTGCTTCAGTGGTTTCGTCAATGCTTTCTTCACGTGCTGTTTCGCTGCTTTCAAGGACTTCACTCTCTGTCGGGGCTCTGTCTTGTGCCAGCACAGGCAGTGTCATTAAGCTGAACGCAAATCCAGCCAGGTAGAGCTGCTTGAAGCATAGTGAAGTCAAGTTGCTCTGGTTACTGGGAGCAAGTGACTTTTTATTTTGTCTGTTTTTCATGTTTAAAAACTCCACTGAACTTGATTGAAAAAGAGAATGGGACTGCGGCCGTATTCGGTATCGGGTAAACCCATAAACCAGTTTACACCGACGATCAGATCTGTATTTGAACTCAAAGAATAGCTGAATGTTGGCCCCATTAAAAAAGAGCCATCGTTGAGATTGAGCAGCAATTGCGCCGAAATTGAGGTCAGCATACTTAGGGTTTTGTTGACCGTCAGGCCCAGATAGTTCTGGCCGATAGTGGTCAATCGACCGCTAACGAGGCCGGCGTAGTCGTATTTTTTTTTGTCATTTTCTCCCTGACCATTATAAAAGTATTCGCCCAAAACATAGACCCCCGGAAACTGATAGTCGACAGAGAAAACCAGCTTCCAGAAATTTTTAATTGGTGAGAGGGTATAGCTGCTTTCTACCCTGACCCCGGCGCCTTTAAATGCTCCAGCGTAATCTCCGCCAATTACTAACGATTCTCTAAAGCGCCCAGTCATCAGCGAAATATCATGCGGCCCAATCGTGGTGTGGTAGCGGGCTGCTAAGCTGGTTTGGGTCAGATCGCTGCCCATAGCGCCGACCAGAGACAGATAAGAGAGTCGATCCGTCGTGATGCGTAGATTGATGGCATCAACGCCAGTGCGTTCACTGCCTTCGATATTGGTCGGGTCAAAAGGGTTGAGCAAGTCGGTTGGGTTCCAGAAACGGCCGGTGCCCCAGGCGATCCGTTGTCGTCCGATCACGACATCAATATCGTCATAGGCAAAACTGACAAATCCGCGGTAGAGCGAGTGGGTCCAATCTAAGCCGGTATCCCGCCTGAGCACCCGGTCAGTTTTGATAAAATTGGTGCTGTTTAAAGGGGTTTGGAACACAGGGAAAATTCCATAAGTCAATTGATTGGTATATTGTATTTCCGCAGAGATATGCTGATCAAAATTGATATTATACTTGAGTCGCAGGCGATTGCCTGTATAGAGTGCGTCGCCACTTTGAAAGAGAATATTTTTATAATAGCCAGACTGTTCTAATTCAGCTGAAGCGGGTTTACATAAGCCGATCACAAGACTGCAGAGCAAATAAAGCGGCAAGCGAAAAGGGCCTCTGGTGTTTTGGTTTTGCTGCATTCGCTTGCCTGTGAACTCTCTACTTGGTGTCTTTCAGATTTCTCAAAGAGAAGGTATCTGCTGCGATTTTGACATTGTATTGTAGATCCAAATAGGTCAGGACAGTTTTGTGCCCTTTTTTGGTGACTGGTACCATTTCCATGCGGGTTGGGATCAGGCGGTTATGCATTTTTTTGACATTGCTAAAGCTCATATATTTGACCAGTTTGCCTTTTTCGTCAAAGAAATCCTGCTTGACGGGTAAGTAATTGGACTTATTGACGTAATAATGCAACTTGCCCCAGACCACAGGCACATCCGGGTTGGGAATCAGCTCCAGTTGATAAGTGTTCACGCCATTGACTTTGGTTTCGCCCAAGAGCTTCTTCTGATAATCGTCTTCGAGGCTGACTTCTTTGACCATATCGTCATTGGTAAAGTCAGATCCCATCCAGGGCTGCATCATCAGTGACGGGGGGATCTTAATGACCTTTTCGACTTTGGGCAAATAATTCCACATGCTTTTGTCAATTTTGAGTGAGCCGGTGCCCTTTTCTTTGGCGGGTGATAGCACCCGGCTTAAAAACCGATTGCCTTTATTGTCTTGCCAGATTTGCATCACCATTTTACGCTGGTATTTGGGTTTGATAATTAGCATTTCCATCGTGCCCTGTAGGGTGTCTCCCCGCATAATAGCTTCAGATTTCTGGAGTATTTCTTTGGGGGTGATCGCCATCGCTGGCAAAGCTGCCAGCATGCTGAAGACCAGTCCGCCTAAAAGTGCTTTTTTAAAGCTTTTACTTTTCATTTTGAGAGCTCCTATTGTTATACTTTTTATTAAAGGATGACTTCTTTTTTTGTTTGTAGCTGATCTTGATCGATCAGACCATCTTTGAGTAAGATCAGGCGACGAGCTTCGTCCATTACCAGGGGATCATGGGTCGAAAAAACAAAGGTGATTTGCTTTTCCTGGTTTAACTTTTTCATAAGTTCAATCAAAGCTGTTGCTGTCTGAGAGTCCAGGTTGGCTGTAGGTTCATCGGCAATAATAATGGCCGGTTCGCTGACGATCGCGCGGGCTACAGCGACCCGTTGTTGTTGACCGCCACTGAGATCCAGCGGACGTCGGTTGACCATCTCTTTGAGACCGACTTCCTCTAAGATGTCCAACGCCTTGCGTTCACGCTCTTTGGGAGCGACTCCTTGCAACTGCATCACAAACTCAACGTTTTCTTTGGCACTTAAGACCGGTATCAAATTAAAGGATTGGAAAATAAAACCAATCTTATTCAGGCGCAGGCTGGAGAGCTTGGCTTTAGACATTTTGCTTAAATCCTGGCCATCGATTTCGATACTGCCACTGCTGGGCTGATCCAATCCACTGATGTGGTTGAGCAAGGTGGTTTTGCCAGATCCTGAGGGCCCAGCAATGACCAAAAACTCACCTTTTTCGATCTTCAGACTGACGCCTCTGAGGGCCTGGACTTCAACTTTGCCCTGCTGGTAGTTCTTTTTCAAATTTTGGACTTTGACTAAACTCATCGAATCCTCCTATACAAATTTCAGTGCTTTTATTGGTTCAATCCGTGCGGCCACCAGGGCTGGGTAGCTGGCTGCCAGGCCAACTATCAAGAACGACAAGCCCAGGCAGGTGAACACCATCGTGGGCGTTGTCGTCAGGTATAAAATATCCCCGACACTTAAGATCGCCATGCCATCGGCATAAGCCGAGAGATTGAGGCCATAGACCCGGAAGTAAGTCATCACGCCGACCGAGACAAGTCCGCCCAGACCTAATCCCAGCACGGTCATGCCCAGAGCTTCAAAGAGAATCAGCATAAAGATCTGCCGGGGTCTCGTACCCAGGGCTTTCATAATGCCGAACTCTCTAAAGCGCTCAAAGACAATTACAAACAAGGTGTTGACGATGCTAAAGGACACGGCAATCAGGATAATCACCACAATGATATAAATCACGCTGGACGACGTTTGTAGCATGGTGGCCATCATTGGCATCAATTCTTGCCAGGTCATGATCTCGTAGTCTGCTGTGCCCAGTTCTTCTTGAATGGCCTGTTGCAAAGGGATCAGCTTTTGGGAGTCGTTGGCTATAATTGAGAACTCTGAGACAGCGGATTCCATTTCAAAGAGTTTTTGCGCAGTAGGCAAAGTTATAAAAATCATACCTTTATCAAAGCCGGGGGAGTCGGTCTCAAAGATACCTTTGATCCGTAAGGCATGGGCCCCAATTTCGAGATTGACAGTTTGCCCCATCAGGACGACTTTATCACCGAGGCCCACTTTTAATTTTTTAGCCAGTTTGCGACCGATATAAATCATTTTGTGATCGTCAGCTTTGAGGTATTCCCCTTCGACTAGCGACGACTTTATTTTGGTCATTTCGGCTTCTTTGGCCGGGTCGATGCCGACAATCATTACACCTGCCGAGGATTCCGAGCTATTGATCATGCCCTGGTTTTTGATTCGTCGGGTATAGCTTTTGATGTCATCACCCTGGGCGATTAGGACTTTTTCGACTTGCTCTGGCTGATTCATACGTCGTTTGATCACCGGGTTTTTATGAAAGCCTTGCTGGTGAATTTGAATATGCCCAGTCTGGGCTTCGATGGCATTATTGATTGATTGATTGAGATATCCCTGGGCAAAGGAGAGGGTAAAGATCATGCCCACAAAGCCAATGGCGATTACCAGAGCCATCAGCCAGGTACGTCTGGCATTGCGGTAGAGATTGCGCCAGGAGATTTTAATTATTGTGCTCATATCCGTTTCCTTTAGGTGTGTTTCAGGGCTTCAAGCGGTTCTAAACGGGCCGCTTTGATCGCCGGGTACAGAGTGGCCAGAGACGCCAGAGCAAAGATCAGGACCGAGAAATTAATAAACATATAGCTTTGTGGATCTGCCGGTAGCTGAGTTAAAGAGCTTATACCCATATCTTCATACATTTCTGACATCGAAGACAGATCAATTGGGTTCAGTTTGAGGTAGTAGGTGGTTCCAAAGGCCAGTAGATTCCCCAGAGCCGTTCCCAGTAGGGTGATAAACAGGGTTTCAAAGGCCACCAGTGAAAAAATCTGCATAGGCGTGGTGCCCAGGGCTTTGAGGACCCCATATTCTCTGATCCGCTCCATGATCGTCATGAAAATCGTATTCAGGATGCCGAAACCAATAATGATTAGTAGGATCGCCATAAACAAATGATTGCTAGCATTTTTAAGCGCCATGATATCCACCAGTTCAGGGGCAATTTGATCCCAGCTCAGCAGTTCATACATCGCGGGGTCCAATTGGGCACGATAGGGGTTGATGACCTCGGAGGTCACTTTGGAATTGGGCAGCATCACGGAAATCAGTGAGACCTGACCATACATGGACAAAAGGGCATCTGCTTCAGCAATGTGCATATAGATGCCATTGTCCAGTTCAGCAGAGCCAGAGTGATAGACACCTGCGACCGTGTATAGATCTGCGCCCATCGAGCCATCTGCGCCTGTCACCATTGCTGCTAAATCGTCCCCAATTTTGGCTTCGAGTTTTTCAGCCAGTTTGTCGCCAATCATAATCTGCATCTGGGGTTCAGCTGATAGATAGGGATTGCTTACAGGTGCGCTGGGGTAAAGTTGCGGGTATTCTTCTGTCAATTGTTGTGGTGAGAGCATTTTGTCTTCAAAGACCGAAGTTGCGGCTTCTTTCTCAGGGTCTATCCCTACGATCGTGGCGATATTGGTGTTTTCGCCCACGCTCACCAGTCCTCCTCCAATAATGCGGGGCGCCCAACCGACGACTTGCGGGTCCCGGTCCAGTTGTGCACTGAGCTCAGCCGGGATCTCAAAAGCTTCACTCAGGCTTTGGTTTTCCTGGTAGTCTTTGGCATGAATCTGAAAGGAACCCAGATTGAGTTCAATCGCGCCTTTAAAGATTTGCTCCTGGGTGCCGCTGACAATCGATTCCATCACGATACACAAAAACAGACCAAAGCTGATCATGCTCAGAGTCAAGACCGAGCGGCGTCGGTTGCGCCAAAGACTGCGCCAGGCAATGGCGATAAATGTACCCATCAATAGACCTCCTTATAAAAATAATTCTAAGATCTCGCGATTGACGATTTGGATCGCCTCAGTAGGCACCCCCAGGATGCGCGCAATTGCAAATTCAAAGGCATGCAATTTACGCTCCAGGCTGGAGATGTGTTCTTTTTTTTCGATCAGTTTAATAAATAGTGGCATGGCCATATCACTAAGTCCGAGATGTATGTTGCAAATCATTTCAGCCGCTTCAGTTGAGGCTAAAGTATCAAATAGTTGTTCTTGTTTGCCTTGCGCGATAATGGTTTCATAGGCCGGAAACATCAGTTCAAAATTCTTTTGTTTGAGCTTATCTCTCAGTTTGAGATTACTGTCGCTAAAAATCGCTCGGGCGATCATATGCATCACCTCTTTGCTCTGGACCTTTTTCAGGCCACCAATCTGAAAAAGTTGATTGAGCTTTTCAAGTGCGTTGAGATTGTCTTGCGCTAGCATCTCGTCAATCGGCGTCATAATCTGTTCGACTTGCCGATCGAGTAATTGCTCTAGCAGGTCTTCTTTGGATTTGAAGTAATGGTAAAAGGTGCCTTTGGCGATCTCGATGGCATCAATAATATTTTGGACTGAGGTTTTCTCATAGCCCTGCTTAAAAAATAATTCTTGGGCTGTATCCAGTAGCTGGCTGAGACGCTGATCGTAGGCTTTGTTTTCTCTGGCCATAACTATGATTTTGGCTTCCTTTCGTTTACCGACCGACCGTCGGTCTGTGGTATAATCCTAGCCGATAGATAGATCTTTGTCAAATACAATTCAGGAGCACAGACCGATGGCATCCAGAACCGCCGCTCCCAAGCCAGGCGCCATTGAGCGCAGCGAAACAGAGCCTGAACGCTCCCATAAGTCGCGCTTGGATTTCCAGCGCATGAAAACCCTGGCCTTGTCTGAATGGCAGCGTCTGGCCCTGGGCACGATAGCACTCTTGATTGGCACGGCCATTACGTTATCGATTCCCAAACTGATAGGGGTTTTAATTGATAGCCTCAGCAAAGGCACTGGCTTCACTCTGAATCAGATCACCTTGATTTTGCTGGGATTATTTGCGCTTAGCGGTGTTGCGACGGCCTTTCGCTCGTATTTGTTTACGGCAGCCGGTGAAAACATCGTCGCCCGTCTACGCACCCAGCTCTATACCGCCGTGGTGCGCCGTGAAATCTCATTTTTTGACTTGCGCCGCACGGGTGAACTGATGAATCGCCTGGCTTCGGATACCGCTGTGCTCCAAAATACAGTGACCGTCAATCTCTCGATGCTGCTGCGCAACATTCTGCAAATTATCGGCACGATTGTGATACTGGTGATGACTTCCTGGCAGCTGACGCTGGTGATGCTGGCGATAGTGCCATTGGTTGCACTGGGGGCCGCCTTATATGGACGTGCATTGCGTAAAGTCAGCATGAAAGTACAGGATGCTCTGGCGGATGCCTCTGAAATTGCCGAAGAAAGCCTCTCAGCCATTCGCACCGTGCGTATTTTTGCCAGCGAAGACAAAGAAATTGAACGTTATGACGTTGCTGTGGATGCCAGTTATCAGCAGGCCAAACACCGGGCCAAATTGGTTGCTATTTTCTCAGGCGGAGTCAGCTTTGCGGGTTATGCGTCGATTGCTGCTGTGATCTGGTACGGCGGGCGTCTCTTACAGGCCGGCAGCCTCAGCTTTGGGGAACTGACTAGCTTTATTTTGTACACCTTTACGATGGCGATTGGGATTGCCGCCCTGACGGGCTTGTACGCAGACTTTGCCAAAGCAGCCGGCTCCAGTGAGCGCGTTTTTGAATTGATCGATGATGCGCCCGTTGCCAACACCGCAGGTTTGCTGAAACCGAGTACCGTCGAGGGTACGATCCTGCTGGAGCAGATTAATTTCGCTTACCCCAGCCGCCCCGAAACCCCGGTGCTCAAAGATCTATCCTTGAAACTAGAACCTGGTAAGGTGCTGGCTCTGGTGGGGCCATCCGGGGGCGGGAAATCGACGGTAGCGGCTCTTTTATCTCGTTTATACGAGCCAGACCAGGGCCAGCTCAGTCTCGATGGCAACCCCTATTCAAGACTGGATCCCGATTGGCTGCGCCAACAAATTGGTGTGGTGGATCAGGAGCCGACCCTCTTTGCTGCCAGTATTGCCGAGAATATCCGTTATGCCCGGCCTCATGCCAGTGATACCGAAGTCGAAGCCGCCGCACTGGCTGCCAATGCCCATGAGTTTATCTCCCGCTTCCCTGAAGGCTATCAGGCCATGGTGGGCGAGCGCGGGGTGCGCTTATCAGGGGGGCAGAAACAACGCATTGCGATTGCCAGGGCGGTGCTCAAAAACCCGATGATCTTGTTATTGGACGAAGCCACCAGCGCCCTTGATGCTGAAAGTGAGCATTTGGTACAAGAAGCTCTGGAACGACTGATGAGCGGGCGTACCAGCCTGGTGATCGCCCACCGTCTGAGCACGGTCAAAAAAGCGGATCGGGTGGTGGTGATCGATCAGGGTGAGGCAGTGGAGTCAGGGACACATCAGGAGTTATTGGCTTTAGGTGGGCTTTATCATGGTTTGGTCAAACGTCAATTTAAAGATTGAGCTGATTTACAAGCAGACTCATGCAGCTTAAGAAGTCTTTGTCTTTAAGATTGCCTGGTGCTTTGTCAAAAGCATCGGAGATCCAAATTTGAAATTTTAAGCTAGCAATAAAACAGCTTGTATATCACAGTGCATCATCTTTTAATTGAGGCTATTTTTCAGGGCTATGATATTCTGGGCAGGTGGCTTTTCAAACCCTAGGAAAGAACTTTGCCTAAACCATGTTTGATATACTGAATATCGTGCCCTGGATCAGCTTAATCTTGGAAGCTAGCCTGGGTTTTTTTACGCATGTTAGTTTTTACAAGTGCTGGCATGCGTTGGTCTCTTCTTTCTACTCAATCTGGGTTGGCAAGCGCAACAGAATGAATTGGCTGAACGACCCGCTGTTTTTGCTCAGGCCCATGGGCAGATTACTCGTATAGGGAAGCCTACTGCCTATCAAAAACCCAAGCGACCAGAGATTTTTTATGAAGTTAAAGCGGATTATACTTATCGTATTCAGGGGCAGGACTATGCGCGCAGCTATTCTATTGTGCTGAATGTGCGCAGTGCCAATGTCGCTCAACAACAGGCGCAAGTTCGTTCTCAATGGTTTCAGCAGCCTGGCTCACTTCCCCTATGGTATCGCCCAGGTAGACCTGATTATGCAACACCCAGAGCCCCACGGGGAATTCACTTATTCGGGTTTGTTTTTGGCTTTGTTTTGACCTTGAGCGCAAGCTTAGTACTGGTGGCTAATTTCCGTTGGCTTTTGAAACGGAAATCATATTCCCTGCGCTAAGTCGCTTGTCGTAACAGCTGAAAACATTGTTTTGTTCCTGGATCTGTATTCTGAGCGCTTTCTATCATTCTCATTTTTCAGTACTCCGCCTATAGCGCAAGCTTAGGGGGAGATGTAGAGGAATACGCCTTAAAAAGGCGTCATGCGTTGACTTTTCCAGCTCAGAATGTATACTAAT
>JBBKWI010000040.1:0-7554 GCA_037968875.1 Candidatus Sericytochromatia bacterium | reverse complement strand
AATGGGACGTCGTGACCCGCCTGATCCAGGCCGCCAAAGACGAAGGCCCCGGCCACAAATACCTGATCCAGCACAGTGCGGGCTCTGGCAAATCCAACTCGATTGCCTGGACGGCCCACCAACTGGCGTCGCTGCATGATGCTGCCGGTGACAAGCGCTTTCACTCGGTGATCATCGTGACCGACCGCACCGTATTAGACGATCAATTGCAAGATACGATCTATCAGTTTGAGCATGCTGATGGCGTCGTGGGCCGGATCAATAAGCGCGAAGGTGAGGGTTCCAAATCTGAGAAATTGGCTGCTGCGCTGGCCTCGGCCCAGCCGATTATTATTGTGACCTTGCAGACCTTCCCCTTTGTCTTGGATGCTATCGCCAATAGTGTTAGCCTCAAAGAACGAAATTATGCGATTATTGCCGACGAAGCCCACTCGTCGCAAACGGGCTCGACAGCCCGCAAACTCAAAGAAGTGCTGATGCTCGACAGCGGCGAAGACGAAGAGCTGAGTGCCGAAGATCTGCTGGATCTGGCCGTGGCCTCACGGCGGGCGACCCAGAATCTGAGCTACTTTGCCTTTACAGCGACTCCCAAGAGCAAGACTCTGGAACTCTTTGGACGTTTGCCTCAGCCCGATCTGCCGCCATCGACGGACAATAAACCAGCGGCCTTTCATGTCTATTCGATGCGTCAGGCCATCGAAGAAGGCTTTATCTTAGATGTGCTACAAAACTACACCTCTTACAAAGTGGCCTATAACCTGGCCCTTAAAACCCAGAGCGCTGATCGTGAAGTCGATAGCAAACGGGCCAAGATCAAGCTGACGCGCTGGGTGCGCCTGCATGATTATAATATCGCCCAGAAAATCGAAGTCATTATTGAGCATTTCAAAGACAATGTCAGGGGGCTGCTCAATGGCCAGGCCAAAGCGATGGTTGTGACGTCTTCGCGCAAAGAAGCCGTGCGTTATAAACTGGCCTTTGACAAATACATTCACGACAAAGCCTATGCCGATATTCATGCCCTGGTCGCTTTTTCAGGCGATGTCTTTTTCTCTGAAGACGATCCCAATAGCACAGCCCTACTTGGTGAGAAATTCACTGAGAGCAATATGAACCCTCGCCTCAAAGGCCGAGACCTACGCAAAGCTTTTGACAGTGACGATTTTCAGGTCATGCTGGTCGCCAATAAATTCCAGACTGGTTTTGACCAGCCCAAGCTTTGTGCCATGTATATCGACAAAAAACTGGGCGGCGTCGATTGTGTGCAGACCCTTTCACGCCTCAACCGGATTTTTCCGGGCAAAGCCGAGTTTGGCACCTTTATCTTAGACTTTGTCAACGAGCCTGAGGATATTCTGGCGGCCTTTCAGCCCTATTACCAGACTGCCAGCCTGTCCGATGTCTCTGATCCCAATCTGATCTATCATCTGGACGAAAAACTACGGGCTTCGGGGATCTTCTTATGGCATGAAGTCGAGCAATTCTGTCTGGCCTTTTTAGAGAGTCAATCCAGTAATGCCGCCATCGCCAATATCTGCAAGCCCGCTGTCGAACGCTGGCGTTACCGCTACCGCGAAGCGCTGGCTGCTTTTGGGCGTGCCAAAACCGCTTTTGAAAGTGCCAAAGCTCTGGGCCATTCGATCCAAGTGGCCAATCTTGAGCAGGAATTCAAGGAGCGTCAGATCGAGAAAGACGCCCTTGAGATCTTCAAAAAAGACCTGGGCTCGTATGTACGCTATTACGAATTTATGTCTCAGATCGTGGACTACGACGACAAAGCACTCGAAAAACTGAGTCTCTATGCCCGGCATCTGCGGCCATTATTACGCGAAGAGCTGCTGGATGATGACGAGATCGACCTCAGCAATGTCGTGCTGTCGAAATACACCCTCAACCACAAGCAAAAGCAGACCTTACAGCTCAAAGAAGACGGTGACGCTTACCAATTAGACCCTGCTGACGCCGTGGGTTCGGGCATCGCCAAAAATATTAACGAAGAACTGCTCTCAGAAATTATCTTGCGACTGAATGAAGTTTTTGCCGGTTCGGGTTTAGATGCGGACACGATCGTGGGCTTTTTTAATGCGAGTGTACAATCGGTTAAAAAAAATAAAAATGTCATGAATCAAATTGCAAATAATACTGCAGAACAAGCGGTCCTGGGCGATTTTGATAGGGTCGCCGACAATGCGATTATCGAGCCCGGAGAAACCTACCGAGATATCGGGCTGTATATTTTGAGCAATGCGGAAAGAACCAAACACTTTAAATACAATTTGTTTGATTATGCCAAACGGGCATAAGAGGGTTGTGCTGAACTCTCAGGCGTGAATCAGCTGTCAATCTGCCCAGATTATCTTAGCGGAGGAAAGATATCTAAGTTAAATAGCTTAAGAATCTATTGCAGCAGATGCTTCATCCTTGAGCTGATAATTCTGTAAGAAGAAACAAGCAGCCTCACCGACGGCCAGGAAGGCCTTTTCATCTTCGGCCGCAAAGAACTCGGCCTGGTGTTGCGCCAAAACGTCGGGTTTCATTTCAACTTTCACTTGTTGATCTGTAGGTAGCAGACCAAATAAGCTTTGAATATCTTTTATGCTGCGCGCGTGAACAAAGAAGACTGCTGTGAGTGTGGCTTCGGTTTCATTGGCATTGTAAATGATCTCAAGGCCCTTGCATTGAATCGGGCGTTTGGTATCGGGGTGGTCCGCTTTGAACTCACCCTCCATTTTGATTTCGCGGGTTTTGGTCGGTAGAAATAAAGGCATTAGTTTACCATCTTTTAATTTCTCTGAGATAGGTCGCTTCTGTCTTGACGCCCCCAGTGATCGCTAAACCTGCTGCAACAGGCATTTCTAGCTTGCCCTCAAATTTGGCTGAAACACCGAGTCGCAGCATCGTGGTTCCTTTGTTGAGTCCCTTGCCGTCGGTTTCGCTTAAGTGTGCCAATTCAATGATGGCGGTACCGGCACGGGTCTCTTTGGATGCAGCATCCCGGAGTCCTGGCAGGGCATTCCTGACATCAGCTCCTGTAAAACCACTGTTAATAATACCTGGAGTCACGCCGATGGCTTTTTCTATAATACTCATCAATTGACCGTCTGTCGCGGTGCTGAGAATCTTGGGGTCAATCGCGATACGAATGCGGGTCGCAGTGCTTTGTTCTTTCTCTTTGGTAGAGACACCATTCAGTTTGCGATCTTCCAGGGTGGCTGTCAGTGAGGAGACCCCGACAGTGACTTCACTTCCGCCTATCTTGGTCGTAAATGAGCCGGAGACCCCTTTTTCTTGTACGCGCTCTTGCATTTTGGGTTCGTTTGCGTCCCATTTGCCGTCAGCGTCATTGTCTTTGTAGCTGTCTAAGGTTGAAGTGCTGCGGGTTTGTTGGAACGATATATTGGTTCCAGCAGCGGTTTCACCTTTAACGGTTTCGCTGGCATTGGTGCCGGTTAGCTTATGCTTTGCCGCATACGCTGTGAGATTGCTCAGGGCTGTTTGGGCGCCGTCGACATCAGCAGAGGCGATTTTACCGGTCAGTGCGACACTGAGTTTTGCAAATTCGTTGACCTGATTTTCGTTGTAAAAAGCCACGCCGTTACTTAAGTTGCGTGCCATTTCGACGCTGACTTTGTTGCCAAAGGCGCTGAGTGCAGCTTCTCCTTCGAATCCCAGGTCGAGTTTGGCCACATACGGTGCGCCGACGCCAGTCCCTTTAGATACGGATAATTCTGCGGTTCCGCGGACTTCTAGCGAGACACCTGGCCCGGGGGAGCCTGCTTTAACGCCCAAAGAAAGCTTCAAGCTAACGCCAGAGCCGGGGGCTGATTTTGCGACCTCTTTGGCGAAAAGACTCAGGTTGGCTTCTTTTGGCATGTTTTCTTCAGTGACAGCGTTGGTCGAAAATTTGATTTCTGTGGAGCTGCCACTGACGTGTTTGGTGACTTCACCGCCGATGCTTCCGCCCTCAGAGTTGCGACGGGTGGCACTAAAGGCGACAATATTGGCTTCAAAATCATGGAGTTGGTAGCTGCCTGTTTTGTTTGCGCCGGGGTCTTGCTTGCCGATCTCAGTAATACCGTAGACGGTGTACTTGCCGTTTTCTTTGACGACGGCGGCATCTTCATGGTCAGATTTAGCAACGGTTTCGGCTTTTTTAATGGCGTCGGCTTTGTTGGCGTAAGTACCTTTGCGACCATGTACTTTGATGTTTTCATCACTGGTTTGATCAACTTGTGCTAGTTGGCCGCCGCTCCGAATAGTACCCAAAATCATCACCACCTGTTCCAACTATTTTGTAATTCATTATACTATACCCACCTCGGTGCTTATTAATGCAAAAGCGGCTGGATTTTGAGTTTATAATTTTGCAGGGGGCGCCGATCCTGAATGATTGCGGTCGGTCGGGTTTTGTTGTCGCCTGGCGAAAGGCTCTGAAATCAAGACGTTTTCAGCTAGTCACTTTCTGATTTGCCGATCTGCCTGGCCGCCTCAACATATTGCTATCGCTTGTCGCTGGCCTAATCTTCGAGCATCGCCATCAGTTCGTCCCAGATCGCGTTCGATTCGGGATCATCGCTTGCATTTTGGCCCAATAAGAGTTCTGCTATTTTGGCCTGATTGGGATCCTCTGTATTCTCTTCTGCTTGTCTCTGGTGCAAAAAGTGAATAAAGTCAGCGACCTCTATCTGCTTTTCAGCGGAGAGCGCTTTGAACTTGTCTTGTCTAGCTTGATCTTGAAACATGGCTACCTCTTTGCTTGATTATAGCGGGTCAGGCGCTGGAAATAAGCCATTGGGTACAGCCACATAAATGCAGCCCCCAGCAATCGCCAAAAAAATCAGTAATAAAATACCATCTGTGATTAGATTTTCCAGCTTAGCGATCTCCTGCCCGTCTCTGGCTGCCTAAAGGTGCCATTGATCTGAAAAGGCTCAGCCCGAGCCGGTTATTGGCAGATTATCCACTAAATGTTATCAAGTGTTGGCGTCAAGCACACACTTGATAGGATACACCCACGGTGGATAGCACCAAAGAGCAGGTCTTTCAGAACGACATCATTCAACAGTTATTGGCCCAGGGCGGGTTATTGGGGCAGCCTGAAGCCTATGACCGTGTGCGGGCGCTGTACCCAGAAGACTTGCTGGGCTTTATCAAAGAGACCCAGCCCCAGCAATGGCCAAGTATTGCAAAATCTATTCCCAGGACCCCGACCGGCACTTGCTGACCAAAGTCGCCCAACAGCTCGACAAAGTCGATCCCCAGGCCGCCCAGAAAGAGCTACGCAGCTACGGCACAACCCCCAAATTTAAACTGTTTTCTAATCAAGATCCGATGCAGGCACGATGCGAGTATCTGAATAACGAGAGACCTGTTGTGTACAGACTTCTCGTTACCAGTATTCGCTTAGATTAAATTGGGGGGTTAACTTGCAATTGTCCTTGTCCTGCGATCACGTTTATGCCTATCTCTCGACTTGTTGAGGCTTGACCATCACTGACAGTTAATTTGAGTGTATAAGCCCCGCCAGTCGCTGGGCTGCGCCAGTAGACTTCAGTACCCTGAGTGGCCGTGAACTGACTGCCACAATTGGCCTGATCACAGCTCCAGCTATAGCTGGCATTGGTTAGCGTGCTGTCGGAATCCGTGGCTGCAGCGGTTAACTTAAGCAATACACCAGCACCTGTTACGCTGGTGCTACTAGCAATCAGAGAAGTGATCACCGGACTGACGTTGACGACAGCGGGGGTGCCACCTCCACCGCCACCAGCACCACCGCCACCACCACCGGAATTGACGCTATTGATGTTAATTACAGTACGCGTTTCAAAACTGGTGCCGGGAATTTTAGCCGTGATTGTAGTAAATCCAAACTCAACCAGGGCTTTGACATTGCCTTCGGCATCCACTGAAATCTCCAATGGCCGAGAAGATATCCATTCCAGAGGAACGTCGACAGGGATCACGTTGCCTATATTATCGATAAGTTCAACGTTCAAACGCGTGGTTTCGCCTTTGAAATTCAAAAAGCGATTGACAGTTGCCAGGCGAATGCTGCTGAGATTGTCTGGCAGGGTAAAACCGCCTGATCCTCCGGCACCCACTGAAGCCGATGCACCAGGCGTCGGTGTGATCTCTGGGCTAGGTGTTTCACCTGTCCCAGGGGATGGTGGTGTGGGGGTTGTACCGGGTTCAGGATTCCGGCTGGCTCCAGGGTCCGGTGTCGCAGTGCTGCCAGCTGAAGCCTGTGGATTGGTAGGCGCATTGCCCACGGGTTTGGGTGGACACGCCGTCAACAAACTGATCGCGAGTAGGCTACCGATCAAGGCATTGGCCTTGTGGTTTTTCAGAATTAACATGGGTTTAGTGGAATCCTCCGTTGTTTACATTCAGGGTTATTGTCGGTACGGTGCCAACCAGAGCAGTACTGGCTTTGCCATTGCTCGTGACGACAACATTGACATCACCAGCGATCATCACGCCAGCAGGTACTTTGACTTGAATCTCAGTGGCTGTTGCTGAGACCAGCTCAGCGCTACTGCCAGCGACTGTCGCTGTCGAGCTATTGCTCAGCGTAAAAGTCACGCTGTTATTGGCTTTGGTGGTGTCAAAATTGGTCCCTGCGATCGTGAGCACTTCGCTGCGGATCAAGACAGCCTTGCCAGTCACGGCTTCGGCAGTCGTCAGACTGGTCAGCTTGGGCAGAATACTAAATCCTGAAGCCGCGCTGGTCTGTGCCCCCACCTGAACGGTGGCGTCGGAGGTTTTGGCTGGCGTTTCCGGGACGGTGACCGTGACGCTAGTCGCGGTAGCCGCTGTGACTGTCGCTGAAATCGTACCGAGTTTGACGGTGTTATTACCTGGGGTGACAGAGTCAAAGCCCTTGCCGTTGAGTACGATGCTATTGCCAGTGGATCCTGTAATCCCCGGACTAATACTGGTGATCTTTGGAGTGCTCGCAAAGGTCCGGTTGCCGCTGGTCTGGCCAGCGATCGTGACATTGACGTCCATGCTGCCATAGACATTCGGCACGGTGACGAGTAATTGGGTCGCCGTGGCGCTCGTAACGGTGGCTGAGGTGGTGCCAAATTTGACGCTGTTATTGCCTGCGGTGGTGCTAAAACCGGTCCCACTGAGCACAAAGCTGGTGGTGTCCGGTGTGGCAGCAGCAACAGCCAATGCATTTAAGACTGGCGTGACATTAAAGGCTGACGTCGCTGAGGTCTGGTTGCCGACCTGAACCGTGACAGGCTGTGAGCCAGCGATGTTATTGGGCACGGTGACCGTCAGTGCAGTGGTCGTGGCATTGGTAATCGTGGCCGTGTCACTCCCAAATTTGACGGTGTTCTGTCCAGCCGTGGCGCTAAAGCCCGTGCCAGTGATGACGATACTCGCGCCGACGATGCCATTGCTGGCACTCAGGTTAGAAATAACGGGTTTGACCTCGTAATCACTACCGCCACTGGTCTGGCTGCCGACCTGAACCGTGACCGATTGGGTGCCAGAGACTCCCGCAGGGACAACAACGTCCATTGAAGTGCCAGTACCATTAACGGA
>JBBKWI010000039.1:0-15892 GCA_037968875.1 Candidatus Sericytochromatia bacterium | reverse complement strand
CCCCAAATCCGATTCCAACTCCGGTTCCGACCCAGGCGCCGACGACCTATACGCTCACGCCCTTTAATACTGCCCTCTACGTTAACCTGGGTGTCGCCGTTGATATTCCGATCAAAATCTGGAATGCCACCCCTGATTATACCTTTCAGATTGTGGGAACCTTACCCCCTGGTTTGAAATTGCTCAAAGGGGATAACACTGAGGTCACTCAAACCTCCCAGGGTGTCGTTGCGACCGCTTTTACTCAAACTCAGGACACCTTCTTTTTACGCGGAACCGCCACGGATATTCGAGCCAATACAGAGTTAACTATTGTTGCTAAGGGCAGTGCTCAAGCTCAACTCAACAAAGTTTATAAAATCATTGTTAAGCCGATGGCGATTATTCCGACCCAATTGAATACGCCTGATGTGGGCTCTAATTATAGCCAGGGCTTGAAAGTGGAAAGTGGTGTGGGTCCTTATACCTGGGAGCTAGCCTCTGGTACTTTACCGCCAGGTTTGAGCTTGGACCTGGCTAGTACGACCCAAGACATCGTTTTGTCAGGCACGCCTGGAGCAGCCCTGAATATAGATACCTTCACCTTTACGGTGCGTGTCACAGATCAATTGGGGGATGCTGACCCATTAACCAAACGGGTTGTCACTCAAACCTATGTAATGGGTTGTGGTGACAATGCACTGGGCCAATACAAATCAGCTCAGCCAGTCGTGGATTCAGTCAGCCCAGCGCTGGGCGCCAATAATGCCGAGCAGACGATCACAATTACAGGATCACAATTTCTGGCGGGCGCTATCGTGCTCCTGGACCGGGTTGTTTTAGAAGTAACGAACAAAACAGCAACCCAGATTACAGCCAAAATTCCGCCAGGGGCGAAGCCTGGTAAATACGATATCCTGGTGATTAATCCCAATAGTAATGTGGGCCGAATTGAAGGAGGGCTGGCGCTCGCGTATCAGGTGACCGATGGCGGTGGCTTTATTAGTCAGCGTCCTGTGATACAAGCCATGTATAATCGGGCCTTCCCGATAACATCTGAGACCACAACCGCTGAGCTAAACGCACAGTTGATTACTTCAAACGGTCAGACCAAAGCGATTGTTGATCAGAGTACCTCTCCTTTCTTAAGTGTTTTGATTGTCGGTGAAAACTTCACCGAAAATTCCAAAGTCTTTCTGTTTGAATACGCCTTACCGGTTCTATTTATTAACGAAACGCAATTATTGGTGACCGTGCCGACCGGGCAATTATTCTATGATATTGTCGAGCTTGAAGTGGGTTTTAACAAGCTGGTGATTGTCAATTCCAATCTCGAAAAATCGGATCCCAACGGTGGGAAATTGGCTGTCTTTTCTCAGAATCTGGTTGCTGAAGGACCCGGGACATCTTACCTGGGTTATGTTTATCCCCAAAAAGGCCCAAGCAATGAGGACGTGACTGTCTATGCGCGAGGCTGTGGTTTTGAACGGCCGCATGTCTTCCGCATGAGTACGATTAGCTCTTCGCTTACGCGTGAGGTCCAGCTCTCGAGCTTGACCAAGCTGACCATTAAAGCCAATAAACTCTTTCCAACGCCAGTGGCCTATGATCTAGAAGTCTATAAGGTCGATTTCTCGGCCAATGGCGCGGAACTCTCTCATCGTGCAACAGATGTTTATAAGGCGACAGCAGCCGGGCCGCTCATTAATTCTTGCGCTCCTAATAAGATTGATATCAACGTGGCCAAAGGGATTAATCTTTATGGTTCTGGTTTTGTACCCGGCATGAAAGTGGACTTTCTGCTGCAAAATAATACCAGCGAGGAACCCAATATTACCTTCCCGTCTTTGTCGACAGTGACGACATCATCAGGCGCCTTGATTTCGGTTGTGCCAGCGGGTTTGCCTGCAGGTGATTATAAGGTCAGAGTGACTCCGCCGGATAGCAGTCTGCAATATCCTCCTGTGACGTCTAACCCTGCGACATTTAATCCTGCGCACATCTTTACCACAGCAGGTAATTGTCTGAAACTCGAGGATTTTTCTGATAATCCAGCACCTCAAATTAGTTCCGTGGTGCCAGCGACAATCAGTAATTACGAAGAGACTGAAAGTAAAATCATTATTTCGGGCACGAACTTCTATGAAGCAGCCATATTCATTGGTGGTAAAGCTGTCACTGAAGGCAACGGAGTGGGAACCACTCAGATTGAAATATCTTCGAATAATTTCAAAGATATGGCTCCGGGTACTTATCCGATCTATGTGCAGAATGTCGATGGGCAAATCACTAGCTTTAATTCGGTGACAGTAACCAGTGGGGCGGGCGGCCTGGTATTTGCCCCTCCTCAAATCTATTCAGTTGCGCCGCAATACCTGGCAGTGCCAAACCCTCCTTATAATGGAACCTTCTTCCCTTCATTGTTGGTAACGCTGAGCGTTGGAGAAGTGCGCTTTACCGTTGGTAATATTCTGCCGGGTGCTCAGGCGCAATTGGTTGAAAACGTGAATGACCCGGTTCGCCCAGATGAAGCCTATTTGTCAAATTTAAATATCACGGGTAATAATGTGAGGGCCAATTTGCCCAATCTACCGGGTGGCAATCCAAAGCCTTATTATATTCGTATGCTCAATCCGGATGGTCAGGTGGCTACCCATCCGACTCCAATCAATGTTGTGGCTGTAGATCCGCCGGAAATTGAAACCAATCTAACCAAATTGGCTTCCAGTGTGTATAGCGGCTGTAATGCACCAATTTGCCCTGCTTCAGGGGTGCAAACACAGTCGCACAATTTCAGAATCAATGGGGTTCAGCCCGGTGAGCGAACCTATAAAGCCAATTTTGGTCGTCATCCGCTTAATTCAAATGTGATGCTGGTTTCGACTATTGATCCTAATATTAAACACCAATTGAGTGATCTCAGAGCCTATGGTGATCGCATCTTTGGGACCATTCCCGAGGCCCTGGCGACGGGTGATTACGAGGTTCGGGTGATTAATCCGGATGGTCAGACCAATAGTGTCAGTAATAGCGGTGCTAAAAAAGTCATCTATAAAGTGCTTGCTGGCAGTACCAAGTGGACCAAGTCTGCCAAGATGCCTAAATCTGCTGAAACCAATGGCATCCCTGGCGGCCATGGCAGAGCGGGTGCGGGCGCTGTCGTCGACCCAGATTCAGGCAAAATGTATTTCTTTGGTGGCAATGATGCTCGGACTTGCTATAACGCGTTGACTCGCCGGATGAATTCTTATTCGGCGACCAGCGGCTGGTTGCCTTTGGCCAGTCTGCCTGCGGGAGGCGAAACTCGTTTGTCTCATGGTATGACCTGGAAGAATGGGGCCACAAATGCTGAAGATCGAATCTTTGTCTTTGGTGGCGCGACTTATAACCAGACGATTCCCGAGCCTGGTTGCCCAAGTGCTGGCTATCAGCCGCCTCAACCTGCTTTGACAGTTCTGAATAGTCTCTGGATGTATAAACCAGGCACTGATAGCTGGGCGCAAATTTCGCTTAATGCAACACAAATTGGAAATGACCTACCGAAATTGGCAGAGGTTAGGATTCATTGGAGCACGACACAAAACGCTTTGTATATCATGGGCGGGACACAGCAAGATGGATTTCCCAACCACCGTATGTACAAGGTCACGATTAATGAAACAACAGGTTTGTACACCTGGGTTGAAATTAAGCCTGCTGACTTTGAAGGAGCCCCTGGGCGGGCTGATCAGGCTGACGTGCCTTTTCAGCATGATATTAATTGTGCTGCAGCCGGTGTACCGGCCGTACCTAATTGTAATAAAACCCGGATTAAAAGCCAGATTGTCAGTGATCCAGCAAATGATCGCCTGTTCTTATTTGGGGGTTTGAAAGCCTATTTCTTGAATCCAAGTGGAATTGTTACGGCCGACGACGATACGATTTGGATGTATGATGTCCCCACGAATCAGTGGAAAAAGATCACCTATACTGGCCCTGCTTATGACAGCCGGGTTGAAATGGGTGTCGGTTATGACCCGATCAATAAAAAGTTCTATATTGTGGGTGGTAATCAAGCCAGTACGACGTCGTCAGGATTCCGTGGTTTGTTTGCCAATGTCTTGTTGATTGGGCAACTCACGGAGGGAGCCAGTCCGAGTATTGCCTGGATCTCTGAGCCCACGACGCCATTTGATGAGCGTCGCTCTCATAGAAGCTTGTACTCGGTGGACCGCCTCTATACTTATGGTGGGATTGGCACTACCAATAGTGTTAAACTCTGGGTAGATGGGACACCGGCTTATCCTGGCTCACTAGCTGAACCAGACCCTTTCCATGATCCGGCGACAGATTTCTGGCAATATGTTCCCTGATTGGATCGCAGATAGCGCACTATGAATGGGCGCTATCTGCGACAAATCGCTTTACCGCAACTGGGCCCAGCTGGGCAAGCAAAGCTAGCGCAAGCCAGGGTTTTGATTGTCGGGGCTGGTGGTCTGGGCTCGCCGGCAGCTCTTTATTTGGCTGCAGCAGGTGTGGGTAAGCTGGGCTTGATCGATCCAGATCAGGTGGCTTTGAGCAATTTGCAACGTCAAATTCTATATCGTCCAGCTGATATTGGGCACTCTAAAGTCGAGCAGGCACAGCAGGTCTTGCGTGACTTCAACCCCGAGATTGAAGTCTGTGTCTGGCCTCAGCGTCTGGAGCTTGCCAATGCGGAATCTGTGATGACTGATTTTGATCTGGTGATTGATGGCAGCGATAATCTCCCCACCCGTTATCTGGTCAATGATCTTTGTGTGCGCCAAGGCAAGCCGATGGTCTATGGCTCTGTCTATCGCTTTGAAGGGCAAATTGCCAGTTTTGACCGCCTGGGGGCTTGTTACCGCTGTTTGTACCCCAAACTGCCTGCCCGAGAAGCCGTACCGTCTTGCAATGATGCGGGTGTGATCGGAGTCTTACCCGGTATGGTCGGGGTGATGCAAGCCAGCGAAGCCTTGCGCTTAATTACTGGCTGGGGTCCAGGCCTGAGCAATACTCTTTTAATGATCGATGCGGTGACAATGCACTTTCAAAAAATAGTGATTCCCCGCCAAAGCGATTGTCTTTCTTGTGGTCCCGGCTGGCAAGACAGATCCCTGGCCGCTGAGCATTATCCAAGTCTTGTTCCGCATTTAAGCGTTGCTGAAGCACAGCAGCGTTTAGCCACACTGACGGTTTTGGATGTGCGTGAGACAGCCGAACGAGAGCTTGGAATGATCCCTGGTTTACATATTCCCCTGGCGGACTTAGTCGCTCAGCTGGAAAATCAGAGCAAAAGACTGAACTCTAAGCAGCCCTTGTTGGTATACTGCCAAAAAGGATCACGTTCGGTACAAGCGGTTCAGCGTTTACAAAGCGTCGGCTTCAATCAGATTTGGAGCTTAGAGGGCGGCTTTGAAGCCTGGAGCCTGGCCCAACGCAGCTAAGGAGTATTTTTATGAGTAAATTGCCTGGTATTCAGCATGTAATAGCAACATCCAGTGGTAAAGGCGGCGTCGGTAAATCGACTGTCAGCATTAATATTGCCCTCGGATTAGTACAAAAAGGGTTTAAAGTCGGCTTAGCCGATGTCGATATTTATGGCCCCAGTATTCCGACTTTATTGGGGATCGAAGATGAGCACCCCCAGGTCTTGGATAATGTTTTAATCCCGATTCAAAAACATGACCTTAAAATCATGTCGATGGGTTTTTTGGTCGGGCAAGATACCCCGGCTATTTTGCGGGGGCCGATGATCACCAAGTTTATTCATCAGTTTGTCACAGGAGTCAAATGGGGCGAATTAGATTATCTGATTTTGGATCTACCACCCGGTACCGGCGATGCCCAATTGTCGCTGGCGCAAAATGTGCCTTTGACAGGTGCTCTGGTTGTGACCACCCCGCAAGCTATCTCTGTTAAGGTTGCTCTGCGTGGTTTACGCATGTTTGAAAAAGTCAAAATCCCTATCCTGGGCGTGATTGAAAATATGCAAGGTTGGGCCACACCCGATGGGCCTTCTCCCTTTCGCGGAGGCAAAAGCCTAAGCGAAAAAACGGGTGTTCCTTTCCTGGGCTCGATTCCAATGGATCAGACCGTTGCTATCAGTGGTGATCAAGGCCAGCCTTTGCTGTCTGCTTACCCCGATTCAGAAGCGGCCAAATGCTTTAAGCAAATTGTGAACCAACTGGTTGATCAGGTCAATCACAAATCAGCACCCGGTGACCTGGGTGGTTTTAAATGGAATCTCAAAAGCGGTGAAGGTGCTCCTAAAACCCGTGAAGAAGCCAATTCATGAAAACATTTACCCGTGAACAAGTGACGCCTGTGGGCATGAAGCCTGTTCAGAATGGCATTATTATTCAATGGCAAGACGGCAGCGATCTGGAATACGATTTCCGAGGTTTACGTCTGGCTTGTGCTTGTGCTGCTTGCATAGACGAAAATACAGGTCAAAAAATCCTGCGTCCAGCGATGGTTGCTATGGATATAGAAGCGATTAATATTGAGTCCGTGGGCTCTTATGCTATTCGCGTACTCTGGAGCGATGGCCACAGCACAGGGATTTACCCCTTTGAATTGCTGCGCTATGTTGGCGAAGCCCGTTTAGAACGCTTGCAAGAGCAAGCGGCTAAGTAAAGTTCTTTGGGCTGGCTAAGTCATGGGCTGGCCAGCCTATTTTTGCTTGTATCAAGTCCAAAGGTTGCTCTAAGAGGTGTATTTTTTTAAAGCAGGCTGGCGTAGCATTAGGCGTCTCCTTATGTGGAGTTGCTGGCTAATTTTGCTGGCCTGTTCACCAGTTTCGGACACCCCAGACTTGACGATTGCTGCAGCAACGTCCTTAAAAAATGCCTTTGAAGCCTTGCAGGCTGATTTCGAGCAAGAACACAATCTGAAGTTGGCTTTTACCTTTGCTGCTTCGGGTTTATTGCGCTTACAAATTGAGCAGGGTGCTCCCTTTGATATCTACGCCAGTGCCAATTCCAGAGATATGGAGCGCCTACTAGGTGCCGCTAAAATTGCGCCAGCTCTTGACTTTGCTCACAATCGTTTGGTGCTGGTCAGTGCTCAAAAGCGGGATTGCAAATGGTCGCATATTGTTCAGCAGACGCTGGCGATTGGGAATCCAGAAACGGTTCCCGCCGGTATGTATGCGCGTGAAAGCTTAATCAATTTAGGCTACTGGCAATCACTCCAAACCAGTTTAGTTTATACGGAGCATGTGCGGCAGGTTGTGACTTATCTAAAGCAGGGCGCTGTTGACTATGGCATTGTTTATCAGAGTGATTTAAGCGTCTTTCCCGAGCTGTTTCGCTGTCAGATTTTTGCCGAAGATCTGCACCGTCCGATTGTTTTGTCTATTGCCCGTGTCTTAAGCAGCGCAAAACCTGAAGCAGCGAATGCCTGGTTGACTTATCTCCAGCAAGAAAAATCCCAAATAATTTTAAAGCAAGCAGGTTTTCAGTCGCCGTGATTACGACATCCTTGTTTTTATCTTTGCAGGTGACCGGCGTCGCGATGCTAGGTGTGATCATCCTGGGGACTAGTTTGGGGTGGTTATTGGCGCGTTATCGTCTGCCTGGAAAGTCTTTTTTGAATTTGCTGCTTTTATTGCCATTGGTTTTGCCGCCGACAGTGACGGGTTTTTATCTGGTTTGGCTCTTGAAACCCCAGGGCCTGCTGGGAAGATTGCTGCCCTTTAGCCCGATGTTTCACTGGACAGGTGCTGCTTTGGCGGCCGGAGTGGTTTCGTTGCCCTTGATGTTGCAAAGTGCCCGGGCCGCTTTTGAGTCTATACCCGAGCCTTTATTAGAAGCAGCCAATGTACTTGGTCAATCTCCCTGGCAACGTTTTTGGCGGGTGGCTTTGCCTTTGGCTTTCCCCAGTTTGGTTGCCGGAGCGATGCTGAGCTTTGCGCGGGCAATGGGTGAGTTTGGAGCGACCTTGATGCTGGCAGGCAATATTCAGGGCAAAACCCAGACCCTACCGCTGGCAATCTATGAGGCCTTGTTAGCAGGTCAAGATCAACGGGCCTGGCAATTGGTGGCCTTACTCACGTGTTTCTCGTGGCTGATTTTATATCTGAGCCTGAGGCTCAACCCCCGCTCGACCCGCATTTAAGTCTTTGCTGGCGTTAAGCCGGTGCGAGACTTTCTTCCATAGCTTCCTGGGTGGCAGCAACGACCTGTCGGACAGCTTGCTTTAAAGGCAGCTTGACGCGTGCTCCACAGGCATAATGGTGGCCACCGCCGCCAAACTGTCGGGCAATGCGATTGACATCAATATGACATTTTGAGCGCCAGGAGATTTTGACATGACCCGAGCTGACCTCTTTGAACATAATAATGACTTCAGCAGAGGCAATCGTCAATAAGTCTGAGATGATATAGTCGACTTCGTTTTCATCGACATTGTATTTGTCTTGCAACGCTTTGGGGATCACGGCCCAGATCAAGACCTCGTCAAAGGCCGCTTGAATATTAGAAAAGACTTCCCCCATCATTTGCATTAAATTGAGAGGTTTTTGCTGATTGAGCATTTGATTGACATACGAAGGGTCTGCGCCTTCGGTGACCAACTCTGCTGCCTGCATTAGGGTTTCAGCACGCGTGACCGGGGTTGTTAAATTACGGGTGTCAAAAACCAGAGCCGAATAGAGGCAGGTGGCGATAGTTTTGTTTAAGGGGCAGTTCATCTGTTTTAAGATGCGAAAGATGATCTCAGAAGTGGCTGGTGAGGTTTGATCGATGAAGGCATAACGGGTAAAGTTAACCGGGCCCATGTGATGATCGATATCGAGCCAGGGGTTGACCAATTTAACGGCTGGGTTCAATTGCTTGGGGGTACCGAGATCGACAAAGATCATTTTCCATTTCATATCTAAGGGTTGATCGAGCTCAACTTCAGCGTGCTGCAAAAGATAATCCATATAAGGCGGGGTTTCTTCAGGCAGATAAACCTTGACGCATTTGCCAATGCTGCGCAGGGCCAGGTACAAAGCGACTGCAGAGCCCAATGAGTCTGGATCCGGGTTGATATGGGGGCAGATCAAATAATTATCGTGATCCAGTAAAATTTGGGCAACTTCGGCTGGAGTCTCCAGTAGTTGATGGTGGCTGGGTTCACTAAACATCGTCACTTACCTTTAATGGGTGAATTTTTAATTATCATAGCACAGCCTTAGACCAATAATCAGGCAGAACAACTCAGGTGCTTAAGCCGTTTGCATAGGTCTCTGGACTTATCCGGGCTCAACTCTAGGGCCTCAGTGCTTGATGGCGCTCGCTGAGTCTTTCTTCAGGGTATACTGTCAGCATGAGAGTTTTATTTTTAAGTCTACTGACTTTTTGTTTAATTTTTGCGCAGTGTGGCCCGGTTTTAGCTGAGGCCATTGGTCTCGATTTGGAGCCTGCGATCCAGCAAGCTTATGACCCCAGTCGGGATGACTACTGGATCAATACGACCTATGCCATCGGAGGTAGTGCTCTTGGCAATGGGGCACTTTTAGCGATGGTCTTTGCTCTGGATGTCTCTTCGACCTTCTTTGGTGACCCGTCTGGCTTATGGATAGAAAACTCACCCTGGCTATTGCCTTTATTGCTTATTTTTCCGTTGGTCTTAACTCCTTTAATGATGCATATGAATAGTCCGAGTGCGGAAGGGGATCAAGTGGCCTGGAGTATTGCTGGCAGTATTTTATCCGTGGCATTGCACACGCTCTTGATATTGCCTTTGGCTTTGTTGTTCCCCCAGGAAAACCTGGCCAATACGATTTATTTTTTGGCCCCAGCTGGTGTGCTAACGGGGCTCTTAATTGAAGGTATGGGCACGGCCTATTTGCATCAAGTCGGCAGTCAGTGGCAAGTCAGCCCGATCAGTGGCAGTGGACTGCAAATCAGTCATCAGATTCAGTTTTAAAACAGACCTGTAGGTCGACTTCAAAAAAGCGTTTCCAGGGGAAACTGAGTTGCTTAATTTGTAGGGCTTCTGGTGGGTCGGGCATCCAACTATGCCAGTCTTTAAAGCGGTTGTTGAGGCTGGAAATCGCTTGCAAGCAGGTCTGTAGGGTAATCGGATCGCTATAGTGCTGTGATAGTTTCTGTCTGAGATCCCCTTGATACCAGCCATCATCGGCCAGGCGTTCGATCAATAGTTTTCTCTGAAAAGCAGTCTCAAACTCAGGAGCCTGCTGCCGTGCCAGGTAGATTTTGAACCAGGCTAGCAGATACCCCAGGGTATTGCCAGCAGTGTTCCAGCTGGCGTAGAGATCCAAGTCAAACAAGTGCTGCTGGGACTCCAGGGCGCTTAATAATTGAATGTCTCCGCCATTGGCATAATAAAGGTCGGCCAGTGCCAGGGGCTGCTCATGGCTTGCTAAGGCTTGCCATAATCCAGGCGGCTGGAGCTCGGGTGCACGTTGTTCACGCTCCAGGAACTGATCGCTTTGCTCGGCGGGGGGGTTGTGGATCCAGAGCAAACCGTCTGCTGCTTGAGAGCTGAGCTCTATACCCACAGCCTGGGCTTGTACAGCCAGGGTTTGATCGAGTGGGAGACCTTCGTAGCGCGTGGCATTGCCCTGAGCTTCAGGCCAGCTCCAGCCCACTTGAATGCGAGGGGTTTCAGGTACGAGGGTGCGAGCAACCAGCACAGAAGCCAATTCGTCAGCTCCAGGATAAATTAAAATCTGTTGATCTAATTGTTGAGCAGCCACTGTTTCTTGTAATGCCCGTCGTTCTTGACAGGTCCAGCCGTATTCACCGCTGTCATCGCAGCCAATTAAGAGCGAACGCAATCGCCCCTGGGCAACCGCTTCGATACTCAACTGCAATAGTTGGTGATTACGGGCACGTAAGGCACGATAATCAGCCAACACAGCTGCTGGGATCGCTGTTGCCAATTGTTGATACTCAGCTCGCCAGTCTTCCTGCACTTGTGTGCTTTCACTCAGAGCGCCTTCCAGCCAGGAATAACGATAAATCTCTTGACCATGTTGGGCCCAGTATGCTCGCTCTTCGGTGTTGTCGTTGCTATTGGACAAACGCAAGAGGGTAGCAAAAGCATGGATCTGGAGTTCAGGAAAGCGTTGCTGCAAGCTGAGTAAATCAGCTAAGCGTTCTTGCAGTGTTTCCAGAGACTCCGTATTTTTGCGCGAAGCGACCAAATTACCATAGAGCCAGGTGTCCAGGCTCAATAAGATCTGTTTGCAGTCACTGGCTTGTGTTGTCAGCCAGTGCTTGAGTTGCTCGCGTTGGGCTGGTTGTGCTGCTGAGCCCAGCAGTCTGAGCTCAGGCACATGTAGCTTATAGCCTGCCAGACGTGCCAATTCAACCGGAAAACGAGCATTGCAGGGGCGCCCATCCAATGGAATCAGAGCCAGATTTTGTGTCATCTTATTTGCGGGCGCTAAACAGATCGAAGACCGACTTTTTGACCGTCGAACCAAATTGGGTAAACAGCAAGCGGGTCACGATGCCCACATAATTGGGCCAGGAAATATAGCCGTCGGGGGTTTCACTATCAGTTGAGAAAACCGAATCACGTTCGAGCTCTTCGTCCATGACTTGCTCACCAGCCACGTTCAGGCCAGCCAATTCGTAAAAATCCAGATTGAGCAGGGTCGGATACATATCCCGTGGATTCAGCTTAACTTTCAGAAATTGGTCAATCGTTTCGCAGCCATAATAAGAGCTTTCAATTTGCTCCATGATCTCTTTTTTGAGATTCATTGAGACTTCCACGACCCGGTTTAGAGGCAGTTTTTTGATGAACCACTCGACCATTTCTTCAGAAACTTCAGAAGTGCGCTTCAGCATGCTACTCAGGTGAGGCATCAAATCTCGCAGGCGGAATTCGATCGACATGCCTACATTGACCAGGCGATCTTCGGTTCCGGTGAGCACAATCTTGGCTGCTTTGGGCTCAATCGGTTTTTCGTCCAGGGACATAATATAGGCCCCAATATCAATCATCTGATGGTATAGCATTAGCTATTACGCTCCGCCTTAATCTTCATCTTCGTCTTCATCTTCTTCATCCCAATCATTATCTTCTTCATCTGAGCTGCTTGTATTGCGGACCATGCGACCCACCAGAACGGCACGTTGTTTGGCTGCTTTATCAGCTTTTTTCTTGATTTTCTCAGCAACCAGTCCACCCCAGAGGGTCGGGAAGTCAGCGCGCAAAGTTGGCACCAGATTGGCCATAATTCGGTAATGAATATACATTTTTATGGACTCAATCCGTTCCCGTTGCCATTCTTCAGGCTGCTCCAGGAAGCTTTCGACTTCGTAGAGATAACCTTCGGCCATATTTTGGGCTACAGCCAAAGAAATCTCACGCATACCTTGATGAGCTAATTCAGCTAAAAGGGTATCCTGATCAATATCTTCGTGCAAATCCAGCGGCAAGTTAGAACGGATATGATTTTTGAAATCTTGAGCTGCTGTGACAGAGACAAAATTGACCAGCATTTCAGATTGCTCAATATCGTTGATCAAAGTGGCTTTGCGGTTATCGCTAAAGAGCAGCATACCACGCACCGCTTTGCTGACTTCTTTTTCGACATCTGCCAAAATTTCTTCGTATTCTTCGACGGCGTCAATAGATTCTGTGTCGACAGCCATGACTTCTGAGCCGACCATAATATGCTTGGGTTTTTCTTCATCTTCGCCTTTGTTTTCAAATTGCTCAAGCAAGTCTGGGCGAGGAATACGCTGGTCCATAAACTCTTGAAAAGGCTTCAAGCCTCGAGGTTTATTGTATTGTTTATCATCTGCATATTCAATCGCTTGATTGGCCAATTCGTTCATGGCGATATTGAATAAATAAGCTAGACGGGGCCGATCTTTGAATTCCAAAAATTTGCCTAATTGATACCAGACTTTACGCAAGCGATTGGGCACATTGGCCTGTTCTTGTTGCAGTTTAAGTAGCTCATCGCTTTCTTCGTCTTCATCTTCTTCGAGCTCACCGATCATAAAGTTGAAGATATCGTCAAAATAATCGCTATAGTATTCAATTTGCTTTTCGACACTTTGGCCGGTGGTCATCGGGGTGATCACCCGATCTTTAAGTTTATCCGGCAAGATCGGAGGTGCTGTTTCAACAGAGCGAGCCAGGACTTCCATAGCCTGTTGGATATACTGCATTTCGTTAGGAGCATAGCCCTGAGGATTGGTTGTGGTCATGAAAATCATGACCGAGACGACTTCGTTATTGACGATCGAGGGCAAGAGCAGCATTGATTTAATGTGCCAGGGGGCAGCAAACTGCACGACAGCTTGATCAGAGTATTTGGTGACATCGGGGATCATCAGTGGCTGCCGATTCTGGCGGATCTGATTCATAATGGGCAAATTATTTAAAAAGACGCCTTCAAGATCTGGCAATTGCCCTGCTTTGAGCGGTTCTTTGGGAGGCATTTTGGGTACAGGTATTTTGGGCGTGTCGTCGTCGTCTTTGGCTTTCTTATCCACTTTTTCAACGGTTTCAATGACTTCACCATTGACGATCACGCGCTTGATTTTTGGCTTGTCTTCTTCTTTCTTTTTCTCGATCGGTTTAGGAGGTAGGTTGCTTTGCTGGCGCACGAGGCAAATTTCACCGAGTTGCTCGTAGGTTTCAAAGACAGCATTCACGCCGTGATCCGCTTTGAGCATCAACTTCATGCGATTACAGGCCAGCTTATACATCAAAGGGGGATCAATAACGGAAGTTTCTAGCTCTGACTTAAAGTTGCCAACCAACTTTTGCAGCTCCATGGCACGCATGCGCTGCTGTTCCATACGTTTTTTTTGCTCGGCCAGGGCTCGCTTTTGTTCGCGGCTGAGTTTCTGCGGGGGCTGCCCTCCCTGAACAGGTTGGGCGCCGGGGGGAAGATTGGGGTTCTGCATCAGATTACCTTATTGATTAAAAATTTAAAGCGATTCTTCGATGTCGTCTTCTTCGTTTTCTTCGTCTGGGTCATATTTCACCCCTTTTCTTAAGGGCGTGCGGATCGAAATGTTGAATGATTTGCCACCGATTTTAAACGACATATAGCCATACTCTCGATCGACTTCGATTTCAAAATCACGGCCAGAAAAGAGTTTGCCCAATGCCGCTGCTGCAGCGCGCATGGGTGCCGGTGGAATACTTTGCCCAGCACCCAACAGAGAACGGGGGGGCACATCGGCCTGAATCTGCTTGTGGGCATTGGACATATTCTGAACAAAACGGTTCATTTGAGTGTCTTGAGCCAGCTTGAGGATTTTTTGCTGATCTTGAGAGGGCAATTGAGTCAGAGCGTTGACATTGGTTGTCGGCAGTTTGACCTGGTTTTGGGTTTGGTTAAACTGCTTGGAATCTGCAACCCGTGGGGCCTGAGTTTGCTGAGTCTGCGCAGTTTTGCCCGTAGTTTGCGGCGATTGTACCTGTGGGGTTTGGGGGGAAACACGATTGACACCACCTAAAGACATAGCAGGCTCCTTATGGGTTTTATTCTTATTTTACACCATATCCCTTATCAGCCCAAATTGCTTGTCTATTGCGTATTTTGATGCAAACTTAATCGGGGTTAAATCGGCAGCAAATATTGTTAAAGGCGCACTGGCGCTTATTTAAAGGGATTCAGCCTGGAGGATAGGCTGCTTATATACTATAATATACGAATAAAATACTTTTTTCAAGCAAGGGTGTAAAGCATGTCTCAAGCTGGATATTCTCTCAAAGACCATTTGTTTAATCCGACAAAAGTGAAGCAATTGGCGCAGCGTCTGGCCGAAGCAGTTCCCGGTTTTGACTCAGAGTCCTTTAGCAAACAAATTAATATGGGCTTAAACGAACGTGAGCTTAAAGCCCGTATCTATTGGATTCGTGAACATTTGCACGCTTTTTTGCCTTCGGATTTTCGCCAAAGTGTGAACTTGCTATTGGCTAGTTTGCCAGCCCCTTGTGATCCAGATCTGAGTGATCAGGATTTTGGTGATTTTATTTATGCGACCTATAGTGACTTTGTGGCACAGCTGGGGTGTGAGGCCGAACAGCTTGAGTTTTCTTTAGCTGCTCTGCGTCAAATCACGACCCGCTTTTCGGCTGAATTTGCGATTCGTCCCTTTTTTAATCGCTTCCCTGAGCAGACCCTGGAGACGCTGATGAGCTGGTGCCAGGATCCGCATTACCATGTGCGGCGATTGGTTTCGGAGGGCTCTCGGCCCCGATTGCCCTGGGCCGAAAAGATTAAGATTGAAGTGGAGCCGGCTCTGTCGTTACTCGATCGTTTGTACACGGACCCGACCCGTTATGTCACGCGTTCGGTGGCCAATCACCTGAATGATTGGTCCAAAACCCACCCGGACCTGGTGATCGAGCGCTTGCAGTTTTGGCGGCAACAGGGCAACGCCCATGATTTCCCCTATATT
This sequence comes from Candidatus Sericytochromatia bacterium, assembly GCA_037968875.1. Lineage (GTDB taxonomy): Bacteria > Cyanobacteriota > Sericytochromatia > UBA7694 > UBA7694 > JBBKWI01. The sequence goes on along the minus strand of JBBKWI010000039.1, from coordinate 515 downwards.
CAGCGCCACGCTTTGCGCAGCCTGATCAAGCAAGGCCACCTGCAAGCGCTGGCTCTAGAAGGCTATGCTGCTCATCCTCAGATTCGCATTGAAAATTTACGCTGGACCCCAACAGTCACAGTGGGCGAATCGCTGGTTTTTTCGTTTGACCTGATTGCCACCCAGGCGCAAGATTTGATGATTGACTATTGTTTAAGGACTCCGGGTAGTTCTGTGCGCACGGCCCGCCCCCGAGAAAAAGTCTTTAAACTCAAGCGCGTCAGCCTGGCTGCCGGGGAGCGCCAGCAATTCGTGAAAAAGCATCCTTTGCGCCCGCTGAGTACGCGCCAGATCCATGCCGGGGACTATGCCTTTGCTTTGCAGATCAATGGCCAGCGACAGGATTTTCAGGATTTTGTCTTGTGTGCTCAGCCCTCGCTCTGAAATCGAATCTTTTTAATCAGGTATTATGGCTTTACAAAGGGCTCTGAATCCCAGGTTTTGTAAAGTTGATTCTTATTTTAAAGGATATAAAT
>JBBKWI010000038.1:0-11404 GCA_037968875.1 Candidatus Sericytochromatia bacterium | reverse complement strand
GATCTTGAAACGGGCAAAGAACTACCTGAAACTATAGCAAATGCTTATTACAGCCTGCAGTGGGCCGCTGATAACAAAACCCTCTTTTATGATGTGATTGACGAGGCCAATCGGCCCTTTAAAGTCTTTCGTCACACCCTGGGGAGTACAGACAAAGACGCATTGGTCTATCATGAACCCGATGAGCGCTTTAATGTCGGTATTTACAAAACCAGTAGTGACAAGTATCTGATCTTACATTTAGAAAGCAACACCACCACTGAGAACCGCTATATCCCCGCAGACCAGCCCACGGCGACGCCAACGATGATCCAGCCTCGGGTGCAGGATGTTCAGTACAACGTGGAGCATCACGGGGATGACTTTATTATCCACACCAATCAGGGTGCCCTTGATTTCAGAGTCGTCAAAGCTCCTATCGCCACTCCTGATAGCAGCCATTGGCAAGAGCTGGTCGCTGAAAAAGCCCAGTCCAAGCTCTCCTCAATTCAGGTCTTTGATCAATTCTTGACCCTGACTTATCGCACAGATGCGCGCATGTTGGTACGGGCCCATGACTTCAAGACCGGGCAATCCTGGGATGTCGACTTCCCTGACTCAGTAGCCTCGGTCTGGCCCAGCGGTGAGCAAGACTTTAAAGCCAATACCTTACGGGTCGCTTATGCGTCTCTGGTCACGCCCTGGTCGGTCTTTGATTATCACCTGGGCAACAAAAGCCTAGAACTCAAAAAGCAAGATAAAATCACTGGCTATGATCCAGCTGAGTACGTGATGGAACGCCATTATGCCCCTTCAGAAGATGGCACCCAGGTTCCACTGACTCTGGTCTATAAACGCGGTATGAACAAAGACGGCAAGAACCCAACGTATCTCTACAGCTACGGTTCGTATGGCATTAGCACGGATCCTGATTTTAACGCCAATGTGATCCCACTGCTCAAGCGCGGTTTTGTATATGCTATTGCACATATTCGTGGTGGCCAGGAAATGGGTCGGGCCTGGTATGAAGACGGCAAATTACTCAAGAAAAAGAATACTTTTAAAGATTTCATTGCTGTTGGGGATTACCTGGTGGATTCTGGCTTTACTTCGCCCAAGCATCTGGCTGTCGAAGGTGGCTCTGCCGGTGGACTCTTGATGGGCGCCGTTAGTAATATGCGCCCGGATCTATTTCAGGCCGTAATCGCCAATGTGCCCTTTGTGGACGCTCTCAATACCATGCTGGATGCTTCGTTGCCATTAACGGTAACTGAGTACGAAGAATGGGGCAACCCCAATGAAAAGGTCTATTATGACTATATCAAGTCCTATTCGCCATATGACAATGTTACAGCCCAGAGCTACCCGCATATGCTGGTCCTGGGTGGCTTGAATGACCCCCGAGTCAAATACTGGGAGCCCGCCAAGCTTGTAGCCAAGCTTCGCACAACCCAAACCGGTAGCAACCCGGTCTTGCTCAAAACCAATATGTCTGCCGGGCATTCAGGTGCATCCGGTCGCTACGACGCTCTTAAAGAAGAAGCCTTTAATCAAGCCTTTATTCTGAAGTCTCTCGGTTTGACGCCCTAACTAAAAAACGACGTCAATAAAATGTAAGTAAGCAGATATGTTGCAAAACCAGCAATTCTGCTTACTTAGCATAAGCAGGAATAATGCCCTCAAGCGAGTCTGAACCTCAAAGCTCTGGATTTTACTTCACCTCACTCGAACGAATCATATTTAGAAGTGTCGTTTTGGTCATAGGCCTTATAAGTCTGCTTGCATCTCTTTTTTCTTGGATGTCTTTTTTTGTCTTTTACTGGCCTTATAGAAATCAATTCAATGAAATGGGCCGATATTTCAATTCAGATGATGGAATTGTCTATCATGATCAGTCTGCCGTCATGATTTTACCCGCCGTCTTTTTTCTGGGAATAACCTTATTATTGTTCTGGCTGCGTTCTTTGGTGAGCCCACGTGCTAAGAACGAAATTGTCAAACCAATTTTGGACGCAGAAAGCGAATAAAAATTAGATTTTTGTATAATAACTGCCAAACCGATTTGGAGTATTGAGATCCTTTTTATTCGTTATCAATTGGCTAATGACTGTTTATTCTCATGGCTTAAAGATCTCTTGCAAGCAGTCTAAAACGGCCTTTTGATCGGGTTTTGATAGACTGCCCAAATTTTTGACTAAACGTTGTTTGTCGACTGCACGCAGATGATCCAGCAGAATCAGACCTGATTTATTCTGAAAATTGCAAGGAACACGGCACGGGAAAGCAAAGCCCTGGCTTGTCATCGGTGCAACCAACACCGTAGCTAAAACTTGCATTTCGTCAGGCGAAACAATCACACAGGGCCGGGTCTTATTGATTTCTTTGCCACGTGTGGGATCCAATTGCACAAGCCAAACTTGAAAGCGATGATGCAAAGCACTCATTCCCAGACGTCATCCTGATCAACAAGCGGGGCGTCCAGCCAATCGGCATCTACAGTCTCAGGGCCTTGCTGCTCAAGAAGTGCCTCGATCTGCTCTGACCACCCGGCGCGGGCTTGAGGCATTGGGCGAATCAAGATCCCTCCCTCGACCACTTCCAAACGCAACGTTTTGCCTCCCAATTGAGCCTGTTCAATTAAAGGCTTGGGAATACGCACGCCCTGAGAGTTACCGATCTGAATCAATTGCGCCATTTTTTCACCCCCACCGATGTAATTACATTGTTATTACATCATAATCTATTCGGTGAGTCAAGCCTTCATCATGAAATCTAAATTTCATGATAGCCCAGCAAAATCTTTGCGTTTGATTTTTGCTCTGCGGCCATCAGCATGGTGGAAAACAATGCCGACGAAACCTAACTAAACTTAAAATACTGAGGCAAAGTATGCTCCAGATACTAAAACCATCCAAAAAGACAGCAAGGTTCTTTCAATCAGAAGGAACAAAAGCACCCAATCAAGAAAAGATTTGAAAGACATTCATTTCAATGGCTTCGTAACGTCAGCATTGAAGGAATTGCCAAGTTGTGCGTCATTGAGTAGGATCATAACTAAGAGCATCTTGCCTGGTCATATACTCACAGAATCAAGCGTCGATCGTCCTATCGCTTATATGGGGATTTATGACTGCTTACAAAATAAATCAGAAGGTCAATAGTCATGTCTATCCAACGTTTGTTAGTTAATTTGTGTACACGAGATCTGGAAGCCTCAAAAGCATTTTATACGGACTTGTTTTCGTTCAAAGTCAACTTTGACAGTGATTGGTTTGTACAACTTGTTTCTGAAAAACACGGTTTTGAGCTGGGCTTGATTCAAAATGATCATGAAGTCGTTCCCCAGGGCACGCAAGGCAATCCCCAGGGATTTTATTTGACTCTGGTTGTCGAAGATGTCGATAAGATCTATCAAGTAGCCCAAAGTCAGGGGATTGAAATCATTGAGCCTCCCAGCCTAACGCCTTATGGTCAAAAGCGAATGATCTTAAAAACACCCGAAGGTGCCAATTTAGATGTCTCCTCACCTGCAAATGAATAAAGACATTCAGGCAAAATTTAATCAATACCCTGAGCATGTACGCCTCAAAATGGAAGCTTTGCGCGCTCTGATTCTGGAGGTAGCCGCCCAGCAAGAAGTCGGGCCACTCGAAGAAACCCTGAAATGGGGAGAGCCTGCTTATCTAACGACAGCTAGCAAAAGTGGGACGACGATCCGCATCGATTGGAAGCCCAGGCAGCCGGATCAATATGCCCTCTATCTGAATTGCCAAACCACGCTGGTGGAAACCTACCGTTCACTGTTCCCTGATCTTAAGTATGATGGGAATCGGGCGATCTTGTTCGATCTTGACCAGAATTTGCCTGCGGACGAATTGCGAGTTTGCATAAGTATGGCCCTGAGATACCACCAAGACAAATCCATTCCCCTTTGAAACATCTAGACCTTGTACTGTTTCTGTTAATCTTTAAAATGCGCCTCTTGAACCTAAAATGAATATAAATCTTAGTTTAGATTCGCAGCTTCTTATGCAACGTGAAATTCAAGGCCGCTGTGCTTAACATGTTAACAGTAAGTGGCCAGAGCCTGCCGCCCGGCTAAGCTGCCATAAGTAAGCAGTCGCTCAGATTGACAATGCTGACACCGTGGCGGAGTGGGTTCGGGCTGTGGGAAAAAGTGCTTCCGGAGCCGCTGAAATTTGGATTGCTTTGCCCTATTCGGCGAAGCTGGGTTTACGGTGCCGCAGTCCTGACAAATCAAATCTTGATCGTTGGGCTCGATTTGTTTACCGGTGCTCAAGGCCAGATAAGCTGAACATTCTTGGAATAGCAAATCGGATACGTTCAGCGAAACCTGCTCCGGGTAGATAACACCCCCCATATTCTGGTCATCAGCAACGCACTGTAAATCATTTGCCCATCCCAAAAAAGGCAAGTGATAACCAGAGGCCCTATAGAGTTCGTACAAACGAGACAGCACCTGATCAGCAGAAGCCAGCCCAGACAAAAATGTCTCTGCTTGATCCTGGGCCCCGGCTGTTAGCAATTGCTCAGGATTGTGCTGAGGTAAACCCAGTTGCTGGCGTGACTTTTGATAAAGCAGGCGCAAATCAGACTTTCTCTCCCGTGGATAGGCTGCAGCCAGAGCTAATAATGCCGGTGAATCATCACCCAGGCTCATGCGTTCACAAGCCCAGTCAATGTAGTCAACACTCATGGTTTGGTCAAGATAATCAGCGAGCTGAAATTCTAAATCGGTCTGAGCAATAGTCATTAGCAAGCCCCCCAAAAATTGTAACTGTTTTTAGGGGATCGTAGCAAGCCCAGCGAGACAGCAAACGATTTCTGTATAATTTACAGTAACCCGATCCTAAAGGAAAAACTGCCCATGATTCGCCTTTGCTCTGTCAACCTGGGAAAACTCGAAGCGATCGATTTGGGTCAACGACAGATCCAGAGCGGCATTTTCAAGCAAACAAGTCCAGAACGCTTTCAGATTGGCCCCGAAGGGATTGCAGCCGACGCTATTGGGGATCACACGCATCATGGGGGGCCAGATCAGGCTTTGTATCTCTATACCCAAGTCGACTATGACTGGTGGTCGGCTGAACTCGGTCGTAAACTGCAGCCAGGTACTTTTGGTGAGAATCTGACCCTTTCAGATACAGGGCCAGAACCCCTGCGGATTGGCGATCGTTTTCAGATCCATGATGTCTTACTTGAAGTCAGCTTTGCGCGCATTCCTTGCTCTACCCTGGCTAGCCGTATGCAAGATCCAGGCTTTGTGAAACGCTTTGTGCAGGCCCGTCGACCGGGTGTCTACCTGCGTGTCATACAGACGGGCAGTATTCAGGTTGGCGATTCTGTGCAGCGCCTGACCTCGGCAGCCCAACACCCAACGGTACTGGAGCTTTATGATCTCTGGTATCAAAAAGAGGCCGATCCAGATTTAGTGGCACGGGCGCTGAAAGCCCCCCTGGCGAAGCGCTCTCATGCTGCCCTGGCCAAAAAATTCGCCTAAAAAAAGACCTGACAAAGAAATTGATTCTTTTGTCAGGCCATGATTTACAAACAACCGACCGAGGCCGATAGACTTATGCTAAAGCGATACCCAGATTGTGGCTGGCAATATACAAGTCGCCCTCTTTTTTGACATTTAAGAGCAAAGACTTGCTGCTTGCCGAAGGGAAAAAGCCGTCGCGGATATTGGACGTATCTTTGTCTCCTCGGGCCTGATAAACACCCTGGCCATAGACCTCAGTGCTGATATCTTCAGGGAAGGCAAATTGCGATGTGACCTGGGTATTGTCATTAAAATGCACCTTAAAGTGGATATGGGTGGTGCGGCCCGGATACCAACCAGGATAGATAGTGCTAAAACTAGCTTCACCATTGGCATCAGTGGCCTGAATCCCGCGTAAGAAAGTCTCACCCGTGGTATTCAGAGAGCGACGGTCACCCTGACCCGGAAAGGCTGAGTAAACCCCCTCGGCATCCGTATGCCAAACGTCTACCAGGGCACTGGGAATAGGCTCACATGTGTCAGCATTAACGACCTTGATTTTTAGCTGTAACGGCGTTCCAGCCCTGCCCTCAGTTATATCTTGACGCATCTGGCTAGCAGAAATATAAAAGGGGCCTTCAGTGACTTCAGGGGTTAAAATGCAATCCGGCAAAGAAGCTACACCCCTGGCTCCCGAATCAGTGCCCGGATTAGATACAGTCGTGCAGGCGGCCAGGCCACTGAATGGCCCCGCCATCGCCAGCATCCCCATCGCTCCCAGGCCTTTGAGCAAATCTCGCCGTGACATTTTTTTCATCATTTAACCCCCGGGTCTCTTTGTGCTAGTTTACACCAGCTGGAGGAGCCGTATTACCTGGCGGAGGGCCACCTTGTCCGCCTGGAGGGCCACCACCTGGAGGAGGACCCGCTTGCCCACCCGGAGGAGTTCCAGGCGGCATCAACAGCGCAGCCCATTCGGGATGCTCCTGCATCAGCGCATCCATCTGGGTACGACGTTCTTCTGGACTCAGGCTTTGCATAGCCTCTAAAGCAGCCGCCAGCTCAGGATAATCAGCCTGTATCTCAGCAAAATTAGGTGGCAAACCGCCTTGATCGCCTCTTTGTCCACCAGGAGCACCTGCTCCACCCGGACCAGCCACAGTTTGTCCATTGCTCAATTGACTAGTGGTGCTTGTCGGTATCGTTTCCCCGCAAGCCGTTATTAAAAAGGTACTTGTCAATATTAACCCGGTGCAAAACAAAATCTGTGAACGTTTCATATTCGTATCCTCATTGTGTAATGGTGAGCCAGTGGCTTTCACTTGACTTAAGTATTAGATTAACCGCGACAGGTAAACAGGGTTTGTGCCAATTGTAAACAGCTAGTAAAACTATGTTTTGATTTGATGACAACGTTAAATGCCAAAGAGCAAGGGAACCACCAGCAGTGTGACCACCATCATCAAGACTTGCAAGGGCAAGCCCACTTTCAGGTAGTCACTAAAACGATACCCGCCGGGGCTTAAGACCATCGTATTAACCGGGGAAGATATCGGCGTCGAAAAAGCCGATGAAGCAGCCAGTGCCACCACCATTAAAAAACTATGGGGCTGATAATTCAATTGCAAAGCCAATTGTAAGGCAACCGGTGCGATCAAGACCGTCGTGGCCGTATTCGACAAAAACAAACTACAGCCTGAGGTTAAAGCAAAGAGAGCTGCCATCAAGCCATAAACACCCAGGCCCCCCAGGTTGCTGGCTAGCCATTGACTTAACAAAGCTGTCCCTCCAGTGTTTTCGAGAGCCGTCGCCATCGGCAACATGGCTGCAATCAAGATCACGGACTCCCATGAAATCGAACGATAGGCATCTTCCATAGTCAAACAACGACTTAGTACCAGACCCACAGCCGTAATTAAAATCGTCAAGACAGTGGGTAAAAATGAACTTAGCAGCATAATCAACATAAACGCCAACCAGCACAGTGTCAGAACGATCTTGGCCGGTGGGTGCTTGTAGTGCTCCACTTCAGCCGGAAGATTTAAGACGGTAAAATCCTGGCGTTCGAGATGAAGACGATAGATCCGCTTCCAGGATCCCTGAACCAATAAATAATCCCCAAAACGCAGTGGAATATCACTCAGGGAATCCGTCAATAATTTGCCATTGCGTTGGATTGACAAAACATGCAGATTATAGCGTTCGCGGAAACGAAAAGCCTTCAAAGATTGCCCCAGTAGCTTGGCTCGCGGCAAGAGTAAAATTTCAGCAATTCCCAGATGTTTAATCATTTGATGTCCAGCCGCTTTCACAAAGACAGCACCGCTTTGCTCTGTGAAATTAGCGATTTGTTCAGGATCGCCAAAAACCAGGATATCCTGATCGGCCCGCAATTGGGTTTGCGCCCGACAAAAAGCAAACGATTTTCGACCCGCTGCCTGATGTTCACGGGTGCAAAGCAATTGAAGTCCATATTTTTTGTTAAATTCTAATGTAACTAAGGATTGCTCAAAAAGAGGAGATTGAACCGGCAAGCGTAACCAACTTAACCGATCCGTCACCTGGTAATACCCCAATAAATCATTCACTGAAGGCTGGGGCTTACGAGAAAGAGCCTTACTTTGCCCACCGGGTAAAAGATGCCTACCAAACAAGAGCATATAGCCTATAGCCACAGCCAATGCAATCAGTCCGGGCAGGGTGAAATCAAAAAATTGAAAGCCGGGTAAGCCGGCCTCTTTTAAGGTATTGGAAACGACTAAATTTGGCGGGGTTCCAATCAGGGTCAGCATGCCCCCTAAAAATGAAGCAAAGGCCATTGGCATCAAGAGCCGGGAAGGTGACAACTGAGCTTCTCGCGACAAGGTCAGAGCAATCGGCAAAAAGACAGCGGCGCTCCCGGTTGAGGACATAAAAGCAGACAGCAAGGCCACCCCCAGCATTAGCGTTAAGATCAAGCCGATCTCATGGCTACCCGTCAGCTTAGAAACCAGCCGTCCCAGAGCCTGGGCTGTACCCGTGTTTAGAATCGCCCCACTAACAACAAATAAGGCCGCAATCATCACGACGACAGGATCAGAAAAACCAGCCAAAGCCTGCTCAGGGCTAATCACCTGCGTCAGCATCAGAGCCAGTAGCATCAACAAAGAGACCAGATCCAGGCGCAACCAGTCAGAAACAAATAAGAAAACGGTCAAGCCCAGAATAATCAAGGTCAGGAATAAGGGTGTCATTGCCTCAGTCTCTCTCTAATCAAGCGGCTAAAGCGCAGCCTCAAACAGCCCAACCCTAGGGAATCAATAGTAATAAGCCCGCTTGTATGCTGCCAATGCCAAAACCCAGAATCGCCCCAAACCAAACAATCATTTGTAACTCTTTGCGAGAGACTTCCAAAATAATTTCTTCCATGCGCAAAGGCGAAAAGGTACGGATTTTATTGGCGATCAGGGTTTGCAGATCGGCCATTTCAAGGGCACGCTCAACCATACTGACCAGATTGCTTTCGAGATAGCGGTGCAAAAATCGGCTGACTTCTTGCTTGATTTTTTTGATAGTCGCCGGAGGCACATCGTCAGGATTAAAGCGCCGAATCATATCACGCACCAGGGTTGGCAGATCCATGCGCGCAATCAGGGGCGGCACGATCACATCGTAATGGCTACTGAGATAGTCATGGATCCAGAGCACCAGACTTTCTTTGAAAGCGGCAATATGCTCCCAACTCATTTCGCGGGGATTAAAACGCAAAATAGCCCGTTGTATCGCATCTTCGAGGCGGGTCAATTCAACCACTTCTGAGATCAAAGCCTCAGCCTGATCCGGCTCCATATCTAAATAGATCCGAATCTTGGTCAAGACATCCTGCAAATTCAAGAAAAACAAGAGCACCGAATATTTGCCCGTCAGACGCCCTTTGACCATCTCGTCGATCGCAGCGATATTAGCAGGCGTTAGCAAGGCAATCAAGCTGCGGCGTACATTCTCAGGGGTCAACACCAGATCCATCACATGCTCGGTAATAAAATCGGCCATCGCTGGCGTCAATTGAAAATTCTGCAGAATGCTATCCATGACCTGATCTAAGATCAAGTGAATCCGATCCGGGGTCAGGCTTTTTTCAGCCAGGTTTTCGATCAGGGCAGGCACCGAGCGTTGAATTACGCCGGTTAAAGCCGCCGCCAGATCGTCAGAGAGCGCTTGCAACTTTTGCGGTTGGCCAAACTCAGCCATCACCACATCGACCGAGAAATCAACGGCAGCATCGACTTTCTCAGCAGTCAGCAAGCGCAGTGCCAGCTCCTTGAAATCATCGCCCGTTAAAAGGGTATCGACAATCAAGCTGGCAATCCGATCCGCCAGTCTGTCTTGCTCAGCAGGCACCAGGCCCGGCGTCAGCGGCAGCTTTTTGCCAAAGATATACTTGGGTTCGATCGGATGAAAGAGCATACGCACGGCCAGATCATTGGTGAAATAGCCCACGATCGCTCCCACCAGTGGTGGGACCGCCAATTGCGCCCAAATCATTGCCATTAAGAAGCTTCGCTACTAACGATTTCAGCATCTTGACTGGTATCAATCATCTGATCATCCTGAGCAAACAAAGTCTGCACAAAAGACTTGGGATCAAATTCTTGTAGATCCCCCAAAGACTCACCAACACCTAGCAAACGGATCGGTATTCCGAGAGCACGTTTGATCCCGAAGATCACGCCGCCTTTGGCAGTACCATCGAGCTTAGTAATAATCAGGCCGTCAAGAGGCACGGATTTGGAAAAAACTTCGGCCTGGCGCAAACCATTTTGACCGGTCGTGGCATCCAGGACCAGAATGCTCTCCAGGCGGGCATCTTGTTGCTCGCGCTTAATAATACGATAGACCTTTTTGAGTTCGTCCATCAAATGATCTTTGTTGTGCAATCGGCCTGCCGTATCAATCAAGAGGGCATCGACCCCCTTGGCACGGGCCGACTGAATCGCATCATAAATAACAGCAGCGGCATCGGCACCTTCATGGTGTTTGATCACCGGGCAGCCCGCGCGTTTGCCCCAGACAGCCAATTGGTCAATGGCAGCAGCCCGGAAGGTGTCCCCGGCAGCTAACATGACTTTATAGCCGGAAATTTTAAGTTTGGCAGCAATTTTGCCCACAGTCGTGGTTTTACCGGTTCCGTTCACACCCACTACCAAAAAGATATTCAGGCGGCCCTCTTCGATCAGGAAAGGTTCACTTTCGAGCTCTTTTTCAAGGTACTCACTCAAGGCTGGCAAAACTTCTTCGGGCAAGAAGCGACGCTCCCTGGCTTGCTGGCGCAGATAATCAAGGATATCATCGGTGGTATCGAGGCCCACATCGCTCTGCAAAAGAATCTCTTCGAGTTCTTCAAGCATGTCTTCATCGACTTTGGTACGGCCCTTGGCCAGGCGGGTAATGCTTTCAGCAAATTCCCCCCGGGTTTTGGAGAGTCTCTCACGGAAATGCGCCAACCAAGAGGCCTTCTCAGTGCCATCCATTTCAGGTTTGGAGCGACCCAATCCCAAAAACGCAACCTGACGACGGTGCTCAGCGATTTCTTCTTCAGTGGCATTGGCATCGACTTCCATGACCAAACCATCTTCTTTGAAGAGGTCCTGCACGGGCATATTCAGAATCTGCCAGAGGCCTTTTTTGACTTTTTTAGTCTCCGGGGCTTCGACAGGCTCAGCCTCCTCCACCGCCAGACGTTCAGCTTCGGCTTTCTCAGCGGCCAGACGTTCAGCTTCGGCCTTCTCAGCAGCCAGACACTCAGCCTCCTCAACAGCGAGACGCTCAGTTTCGATCTTCTCAGTAGCCAGGCGCTCAGTTTCGGCTTGCTCAGCAGCCAGGCGTTCGGTAATTAGCCGTTCGGCTTCAGCTTTTTCGGTTTCGATCTGGGCAGCTTCCAGG
>JBBKWI010000037.1:0-22457 GCA_037968875.1 Candidatus Sericytochromatia bacterium | reverse complement strand
AATGTGTACAGCTATGATTAAGCGCTGGCTATTGATGTAATTTATTGTAACTTTTATATTCTTAAAAATCTATCAAAAGTAGTAAAATTTGATAGGCTTTTAATGCTGAAAACAGAAATTTGTCATTTTCGCTCTTATAGGGAATATTTAAATTCATTCAATGAATGCACTTATATACCCAATATGAAAGCACTCAATGTACGCTCCCGGCACATTGCCTGGCTCTGACGCCCCGGCCAGTGGCATCAACTCTAAAAAATAGCTGCCCGGATCTAATAACAATTCGATGCGCTCTCTGGTCAGCAGTTTGCCATATTGAGTGTGGCGTTGCTTGTATTTATCTTCGCCCTGGTAGAGACAAGCCCTGAGCTTTTCTTCCATTTCAGCAATGATGCCTGTCATGGCCTGGTAGTTGTGCTGATAAGTCTCAGACTGCGGATTGACCGTCGAGTGATAAACCGGCACCGTTACACCTCGTTTTGGGGGTTTTGTTCAGTGTAGCTCAAAACTTTTAAATACGCGAATCTTGAAGGTATGGGACTCTGTTTTTCGTCATGCAGCAAAATGGGCACTTAGATGATTCACTGCCATTAGCTAATCCAGTTCGGCCAAAGCCGTCTCAGTATTGCAAAGCCAAAATCAACACATGCTAAACTGTGGTGAACATCTGGCAATACCCATATTGAGCAGCCAAGAAAAAGAAGACAAATGCGAGACATCAACCCGTTTTATTTGAAGGCGCGCAGGACCCGTCTGCAAAAATACGAAATCGATAACGCAGATGGCACACGACAAGCAGAAATAGTCATGCCGAAGGGGGTATGGATAGCCAATGGCGCACCGCTCGCAGGCGCTTTCGTAAACACAGGACTGGCCAATTTACCAGTGTTGACAGTTTTGGGCGACTCACACCCCATTTATCGCGATCTACTGACGAATAATTTGCTTACCAATTATTATTCTATTTATTTGCTAGATAATGAAGGGCGTAAAATCATCGAAACGAAAATGCCAATCAAAAAACGCGACTCATGGATTGCTTACCAAGACGCTGAGTTTCTGGTCTCGCCGCGCTCGCTGTTCGCATTCAATTACGAACTAACAAGCCAGAAAGTCTGCATTGCACGCTTCAAAGATATCTCCCCCTTTTTTACCGTTTCCGCACGACGTCACTATGAAATAGAAACCAGAACAGCGGAAATCGAACCCCTGCTACTTGCATTTGCTTTTTTTCTGGCAGTGAGTGGCTTCTATTAAAATGTCATTTTGTCAAAACAGGCAATAGAGCAAGATATCTGGAGTTTAAATTGAATATTTAAATTCTGCTAAGTATTCAAAATCAAGTCTTGGTATTCCTAGAAGACAATAGGCTCGTTGACATCTTCTAGAGTAAATCGGGAGCTAAGAAGTAACGCCAGGTTATGAGGCCAAACTTTGTCGATGCCGCATACGTTTATGGAGTAACAATGTAAAAAACATAAGCTACCTTAACGACTATTTCAATTGGTTTTAGCACAATCAATGACACTACTTTTAAATAAAAACTTTTACTTCTGAGATAAACCATTTATAATGAAAGTATGAAAACAAGCAAAAGAACTCTTAAATTAAGATTGCGTCCTGGCAAGGTATTTAGGCGCCAGGAACTTGAACCCTATTCGTCCAATTTGAATCGGGATCTTCAAGCCTTGATGCAATCTGGGGTGCTTAAAAAAGCCTTTTATGGTATTTATTACTGCCCAAAACAATCCCGCTTTGGAGAGCTGCCTCCAGATGACCATGCACTGATTCAAGCTTTTCTAAAAACAAATCAGTACCTGGCTTTCAGCCCGGACGACCTCAACAGCTTAAGTTTAGGCAGTACACAAATTTCTAACGCTCTGCGGGTATACAACCATAAACGGCACGGAGTATTTACCATTGCTGGAAAAACCTATGATTTCCGTATGCGCCCCTATTTCCCTAAAAATTTGACCGAAGAGTTCTTATTTGTTGAGTTTCTGAATGAGCGCCCCTATTTTGCTGAAGAGGTTCCCTTACGGCCAAACCGACTTCGACAAAAAGCACAGCAACTCAATAAAATCCGCTTAGAACGTATGATTAAGCAATTTGGAAAGATCTATACTCAAAAAATTTATGCAGCCATCAACTCAGAACAAACCGCTCCCATATCTACACAACCTTCCTGATTTTTCAACACTACTCGAAGCCACTTCTCGTTCACGGGGGAACCTACGTCCTCAGCTGGTAGAGAAAGACTATTGGCTGATGCACTGTTTATATGGACTGACTGAGTGCGGGATCCATTTTGATATGAAGGGCGGCACATCCCTCTCTAAAGGCTACGGAATCATTGAGCGTTTTTCTGAAGACATTGACTTAAAGGTCGCCCCAACACCAGGTTTGCCCATCAAAACCGGACAGACTCGTGACACCCATATTGCAAAGCGAAAAACTTTTTTTGAGCAATTGCAGGCTCAAATTGTGATTCCAGGTATTGAGGCCGTTGAAATTGATTCAGACTTTACTGATGAATCGATGCGACATATCGGCTTACGATTGGTCTACTCAACGGTATTTGAGTCTTTACCAGCACTCAAACGCGGTATTTTGCTTGAGATTGGTTTTGACGATACAGATCCGAATGCGCCTCGAACAATTTCAAGTTGGGCTTTAGAACAGGCTGACAGTGCCGGTATCCGTCCTGGTGTGGACGTTGTAGACAACCGTGCGATCAATATTCCTTGTTATCTTCCAGGTTTTACCTTTGTTGAGAAGCTTCAGGCTGTCTCTACCAAATACCGTCTGGAGAGAAGTGGGCAAAGAATGCCCCAAAATTTCCTCCGGCATTACTACGATATTTATGCCTTACTGGCGGTGCCAGAAGTGCAGGCTTTTATTGGTACCGAACGTTATCACCAGCGAAAGCAAGAGCGATTTAGGACACAAGACAATCTGGATATTCGCACCAATGAAGCCTTTTTTATTCCAGATCCTGCCGTCTTAAAGTCCTACAAGCAAGAATATACACGGATCGCAACGATTTTTTATGGTTCGCCGCCATCATTGGACAAAATTCTTGAGCGAATTGCTGAAAATATCGATCGTCTTTAACGCTCTTAAACAAATACTGGTCAATGGTTTGCGCCCGATTTACCCCAAAATATGTCAATGAGCCAATAGATTAGCAATTAAGTATTCAAAATCAAGTCTGCCCCTGCAGCCGCTGTAAGAATTTAACAATGGCCATTTGCTCAAACTCCTGGCGCAGCTCTTGTATCAAATATTTTAAAAAATCAATTTCAGCTTTGCCCCTATTGCTTTAGTCTGTGTCTTTAAATCCTTATGGACTTGGAACTTTCTGGCACAACAAGTCATCTATGATTATTCTGATACCCTAACATTCTCGAAAGCCAGTTGCATCATGCCAATCAATACATCACTCCAATCTCAGGCCCGTTTTAATATTCGGGCCTTATATCTCTATTCCTTTTTTTGGATGTTCTTGATGATCATGCCCGTGCTGGTGCCCTTTTTTTTGGAGCAGGCCATGACGATGCAGCAAATCTTTTTACTGCAGGTCTGCTTTGGGCTGACGGTACTGGTACTAGAAGTCCCTTCGGGTTATCTCAGTGATCTTTGGGGCCGCAAAAAAACCCTGCTCCTGGGTGCACTGTTTAATGGTCTGGGCTATACCTGGCTCAGTATATCGAGCAGTCATTTAGATTTCTTTATTTTTGAAATTCTGGTTGGGATTGGCCTGAGTCTGGCCTCAGGAACGGATCTGGCTCTGCTCTATGCCTGGAGCAAAGAAACAGATACGAGCCGTGAAGCAGGTAGCCGAGTGATTGCCAATCGGCAAATGGCGTCAGTTTTTGCCGAGTCGCTGGCTTCACTGGTGGGTGCAGCACTGGTTTTATGGTCATTTCAGACGGTGCTCTGGGCACAAGCGCTGGTCTCCTGGTTGCCTTTGCTGATTGCCCTGCAATTACAGGAAGCCCCCTATGAAAAACTGACGGCCAGTCATCAGGATAATCTACGCCTGGTTTTCAAACATTTGTTTGTTGATGACCATTTGCTGCGGCTAATTTTTATTAATCTCACGCTCTGGAGCTTATCGACCTTTGTTGCCGTCTGGACCTTTCAAAAATACTGGCAAGAATCTAGCATTCCCCTGGCCTGGTTTGGGCTATTGTGGGCGATCTATAACCTCGTTGTGGGCTTAGTCGGTAACTATGTTAGCCGACTGGAGCAGCGCTGGGGAGCGTACCCTTTGCTGTATACGCTATCATTGCTACCCATCCTGGGTTTTATCGGCATGGCCTTGCTGCCGGGCCTGTGGGGCGTCTTTATCGGCCTGAGCTTTCAGATTAGCCGCGGTCTGACGCAAGTACTCTTAAGAGAAGCTTTCAATTGGCGCGTGCCCGATAGCTTTAGAGCGACCGCCAATTCAATTAACAGTCTCTTTTTTAGATTGGGATTTACACTTTTGGGGCCTTTGATGGGTTGGATGATCGATGCCTGGTCACTGCGCACTGCCCTGGGTCTGATGGGCCTGGGCTTTGCCCTCATGTTTGTAGTCGTGATGCTGCCGATGGTCAGGCGTTTAAAGCAGACTGAATATGGCCAGGCTGACTAAAGTCTGATACTACCAATTTCCACCAGAAGAAGAGCCGCCGCTGTCACCAAACGAACCACTACCAAAGGAGTGATGATCAGAGTTGTCATACTGGGATGCTCTAAAGGCGTCAATATTGTCATTAAAATTCAGTTCAAGCGTATTTAAAGCAGCCAATAGCAGGACATAATTTTGTGCCTGACCAGACTCTAACTGAGGTAAATGCTCTATTTTTGAGCTATCAAAAGTGCGCATATAGGAATCATGGGTTCGTTTCAAGACCCGAACACTTTTAAGCCGCTCTTCATAATTCCTTTTTTGTTCGACTAAACTTTGACAATGCAAGTCAAAGCGATTCAACTCTAGTTTGCAAAAGCGTAAGCGCTCAAGAGCCTGCTTAAACGACTGATAAGCTGAAAATCGATAACCTTCTTTTTCGAGCTTGATCCCTTGCTGGTACTCATCTAAAGCCTGTTGATAAGCGGGACTCGCTTTAGCTAAATAAGTTTCCGGATCAAAATTACGATAGCTTTTTTCATGGCTCTTGATGATCGCTTTCGATTCTTCAAACCAGTCGGAAACCGCAATACAAAGCGGCTCAAACAGCGTTTGATCACTACCATTGTTTTGTAAAACCGCTTCAATCGTAGCCAGATGTTTTTGCAAATCGTGAAATTCTTGAATCAGAGTTTTTGCTTCCTGTAGAAAGGACTTCAGGTTTAAACCGGTACTATTAGACCTATCCAAATTCGCGATGAATAGCAAGCGCCGCTGCTTCAGGGATTCAAAAATCAACGTGGGATCATCCGAAACCGAAAAACGACTCTCTCGTTCAGGAATCTTGATCGTTTGCTCTAAAGAATTCAAGAGCTCGATAGCTTGCTGTGCCTCTATTAAGTCTTTTTCGATCAAGCGATGTTGATGAATTAAAATGTCTATCTGTGCCAGGTATTTAGCCGGGTCTGACCAGCGAATCGCGCCCAGGTCAGCATACAATTGCTCTGCCGGTTGTGCCATATTGGCCAGGGGGTGCTTTGCCAGCAGAATTAAGGCTGGATGATATGTGTTAGGGTCCGGCTTTAAACTCATCGGGAAAAGAGCTTCAGGCGGTTTTTGCCGCGCTTCTGCAGCCTCAGTCAAGCGCTTGAACTTAGTCTGTAGCGCATGCAATGTTTGTTTCAGGGCTTCGGACCTAAAATACGGATTGTCTTGAACAGATCCCGGCATAGAATCAAGCTGTCGCTGGGTCAGACCTAAGTTAACTGTATCACCTGAAGATGCCAGGGCGTAGATCGCGAGTTTAAGGGGAGTAACATCAAATAAATGTCCCTTTTGAGCCATTTTCTGCCACCCAACAATACTCTCTTTAAAGTCTTTAATCGAAAGCCCAGCGTTTTTTAGCTCCTCGCTAATTGTCTGCAGTTCCCGCTGGGTTTCGCCGGATTTCGATTTTAACTCGGAAACACTTTTTTGATATTTTGGAGTCGTCAGTGCTTGAAAATCTTGCTCAAATTGTAAGCTGGTTTGCTGCCACTTTTTGAGCAGCCTTTTCAGCTGCCACTTATAGCGTTGATAATACCCAAAACGCAATAAAAACAAAATCAAAAACAGAGAAACCCCAAGCCAAATCAGAACTTGATGATTGACATTACTTTGTTGATCGCTTTCGTAAGCATCAACAAATTCCTGGGCTAATTGGGCTTGCACTGCAAAAGGCCTGAGACTTGTTTGAGAAATTATCAAAGCGGCTTGTGCTATTTTTCCAGTTATTTCTTGCTCTTGCTCTAAAGTTCGTGCCGATTGTAAATCCATTCTTAAAGATTCTTGAGTGTATTGCAATTGGCTAAAGGACATTAATTGCCTAAAAACTGTTTGATTGAGCTCTATTTGTGAACTGATTGCAGGGGTTCCCCGCTTTCGATCTAAAATAGCCTCAGTGGCAAGCAATAAACCTTTGATTTGCTGGGCATAGTTTTTTTGAACGGTTTCTTGACTGGCCAACTCATCCCTTAAACGATCACGGTCATACTCTAAAACTGAGCGCTCATAAGCCTGTTCTGAATCTAGACTGAATTCAGAACTTGGCTGATCCGCCGACTTTAAGTACTTGTCGACAGCCTGCATCATCTCAATAATGCCTGTTTTAGGATCCTTCGGTTCTGTCTTGACCGCATTCTCGAAAATTTGTGTATAAGGCAAGTGAGCGGATCGCTCAAAACCATACTGGTCAATAAACTGTGTCCCTGCCAAAAATCGGTATTTACGAGGCTGATAAGCCAAAACAAAGATTTGGCTCCGTTTAGCATTAAAGCGCTCAGGGTATTGTGTTTTCCAACTAGCAGCTAAGCTTTCGATCGCAGCTTCACCCGTGGAGTCATTCGCATCCAACTTATCTATCAAGACAATATAATAGGGTTCGTGTAATTTCAGAGCTTCTTGATTTAGCTCACGAAGTCCTGACAAGTCAATCAAAGGAGGATCAAAATTTGGGGGCACGGTATAGACAAATTGCCCATGTTTGAGCTCCGGAATTTCGAGGGCCTGAACCTGAAAACAGGCTAGCCAGAGCCCAGAGCTAATCCCAAAGCCAAATATAAGGCGTCTGAGGATTAGCTTCATCGAAAAGCAGGCCCAACACCCCAGGTAATGAGGCTATGACGAACCCCCTCAGTCACGGGCTCCACTGTATGCATCAAATAGGAAGGAAAAACGATTAACGCGCCCTGGCGTTGTTCACTGCGTTCGGTGCGGGGATGACAATGAAACTGCCCGCCACCAAATTGATCTGGGTCAGTTAAAAACAATAGTATAGTGAGTTTGCGGTTCGTTGTCGCATCTGAAGCAAAGTCCATATGCCAACCGGAGCCCTGCCCCGGCTTATATTCACAAAAATGCGGCATTTCTACCCCCTCGATATCGAAGTGATAATGCTGATGATTCAATTGTGCTGCCGCTGGCATGATTCGCTGAATGATCCAGCCATTGTCTGTGGCCTGGTCGATCAATCGGCGTTTCCCTTGTATGCCCGGAATATAACTTGGGTCTGCCTGAAGCGTTGGATCGTCTAACAAGGGGTAAGGCAGACAGCTGGCAATGATCTGCTCACATTCTTTAACCGAAAACAAGTCCGGTACGATACACGGGTAACGCAGCATTGGATTGGTTTGAAAACCTGCTAGCACAGGCTCTGACGTCATCTGCCTTAAACCTTTAAGGCAATATCACGACTGACGTGAAAATGACCAAACTGAGGCGGGGCTCTAAAGGCCTCGCGAAATTGCCCCATGCTAGCGTGGCTCAGCTTAAAGTGCTCAGATTGCTTCCAATTGTCAAACGATTCCTGATCTTGCCAATAGGTTTCGACAATGCAGGCATTTTTGTCTGGGTCCAGGGGTTTCAGAAAGCGAAAGCCGGCAAATCCCGGCTCATTTTCGAGCCCTGAGATATTTTCTAAAAACGATTTCTCGATCTGATCCAAATATTCAGCTTTGACAGACAATTGATTGATGACAGCTAACATGGCTTACTCCTTAAGGACTTTACTGTATTGTGCCAGAAGCCTGAAGATCTGACCAGAGATGGATTCAAGGGTCTGCTCAGAAATGGCTAAACACGCTATAATACAGGCATGTCTGATCGCCTGCACCATGTTTCTGAATTTCTCGACTTTTTCACTTCTGATCCCAATTACTGGGAAGTGAGCGATCGCCCTTTGAACCCGCAAGACTATCGCTGGCCCCAGGCCGATAATGATGTGATTGGGCGCTTAAAGCAGATCGAAGCCTTGATACCCCATCTAGATCAAAGACTCCCCCCAGCCAAAGCCTTGCCAGAAAATTTAAAAGTCGACTATGCCCAGGATCTCAACGCCCAACAATTGGCGGCAGCGACATGCACTGATGGTCCATTGCTGGTGATCGCCGGGGCCGGCACCGGCAAAACCCGCACTTTAATTTATCGCTTGTCTTATTTGCTTGAGCAGGGCGTTGATCCCCAGCGTATACTATTGATGACCTTTACGCGCCGGGCTGCGCAACAAATGCTAGAACGCGCCCAAATGCTGCGCCCTGAGTCAGGTGCAGAACGGGTCATGGGCGGGACTTTCCATTCCTTTTGCGCTTATATCTTGCGTCGATTGGCACCCCTGGTTAAATTACAACCCAATTTCAGTATTATCGATACGGTTGATGCCAGTGATATTATCGATTTGATTGTACAGGAGCTCAAATTACGTGGCAAAGACCGCGCTTTTCCCCGCAAAGGTAAAATTCAGGACATTATCTCCAAAGCCCGCAATGCTCAGGTTTCTATGGCCCAAATTCTCGAGAAGCATTACCCAGATATGCTTGAAAAATATGGCGAAGAACTCGAACTCATATTTGAAACCTTTACCAAATACAAACGTGGCAATCAATTACTCGATTACGATGATCTGATTGAAATCACCCGTGATGAACTCCTAAACAATGCCCCTTTTGCCCACAAAGCCCGCTCTTTGTTTGACTATATTATGGTCGACGAATACCAGGATACCAATGGCATTCAAAAAGAACTGGCGGACGCCCTGGCCAAAGATCATCGCAATCTGATGGTCGTCGGAGACGACGCCCAGAGTATTTATGGCTTTCGCGGCGCCAATTATGAAAACATTTTGCGCTTCCCGGCCGATTGGCCAGAATGCCACATTGTGCGGATCGAGCACAATTACCGCAGCACCCAATGCATCCTCGATCTGACCAACGCCATTTTGTCACATAATCAACTGGCCTTCCCCAAACATCTCTTTACCCAGGGTGCACAAGGTGAGCGGCCCTGGTTTAGAGAATGTCTGACAGCCGAAGATGAAGCCGAATGGATTGCCGATCGCATCCTGGCTCTTGCGCCTCAAACGCCCTTTCATGAAATGGCCGTGCTCTATCGCTCTGGCTACCACGGAAACTATATCCAGGCTGAGCTAATTAAGCGACAGATCCCCTTTGTAGTCTATGGCGGTATCCGTTTTACTGAGCGCAGACATATCAAAGACCTGGTGGCCTATTTGCGGATCGTGATGAATCCTCAGGACGCTCTGGCCTGGCATCGCTTATTGCAATTATTGCCCGGCATTGGCAAAGTCACAGCGCGTAAAATCATTATGCAGATTCGCCAAAACCAGGGTGAACTGATGCCAGATGCCTTCGAAAAAAAAGGATTTGTGCAAGCCTTGCGTGAGTTAAAAGTCGCTCTGGCTGATGCGGCAGATGCCAGTACACCCGTACTGCAAATTCAGCGTTTGCGGCAGCATTACCAACCTCTGCTCAAAAGTGTAGAGTCCGACTGGCTTGATCGCATGCCAGACTTAGATCTACTCGAAAATTTGGCCCAAAAATACGATCAACTGCCCAAGTTTTTAACAGATTTTGCTCTCGATCCACCCAGCAATCAGTATCAAGATCAAACCCGGCCCAGCTTAAGCGAATCAGACGAAAAACCACTGGTATTATCGACAGTACACTCAGCCAAAGGCCTGGAGTGGAAGGTCGTCTTCGTGGTGCATTTGTTGGACGGTTTGTTCCCCTCCGTGCGCTCTCTGAAAGACTTTGAAAACCTGGAAGAAGAGCGTCGCTTATTTTATGTGGCCTGCAGTCGTGCCGCTAAGTACCTCTATTTAAGCCATCCGGCTCACTATCAATCGTATGCTGACTTCTTTTCACAGCAATCTCGCTTTATATCTGAAATCCCTCAGGTGCTTTATCATCAGATTGAATCAGATTGAGCGAATTAAGTATTTGCGATGGTTTCTAAAGCATCCAGATAAGCCGGGATAACGGCCGCATTCTCTAAGACCAGATGCTGTTTAGCTAAAATTTGCTGGCGATAATCAGACAGTAACTGGGGCTTATCAATCAACTCCTGAGCCCTGGCAAGATACTCAGTTGTGCTAGCCGTCGTCAAACCTGAAATCTGCATTTGCTGGTAAACCGCCGCACTGATGCGCCCTCGAAGCTGCTTTCCTTGCAGACTTAAGATGGGAACCCCCAAAGCGGCAGCATCAAATGCAATTTTGCCTGCTCCAAATGGGAAGGCATCCAATATGAAATCACAACGCTTTAGCACTGCCATTAAATCAGTTGGACTCTGCCTCGGAAGCCAGATGATTTGCGCATAGCTCTGCTGCAAACTTTGCTGTAAACGAACCTGTATGGCTTTTGTCCAGGCCGATTGTGGACTTTCTATCAAGACCAATTTTAGCTGGGTGTTTGCTTGCAAGAGTGCTTTTAAGCAATCCACAAAGGGTAGCGAAAACTTAAGTAAATTATGCGGAACGGCAATCAAGAGGCCTTCAGGCAAGCCAAAATCAGTCCTGGTTTTGGGGCTTGGCACAAAGTTCTCCAAAGCGGGTAATAGTGGTAAGACAGGCATTTGAACCAGTTGTTCTGAGAAATCTGCCGGATCGGCGTCTAAAGTGGCCGCCGCCAAAAAGTAAGAAACTCGTGGATGCCATGTGCTAGCTGCTGATTCCCATCCCGTAAATTGCTTACGCCCCAATTGAAAGCCGCTCAAGAAATAGGCCAGGGGATCGACGCCGGCTTCCCAGCAATTGAATAAATCGTAGTCATTGGCGTAAATTTGCTGAATGGCTTGTTCTAAATTGCGATCCAAAATCTCTAATCTGACGCCAGATTGCTCTGCCAAAGGAGTCAATAATAAACGTGAGCTTTCGAAAACTAAGAGATCGATTCTCCAGACCTGACTCAAGGCGGGCAGCATTTGGCGAAATATAAACAAAAACATCGGTTCATGGCCAGGAGTTATCAAATAGCCCAGCCTATTTTCAAGGGCTTTTTCTGGGTAATCGGGTGGCTCGGGATAAACAAATATATCCGCATAAGCCCGTCGCCAGGGGCCTTCATGCTCTGTCAGATAATTCAAATCATAAAAGGGGTCCATCGCCCCCTGCCATAAATCTGGCAAACAGTCCGAGAGTTTAACACTCGCTTTTAAAGCCTGCGCTTGCTGAAGCAAATTTGCCAGTTGCTGTTCCGATTCTGATTGTTGACTTTCAATCGGCAGATGCGCCAATTGTCTTTGTATTTGCCACAAGTCATGTTTGGGCTCGATCTGACAGGCCGAAGTCAAGGCTTGTTTAGCAGAAGATAAGTCTAAATTAGCTAAATACAAGCGTCCCAAAACAAAATAGACACTCGCATCTTGATGAGACTTTAGATAATCTAAAAAGTGTGATTGCGCCAGAGATTGTTGACCGACCTGCAAGTAAAATTGCGCGACCGGCAAATGTAAAATTTCATTACCTGACTGAGGCAGTTTTTCAAGCCACAGGGCTAAGGCTGCCTGGTATTGTCCCTGCCTTAAAAAATGTTTCCCCAGAAGCTCCCAGCCATGTGCCCAGGGACTATTCTGAAGCACAATTTCAAAATTTTCTAGCTGGATCCAGCCTAAAGTCAAGGCCTGTTCCCAGAGCAAATAACGCACGGAAGCCTCTCGTTCCGCACTATCAAGAGCCAAAATCAAGACAGGAACAGCACGCCATTGATGGAACTGAAATAAAAGACAGAAATGCGGTAATATCCAGTCTGGCAAATGATCAAGTCCAGATTCTTGAAGGCGAAGACTCAATTCAAGTAAGAGCGCTTCCGCACGCGGAAGATCCCGTTGTTGTAGAGCCAATAGCAGCATTCCAAACCAAAAACCGGTATCCTGGTGGCTACTTGGCGCCAGTGCTTGAAAAATCGCTAAGGCTTCGTCAGCACGATCTTCAACTAGCGCTCGCAAGGCGTCTTCTAGGCGATAAGACGCCGACATCATCTGCGCCAGGTACGCGGTGCTTTACCTTTTTCTTGCTGTAAGCTCAACCAGTGTTCCAGGCGGGTCGGGATATTGGTAATGATGCCATTAATTTGGCGCTGAATCAAACGCTTCATGGCTTTGGGGGAATCAACCGTAAAGGTGTGTATTCGCACCCCGGTTTCACGACTGCGTTTAAGAAACCCACGAGTCACCAGGTTTTTACGCACATTTAAAGAATCAGCTCGGGTACGCAAGACCATCTGATAAGCCTGATATCCATAAATCGGCACCTTGGGGCGCAAATTGGTTCTGACGGTATTGCCATAGAGCAAGGCCGTAGAAATGCGTGACTCCATTTCCTTGATTCGAATCAAAGTTAGGGTGTTAAAGGAAGATACCATTGTGTGTGGAATCATATTGTATTCTTCAAGCAGAGCCAGTAACTTACGTTCTAGTAAATCAGAATCTCTGGACACTGAAGTGGCTTTGATTTCGAGATTGAGCATAATTTTACCAGCACAGAGTTCCAGGGTTTCTCGTAATGTCGGCACTTGTTGATCAGAAAAACGATAGGCGTCAAACCAGGAGCCAGCATCCAATGCTTTGACTTCAGCCAGGGTCAATGGTGCCAGTCGGCCATCTCCATTGGTGGTGCGACGTAAGCTCTTGTCATGAAAGATCACCAGCTCTTGATCACTGGTCATTTGCACGTCCATTTCGATCATATCGGCACCCTGATCAATAGCCAATTGAAAGGCCGCTAATGTGTTTTCAGGCGCATCACGAGAAGCTCCCCGATGCGCGATGATCCAAACGGCATGGGGTTCGTGAAAAGGTTGTGGGTAGACTTTTGGATAAGCTTTAATCTCATCCCAGAATGTAGCCATGGGCTAGGGTTTACTCTTAAATTATTCAAATTTTCGTTAAGTCTCAAGCTTAACATAGCTACCCCCTGAAAGAGGGCACTTGAATCACAATTGCGATCTCAAAAAATAGTCTCAGACTTCATCCATAAACGTCTGAGTATATTTCTCAATCAGAGCAGGTGGCATAGACATGGTGTCAAGATCCCAACCCTCTAAAGTCAAAACTTCATGCAGACAATCCTCCAAAAGCTGATGGGTCAGTTGTGCAGTTGTCGCAATAGTCTGATGCACAATATGATCCGTTTCGGTAGTGTCTATACAATCCATTTGATACTGAAAAAGCGATCGCTGTTGATTAATCGATTTTACAACCTGGGCGGGACAAGTACAATTATAAGCTGATGATTGCTCCAATACACGCTGTATTTCTTGATTTGAGAATTTTTTCTGCATGCTTAGCCAAACCTCTTCATGTCGGTGATTTACGATACTTTACCATACCAGATATTGTTCAAATCTAAGTCACACCTCAAAAATCAACTGCTGAATTCTAGCTATTCACCTGGGCAATCAATCACCTGTCTCTTGATATACTGACAGCAACTAAATTTTTGGAGAATATCGATGACAAGCCAACAACAATCTCTCGGACAAATCCCGATCAATAAAATCGACGGTTCAGAAACCCAGCTTTCAAACTATGCAGGCAAGGTCTTATTGGTCGTGAATGTCGCTTCTGAATGTGGTTTGACTCCGCAGTACACTGGACTCGAAACACTATATCAAAAATACCGTGAGCAAGGCTTGGAAGTCTTGGGATTTCCAGCCAATGAATTTGGAGCGCAAGAGCCTGGCAGCAATGCTGAGATCCAGAATTTTTGCAGCAGCAAATTTGGCATCCAGTTTACTATGTTTGAAAAAATAGTGGTCAAAGGCGAAGGGACTCACCCTTTGTATGCCCAATTAACCCAGGCAGTTCCAGAAGCTGATGATCTGGGCGATGCCAGTTTTGCTCAAAAGCTAGCTGAGTACGGCGTCAAAAAAGATAACCCATCAGATATTTTTTGGAATTTTGAAAAATTCTTAATCAATCGCCAGGGCGAAGTTGTTGCACGCTTTGCGCCCAGCGTGAGCCCTGACCAGCCCGCATTTATTGAGAAAATTGAAGCTGAATTAGCCAAAGCCTAAACGCTCGAAAATGAAGTCCAGACGAATCTCGATTTTGGGATTTAGCTGGGCTTTAACGATCGATTGAGGTAGCGCGCCAGCTTTTCAAAAGCCAGACGCCGCATCGAGTACTGTTGCTTAACAGGCAATGCCATCTCGGCAAAGCTCAAGGAGCTGTCTTGTGGGCTAAAAATCGGATCCCAACCAAAGCCCTGATCCCCCCGTGACAAATGCACCTGGCCTTGAATGCTGCCCTCAAAAAATTGAATCTGAGTTCCTACAGCTGATCTTTCAAGCAGGCCAATCCAGGTGGTCGCCTGCGCACGACAGTCAGATTTGGCAAGCGCCAATTCAGCCAGCCCCTGAATCCCCAGGGCATCATCTGCGATAAACCATTTGATTAAGGGCCCGGGTAATCCGTTTAATGCATCCAAATAGAGAGAAGTGTCTTCTACTATCAGATTGGCCTCTGGCTGCAAACGTGCCGCCTCTAATAATTTCATTTCAATGATCCGGCGAGCGTCACGTTCCTGGATTTCAGGCAAGTCAATCGACCAGCCTGTGAGTTCAGGAATAAATTCTTGAGCCTCTCGCAGCTTATTGGCATTGCCTGTTAGAAATAGAATCGACATATTGAATTGAGCCACTCAAAATAAAATTCAAGTGGCTCACCAGCTTTACTTCAAGATCAGCTTGGCAATAGTTTGCAGCTGCATATTCGAAGTGCCTTCGTAAATTTTGCCGATTTTGACATCGCGATAAAATTTCTCTGCTGGATACTCTTTGGTATAGCCATAGCCACCAAAGACTTCGAGAGACTTTGAAGCGACACGCTCAGCCACGGTTGAGGTGAAATATTTACACATCGCAGCTTCTTTTAAGAAGTCCAGGCCAGCGTCTTTCAGTCGAGCACAGTTATAAGTCATCAAGCGCGCCGCTTCGACTTCAGTCGCCATTTCAGCTAACTGAAACTGCAGACCTTGATACTGAGAAATTGATTTGCCAAATTGCTCGCGCTCTTTGGAATATTTTATAGCTGCATCTAGTGCGCCTTGTGCCACACCGACCATTTGGGCACCGATGCCAATCCGGCCTTCATTGAGGGTCTCAATTGCCACTTTGTAGCCTTTGCCCACTTCACCAAGCACATTGGCTTTGGAGACACGGCAATTGTCTAATAAGAGCTCACAGGTGCTGCTGGCACGAATGCCCAACTTGTCTTCTTTTTTACCGACGGTAAAGCCTTCAAAATCTTTCTCGATAATAAAAGCCGTAATACCTTTATAACCCAGGCTTTTGTCGACATTGGCGAAGACGATAAAAACGCCTGCTTCATTGGCATTAGTAATCCAAAGTTTGCGACCATTTAAGATAAAGTGATCGCCGTCTTCTTTAGCGGTACAAGCCAGACCAAAGGCGTCAGAACCAGAACCCGCTTCAGAAAGGGCATAAGCACCGACCCACTCTGTTGCCAATTTGCTTAAATAGCGTTGTTTTTGATCTTCGTTGCCCCAACGCTTAAAAGCATTGTTGACTAAGGTGTTTTGCACATCAACCAAGACCCCGGCAGAGGCATCGACTTCAGATAGTGCTTCAACAGCTAAGATCGACATAAAGAAGCTAGATTCGACCCCACCATAGGCTTCAGGGATTTCGATCCCCATAATATCCAGCTCAAAGAACTGTTTAATGATCTCAGGCTTAAAGGTCGCTGTAGCATCCATTTCAGCCACATGGGGTTTCATCGTTTTTTGCGCAAAGTCGCGCACCATTTCACGAAAAAGTTGCTCGTCTTCACTTAATACGGTTAATGCACTATGCATAAAGGGCCTCCAGAGGGAATATATATTACCTATAGTTTAACATAAGGTTAAAGCATGCGGAATTCATCTGCTAAGTGCTGATTCAATTGTCATGCTGTCCTCAACGACACAGATTTGTTTACCAATCCCCCAAATTTAAATGGAGTCCTTTATTCTCAAGTAGTCACTCTTTTGGGGAAGCGTCAAACTTGAAATGTAGTTAACAGCAAGCAGAGAATTGGAGCTGAGAGAATCAATCAGATAAACGATTGAGGTCAGGTCTTTTGAGGAGTTTTCGACAGCATAAAATTATAGACTAAACGATTTCAATTAACAAAACTTGCCTAACTGGCAAGTTTACGTGTATTTTTACAAAGCATTTACAATTCCAACATGAACGCTTTACTTCTGGGAGCCATACTAAACTCACAAACCAGAAAGGAACTAAAGCGATGTTCAAACTCTCATTACAAACCCTGACTGAAGTGGCGCTCTGCCTGGCAATAATAGTAGGCTATAGCTCACAAAACCTCTGGGAAAACTATCTTGATTCCACGAGTACCATGACCCATGTATTAGATCATGCATCGTTTCGCAAAGCGGCGACAGTTTCTGACGACTCTCAGCCACGGACATTGTGGCTACAAAAATCACTTAATAATCAAACGAGAAGAGGACATTAAGATGCCACCCTTTATCCTTCAAGTTCAGCGTCAATCCCAAACTGCCTTAAACGATTTGATTCAGGCCAGACACGCCTTACAATTAGTTTCCGAAGCTCAAGTCCTGGAATGTCTTCAACTCAAAGCCCAGCTTAGCGCGCAACGGCAGGCCCTGCAAGCCATCTGTCTAAATCAATAAAAATCACAGGTTTGCTGATTTTTACGAAGCTGAACTTTAGCTTGCTTAAGTCGCAAAGTGTTATAATAGCGGCTATTGAGCTATAGAGTCAGGAAATCCTTTGAGATGACGCAATACACAAGAGTACTGGGCCTGGATATGGGTTCCAAAACCATAGGCATCGCCGTGAGTGATGCCCTGGGCTGGACCGCCCGTCCTGTACGCACGATTCACCGCAAATCGTGGGCAGAAGATCTGGCGCAATTGCAAACCCTCAAAACAGAACTGGGAATCACCCAATTGGTAGCCGGGTTGCCACTGGGATCTGACGGTGAAATGACCGAGCAGGCTATTTACTGTCAACGCGGCGCTGAGCGTATTCAGCAAGAACTGGATCTGCCCCTGGCTTTTGTTGATGAATCCTATAGTTCTCAAGACGCCAAAGCCCTCTTAATTGAAATGGGCATGGGCACCAAAAAGCGGCGCCAAAAAGGCAAACAATCTCTTGACGAATTGGCTGCCACCCGTATTTTACAAGACTACTTAGATCAACAAGCACATCAGCAGCGCAGTGCTGCGATGCAACGAACTCAAGAATAATAGGACACCTAAATATGTCATTGAAACGCTCCCATTTCTCAAATGCATTACCTGAAATTAAAACAGGTGAAACAGTCACTGTCTGTGGCTGGGTTCAAAACTACCGCGATCATGGGGGGGTCGTCTTTATTGATATGCGCGATGGCCAGGGCCTGATTCAATTGGTTTTTGACCCCAAAGTTGAGCTCTCTGTTTGTGAGCCCGCTGCCCGCTTGCGCTCAGAATTTGTAATTGCCGCTCGTGGCGAGCTTTCAGAGCGTTCCGCAGAAAACATCAACCCCAATTTACCGACCGGTCGCTTAGAGATCAAAGTCCATGACTTAGAAATACTCAATACGTCCAAAACACCGCCCTTTGAAATTGATGAGCGCATTAACGTTGATGAGTCCCTGCGTTTAAAATATCGTTATCTCGACTTGCGCCGCCCTGGACTGCAAAAAAACCTTAAAATGCGTCACCGCGTGACCCAATCCATTCGTAATTTCTTGTCTGATCAGGGCTTTTACGAAATTGAAACCCCGATGCTCACCAAAACAACTCCTGAAGGGGCCCGTGATTATCTGGTACCTAGCCGCGTGCATCCCGGACAGTTTTACGCATTGCCCCAATCGCCCCAAATCTTCAAGCAAATTTTGATGGTTTCTGGCATGGAGCGCTACTTCCAGATTGCGCGTTGTTTTCGGGATGAAGATCTCAGAGCCGATCGCCAGCCTGAATTTACCCAATTGGATATGGAGATGTCTTTTGTCGATGAACAAGACGTACGCGACGTCAATGAACGTATGATTGCCCATTTGTTTAAAGACGTTCACGACATTGAGATCCCCTTGCCTTTACCAGTCATCAATTATGATGACGCCATTGCTCGCTATGGCTCTGACAAACCGGATACCCGTTTTGGGATGGAGCTGATTGACTTCACACCAATGATGGCTGAAATTGGTTTTAACGCCTTTAAAACCCCTGTTCAAGAAGGTGGAATCGTCAAAGGCATTTGCATGAAAGGCGCCAGTGACAAAATGTCTCGGGCCGAAATGGATCAATTGCGTGATAAAGCCGTTAGTTTCGGCGCCAAAGGCCTGGTCTGGTTCAACTATAAAGCTGACGGCCTCAACTCTCCGGTCGCTAAATTTTTGACCCCCGAAGAACTCGAACAAGTCCAGCAGATTTCTGGTGCTGAAACCGGTGATATCGTGTTGATGATGGCCGATAAATCCGCCAAAAAAGTACACGACGTGATGGGACGTATCCGACTGGATATGGGTAAGCGCTTTGACTTGATAGATGAGTCCCGTTGGGATGTACTCTGGGTCAATGCCTTCCCAATGTTTGAATACGACGAACAACGTGGGCGCTGGCAAGCACAACACCACCCATTCACCTCTCCTATCCCTGAACATATGGATCTGCTGGAGAGCGATAAAGACAAAGTACGCACCCAGGCCTACGATTTGGTAATCAATGGCGTTGAGATGGCATCAGGATCTGTCAGAATTCACCAGCGCCCAATTCAAGAAAAAGTCTTTCAATCTTTAGGTTTATCTGAAGAAGAAGCCCTCGAAAAATTTGGATTTATGCTGGGTGCTTTTGAATATGGCGCCCCGCCTCATGCCGGTATTGGCATCGGACTGGATCGCCTGGTGATGGTAATGGCTGGCGAAGACACCATTCGTGAAGTGATTGCCTTCCCTAAAACACAGGCTGCATCATGTTTGATGACATCAGCGCCAGGAGAAGCTTCAAAAGAACAATTAGAAGAACTCCATTTACGTTCAGTCGCGCCTGCCACTGCCAGCGAGAAAAAATAAGCGCATGCAAGAAGCAGAAGCCACAGCCGCTTTAGACGATTTGGTTCAGGCAGTCAAAAAACAAATTGCTGCCTGGAACGAACGCAGTCCTGCGATTCTGGCTTCTCTCTTGCAAGACTGTTCTTTACCGGTGATCTTGGAGATCATCGTTTTACTAGAGCAAGAGCCGCCTGAATACGTCCAGCAAGCCCTGGCCAAAATGCTGATTTCTCGCTATCTCAGAGAAAACATGGAACTGGATATTTTTCGAGCTGAGCTCTGGAGCCTGGTAAATGCCAAAGATTTACGCTGGGCTTTGCGAGATCTTTTGATGAGCATCATGGATATCAGTCGTCAACAGCCAAACAACCACCCCAATTTTGGGATGTATCAAGCCCTCAGCTTGCTGGCCGAGGAGGCGCTGCAAGAAATTGAAGGCCATTTGCAAACTCAGCCTCGGCGCAAGCGTAAGCGTTACCATGTTTCCGTCGCCCGCACTGCTGAATTGCCAGATCTCTCCTCTTTAACTTTTGAGCCCGTCGACATGGGCGTAAAAAGTGCATTGCCGGGGTCACAACGGCGCACCGGCACTCTTTCACAATTACCGAGTTTTATTTCACTCCCCAATCAACCCAACAAAAGCGACTGGGTTCTGGATTGGCATGCCCTGGAAATTAACAGCCAGCAAAGTGAATTACTCTTGAACCATTTACCCCCCATTTATGCCTTAATTAGCCAGTGGGATCCCCAGGAAACCCCACTGGAATTAGCTGAAACCCTACACAGTTTTAGCATCCCGGAATTGGTTGAAATTGCTGGCGCTTTGGTACCGCACCCAGAACAAGAACTCTTCTTACGTTATATTGCGATCTGGGTGCATCTCAAGTTATTGAGTGAAGACTTGCCATTGTTGCCAGAGACATTGCGACAAATATTCGGAGATTCCCGCAGCCATATTCAACGGGTCTTGCCGGCTCTGGGCTATTACCTCTATTGTTCTTCCCATAGTTTTTATGGCATTCAGCAACAGGCATTAATTCGTTTGGAACAGCGGCAGGGCTATTTATATCAGTTAATCTTAGATGAGTGGGCCAAAAATAAACGAATCCGTAGTTTTATGTCTGGCTGGTTGCCCCGCAAAGAACAGGCTTCAGTTAAACTACTCGCGTCCTACGATTGGGAGTTTATTTTCTTTATTCTCAACCGTTCCTGGGCACGATCAGTGATTAGAGATGTCTATGGAATCTTTCATGGGTCCTCAGCCTTTGCCACCCAAATCGTGCAACCGGAGACAAGTCGGGGGTTTGGCAATCTACGTGAAAGTAGTGGCGTCTCATTTTTAGCGACCCGCCAAATTTCGGATCTCTTACGGAAACAGCCCAGTACTCTGGCCAATCATGAGGTAAGAATAAGCCAATTTGAAAACTTTGTTGCTGATCGCTATCGCCGTGATGTCTTACGCAAAGAGCAGCGTCCAGGTCTCAACCCCGCGACATTAAAACGACTGGAGCGTTTTGCACGAACGATTCAACAACGGGCTGAGCAGCAAAGCTTAGAACTTCAGGATGCTGCCCGAGTCGGAATGGCCGAAACCCTGAATAGCTATATGTATCTAAGCCTTGAGCGACTAGAATGGCTCTCATATGAGCTAACACGTATCTGGCTGGGCTGTTGTGAGCTCAATGCGCAACTATTAGAGCAGGTTAAAAGTATACTCGCTGGATTATTTGAAGCCATCGCCAGTGAAGTTTTAAAGGCCTTGCCACAACGACAACAAGGACAGGCGGTGATGCAGGCTTTATTAGATAGTTTGTTTCAAGCCGTTTTAGAGTTTGCACAAATGCAAAAAATTGATCCAAACTGGATTAGAGAAGCAGCCAATGAACTCGGCATGAGTCTCAGAAGCCATTCTCAGCAAGCCTGGCTGCCCTTTTATCGTCAGCATTTTCAGACATTGATCACCCCATGAACCCCTACTTTTCGCTAATGCAACTCAAACATCAATTAATCAGCCCCTTACAAGAATCCTGGCAAATCAAACAGGTTTGCAAAAAATACCCTCAGATGCAAGGGGTGATTGACGCTTTCCGCGAACGCTATCCGTACCCTGGGGCCACAACAACAATCTCACTCCAAGAGAGAGAAGAACGCGGGATTGATGATGATCAACTCACGTATGGTGAAACCCGCTGGTCGACTTTTATGAATTTGATCCCAGAGATGAATTTGGGTCCAGACTCTCATTTTATCGATCTCGGTTGCGGCGCGGGGTTTTTATGCCTGTTGATCTCCCAAGGTTTGCAAGTCCAGGCCACCGGTGTCGATATTATCCAGGGATTTATAGACAATGCCAATCAATGGGTCTCAAATCTCAAGCTAGAAAAAGTGCGCTTTCAACAAGCCAATTTTTTTGATCTGGAACTGCTGCCCTTTGATTGCTTTTATGCCACTGCAACTTGTTTCCCCGAAGAAACGTTAGATAGACTGTCCGAAAAATTAATTGACGCTCCTGCTGGAGCACGCATCTTAACGGTCACCAGCCCGGTCGAAGGACACCATCTTCGCCAAATCAAACAAATCCGAGCCAAATATGATTGGGGCAATGATTGGGTCT
The DNA here is from genome assembly GCA_037968875.1 of Candidatus Sericytochromatia bacterium. Lineage (GTDB taxonomy): Bacteria > Cyanobacteriota > Sericytochromatia > UBA7694 > UBA7694 > JBBKWI01. The sequence goes on along the minus strand of JBBKWI010000037.1, from coordinate 375 downwards.
ATATTGCTGAACGTAAGTAATGCCCAGTCGAGTTAGCGCAACAAACGGTCATTTGATGCGCTCGTCAGCTAAAAGCTGGCTTAATCTCAATCGAAATCAAATAATTCGTTCCAGATGCTTTTCTTTTTATAATGCTTCTGATGGCCATAATTATTACTATGTTTTTCAGGACCTATGGCGGAAGCATTGCCAGGATAGTTAGGCTGCTGCATCGGCTGAGTTAGTTCAGCAACAGATCGTTCAATGATTTTGTCAATTTCACCCCGATCTAACCAGACGCCACGACATTTTGGACAATAATCGATTTCAACACCTTTTTTTTCACTCATAATGAGCCGCTCATTAACACACGTTGGGCATAACATAGACTATCCT
>JBBKWI010000036.1:0-3544 GCA_037968875.1 Candidatus Sericytochromatia bacterium | reverse complement strand
AAGAAGCATTTGCCCTGGCAAAAGGCTATCAAACCCTCAACGAAACCAAACAAAAACTCTGTAGCCAAATCAAGGAACGGGATCAAATCAGCACCAAAATGTTTGCCGAAACCGACAAAGACTCCGTCAGCTTGTCTTGCCCACAAGGGGTCATCATGGCCTCAGATGGATTGTTGATCAGTGATAGCAATAACTCACGTATTTTGCATGTCAACAGCCAAAGCAATAAAGTTCGTTTCATCGCAGGCATGCCTGAGATTGAGAATTTAGCTGTCAGAAAAGAACTGCGAGAAGCTGATTCTATCTATACCAATGAATATGCACTGAGTGAATATATTTACCCCAGCGCAATCAATGGCACACGCAAAATTCAACCTTCATATTCGCTGGCCTTACATCCCAATGGTCAGAGCTTGAATTACATCGATCTCAGATATGATGGGCCTTTTCAAATCAGTGAAATCAAGAACATCAATCTCCTGGATTAGGGGCAAGTCTTAGCGAAAAACTTTAATAGAACAGTAGCTAATCCAAGTGTAATTGATCCACGAGAGCAACAAGAGCTGAGTCAACGCTTTGGAACACACGGGGAAAAGGGTCCACGACCAAAACAATGATCAATGCCGCAGATATCGTGGTCGGCTCTGTTGGGGATAACGCGGTACGAGATAATGCACAAGCTATAAAAGAAACAGCAGAAAGATATAATCTCAACGCCAAAATGATGGCTGCCGTTGTCTATGAGGAAATGGCACACCAAATGCCACCGGTGTATCAAGACGATATTGACCTGGCCCCGCCAATCTGCACCAATATAATATAATTAATTGGAAAGTGCAAATTATGAAAGCCAAAAGATACACAGAGGCCCAAATCGTAGCGAAGTTGCGAGAAGCTGAGAAGATGAAAGCGGAAGGCAAAAGCATGCCTGAGATCGTGAAATCGCTTGAAGTTGCTCAATGGGCTTCAGCCGCTGGTGAATTAATCAAACAAGGTTGGTTTGCTAGTGAGGGCATTGGATCCACAGCACCCGACAGCAGCTTATCTGCGGACCAACTTCAGCGCGCAAGAACTCATCTCTCGGTTCCTGCAAATAATCTGAACGTTTTGGCTAAAAAATTGGTTCGACTGCAGGATAAATTGGGGCTGCCACCTGGAATAACCAAGCAGCCTACATATGCCGGGGCTCATGCAATCGCACAGCTGACCTACTTACATAATGGATTCACAGATTATTCCCCAAGAATTACGGAAACAATGCGTGCACCCCATCTATTAAATGCATTAGGCAAAATAGCGCCATAGTCACCAATGCTTATTAAATTAATTGCCACCTGTCTCAGTACAGGAGTCTACTTCTTTTGGTCTTTCTGTATTTTCTGGTTGATTGCGATTGGCGATGAACCAGGTCAATTTCTGCTGGCTGTATATGCTGATTTATTTGGGCTGATTATATTATTTGTTTCTATGCGACTAGCAAAGCTAACAAACAGAAAAAAATTCAGAGTGGTCAATAGCTGGACTCTATTCACAATAACGACCCTTAGCATTGCATTTGTCGTCCAAATTCTATTTGATAGCAGCAATCTCGCTATGGAATTTCATACCCCAGAGTACATCGCAGAGGTTCATTCATATCTTATTTATTTGATTTGCACACATATATTCAAATTAAGCTTCTCAGCTTGGGATCTCTACGGCTGTAAAACTGTACCTGCCAGGTAAACTAAAAACGGCTTTAAGTTATGCTGAGATTAACGATTTAATCTTTCCTTAACCAAAATTGTTCGTTAAGGAACCACTAAAAACGGAAAGCCAGTGATAGCATTATTTTTCACATTCAATAACGGATCTTATTGAGTATGAAATCATTGTAGGGATGAAGCGTTGCTTAGTAATTGTTATTTATGATATTTTTGTTATGTAAGTTATAGAAAGCAGTTTCATCGAACACAGTGGAAATTATTATTACGCAATGGGCTTTGGATTCGTATTTGGATAGCTCTGCCCGTATGGGTATGAAGCATAAGCAGGTTTTTAGAAACCAGGAGTACGTTGAGCACTTCAGGCCTAATGTGCTTTTACTCAGGGATTATCCGACAGCTCCAGAATTCGATAATCAAAAGTTTTGGTCGCCAGCAGAATATAAAGGAAAGCTGATTCGCAATGGCTTCAAAATGAAATGGCATCAGGTGGGCAATGGCCTGGTACAGCTGCGCTTGCCTGTGGCACTGGTGAATGACCAGGCTTATATGTGTGCCGCTTATGTCAAACAGAATGAAAAACAAGAAGCGCGTCAATTGGCTAAATTCAAAACGCAGCTCGATTTAATTCAGCGTCAGCGCTTTACAGAATGTGGGAGGTTATCATGACAACGACATTATTGGACTCTGCTCTGCGCATCAGCGCGATTCGAATTGGTAATCAAATGGACCAGGCGGGCTTGCCTGCTGGCTTTATTGGGGATTGTGTACATGCAGCGATGGAGCACGAAGGTATCCTGGACTTAATGGAAATGTGGCGGGACGCTGAGAGTGATGATGAAAGAAATGAGACAATTGCTGACTTACAAGAGAGTTTAGAAGATATTCAGCAAAGCCGGTATGTAGAAAGCACCTATATACGCTTTGATGATTTAGAACAAATTGCTCGAAATGTGATGGCCTTTAAAGACAGTCTCAGACTGAAGGTTGAAGCACAGGGCGGTATTCAAGCTTTAGCTGATAAATCAGGAATCCCCCAGCCTTCTTTGTCACGGTTTTTCAGTTCTGCGGCAATGCCCCGGCGTTTGACGCTTCTGAAGATTGCAAAGGCGTTGCATCTCAGCCAGGTAGATATCGCGACAGAATGGGTTCACGATAATTCTTAATGCTGATTTTAGCGTAAAACTCAATGATAGACTGAGAAATTAAGATCCATAACGTATTATTAAATTTGAAATCTATGATCCAGCCGTGAGTCGATCGCTATGCAACTATATGGCTCATCTCTTTTGGACAGTGCAAACCGTGAATGTAAAACCATTCCCCAGATTCAGCCTACCTTTGAACATATTTGTCCTCTAAAAATTAGATTATCAATTAGGTATTCAAAATAGGCTTAGCCAGGAATAGAAACTTCTTTAGCACTTTGTAAGCTATTTAAGTCTGCTATCGATTGTCGAAAGACCACCTGCTTGATATAGGTCTGATAGGGCACACCCATTGATTTTGCTGCCTGTTTGACAGTATCTACCTGCTCTTTGCCCCAGCGAAAATTCACCCGAGTTTCTTGCATATCTCGCTCTGCAGCTTCGATCTGGCGATCTACCTGGGCATCAATCTCAGGTGTTAGCTCAGTCTTGCCCAATTTTTTGTACTTACGCGTCTGACTCATAACTTGATTCCTCCTGCTTAAAGCATGTAATGACCATAACTTTGCGTTCTTTTTGATTCAGCCAGAACCAAAACAAACCATGAGTGGTGTTGTAGGTTTCAAAGCGCTCGTGTTTTGAGTTCCAAGTGCTTTGGCCATCGAAGAACACATCTAAGGCATCGTCAATTTC
>JBBKWI010000035.1:0-101933 GCA_037968875.1 Candidatus Sericytochromatia bacterium | reverse complement strand
ACACGTATTTGGTCAACCTTGATTTGCTCAGTCAAACCCACTCCCACCCGGAGCGCAGCCGCGATTATGAGCTGGTGATGCGTTCGGGGTTACGGATTCCCTTGCCGGAGTCTCGCCAGCCCTTGCTTTTGCGCCATTTGGCTCAGGACTCTTTGCGTAAAGTCAAAAGCCTGGAAGCCCAGGGCGGCGAGGGGGTTTACCTGGACAATTTGCGACCGTTCCCCAAGCAGCTGCGTTTGATGTCCAAAGCGGAGCTGAATCAACACTTTCGCAACCAGCGCACGGGCCGTTTTGACACGGCGTCGTTTTTGTCCAATTACATTTGGGATTATGCCTTTTCCCAGAAACGGTCCTACCCAGAATGTGGGTTCTGGGTCGTCAGCTTTTTTGAAGCCTAGTCCCTTTCAAGTCAAAAAATTCCCAAGCCCAATTGAATCAAAAATAGGCCGGCCAGCAAAGCCCCCAACGCTTTTAAACGCTGCTGCCAACTGGAGCGGTCCGATATCATACTGGCTAAAAAGTAGGGCTGACCTTCTGCGTTTTTTGCTAGGCTTCCCCAGACAAACAATTCCTGGCCTTCGCAAATCGCCATTTCACTTATTCTCAAGCTCCATTTTTGAGAGTATTTGAGTTGTTTAAGCTGACTGCGTTCTTTGAGATAGCTAGCAGATTGTTGGCGAGCAAAGGGCTGAATAAAAGAGCGCTGATCTTGATACGTGCACAAATCCTTTGAAAGGGCCAATGAATCGACAGACAGACCTTCACGGGGCTCCCTAAAATGTACGGGGATTTCAGCGGTCTGATCACCAATCAAGAAACGGTCACCCATGATTTTTTCATCCACGATAGCCCAAGAAGTCCCGCGAATATGCCCCTGTGCGGTCTCAATCAAAATTTGCCAATAGACGGATTTCACTTTGCCCAAAGGTGAGCTCAAAATAGGGGCAAGGGGCTTCACTTGTCCCTTAATACAACCGACTTTGCCGTTTAAAAGTTCACTGACACTCACGAGCCTGGAGCTTAAGATCTGCCGACCCTGAGCAAAAGCAAATATAAGCAACAAGAAGCCAAAAATAAGAATCAGCCCGGCGGCTCCCCAGCTTAAGAGCTGATTAAAAATAGTCGGCATCTTTCAAAGGTTCCTTTTGTCAGAGTTGACATACTCCCCGCCCTGAAGGACGAGGATTCTCAAGCTACGCATAACCTATTGGTTTACGTTAACGCTTGAAGGGCCTGCCCGGCCCCAATGGCTGCAATGTTTCTGGCAGCGTTTATATCTCTGTCTAAGCTCAGGTTGCAATGGGGGCACTTATGTAGCCGTGTAGCGAGAGATTTCGGTACTTTCTTGCCACAACCGGAACAGTTTTGACTGGTGTTCTTTGGGTTCACTTTGATTAACTCGCGTCCAGCTTCTGCCGCTTTGTACGAGAGTAATTCAAAAAAAGTTGACCAGTCAGCGTCTGCAATAGATTTACTCAGGTGACGGTTCTTGACCATGTTATTTACCTTGAGCGATTCAATGCAGATCGTTTGGTATTTTTCAATGTAGTGATTCGCTGTTTTGTGCAAGAAATCTAGGCGCAGGCGTTTCACTTTACGGTGTGATCTGGCCAACACCTGAACCGCTTTCTTGCGACGGTTTGAGCCCTTTTTACGACGGCTCACTTTCCGCTGTTTACGTCTGAGTTCCGCCTGGGCCTTGCGATAGTATTTGGGATTGGCAACGTGTAAGCCATCCGTATCAGTACAAAAATGACTGACGCCAACGTCCATGCCAACTATTTTAGAGTCTGGGTGAGGATAGTCTTTGGTAGGCACTTCGTCACAAGAAAAGCTCACCCACCAATCGCCACAGGCATCACGCCGAACTGTGATTGTTTTGATTTTTCCTTGAATGGGCTGAGATAGGAATAACTTGAGAATGCCTATACCTTTGATCTTTAGGTGGTGACCATCCAGTTTCCAGCCTGAAGTTTTGAGTGTGAATGAGTCATAGCGATGGTATGAGCGAAAGCGGGGGAAACCGGCGTTTTCACCCACTTTTTTAAGCCGTGAGTAGAAGCCTTGAAATGCTTTGCCCAGACGTTCAACTGTTTCTTGCAGGGTTTGGGAATTAACCTGCTTGAACTCTGGAAATTCTTTTTTCAATTCAGGCAGCTCGTTGTTTTGGTCGTAGGCGCTAAGGCTGACACCGCAACGCTTATACGCAGTTATGCGCTGCTCCAACGCAAGATTGTACAGCTTTTGACAATAGCCAAGCCAATTAACAGCATTTTGCTCTGCTGTCTTACTCAGTTTTGCTTTGTATTTGAATGTCTTGCGTGTTCCCATGTATACATTATACTATTGGTCTATGAGTAATTCAAGTGATATTAGACATGGTAGACATTGTGTTTTTAAAATTCATGTTCATTTGGTATTTGTAACAAAATTCAGAAAAAGTGTGTTCGACAAACAAGCCTTAGAAACACTCGAAAAAGTATTTTCAGATGTTTGTCTCAGCTTTGATGCTGAACTCAATGGATTTAATGGTGAAGGAGATCATGTTCATTTACTTATTGATTATCCACCTAAAATTGCGTTGTCCAGGCTCGTGAACAGCTTAAAAGGTGTATCCAGTAGATTGCTTAAGAAAGAACATCCAAGATTCTCTAGCATCTATTACAAAGGAAAACTTTGGTCTCCCAGTTATTTTGCTGCTTCGTGCGGGGGTGCACCACTCAGCATTATTCAAGAGTACATTGAAAACCAAAAAGCTCCTAAATAGCCACCTTCGGTGTCTACACCTTATATCCCCGCCCTGAAGGACGGGGTTTTACGGTGCTGCCGATAATGGCTCCGAGTTAAAGTTAATATATCACGAAAAAAATTGAATACTGCTTTGATACTGTTTTGAATTCAAGGCTGCTATCTGGCGTAAACTTTGACTAGAGTTCTTTTGGAGGCTCAGATGACTGAAGCAACATACAAAGCACGTGTCTTGAGATGGGTGAAGCAGATTCCGATTGGCAAGGTCGCGACCTATGGTCAGATTGCGGCTTTGGCAGGCAAGCCACGCGCACCCCGTCAGGTCGGGCAAATTCTGGCGGGTATTTCAGATCCAGATGCGATTCCCTGGCAGCGGGTGATCAACACCAAAGGCGAGATCTCAACCCATCGGCGCGGCGTCGGCGACTTACAGCAAGCGATGCTGGAGTCCGAAGGGATTTGCTTTGTAGATGGCCGTTGCGACCTGAGTCAGTATTTATGGCAACCAGATTCAGAGCTGCTTTAATGGGCTTGCCCTGGGCATGCTCCGTACTTGATACGGGGCTAATAGTCCTTACCGGTTTGGCGATAGAGCTCTTCTAATAGGGTTTCTTTTTCTTCTAATAAGACCTGAAACATTTCTCTGAAGCGATTATAGAAATCATAAGCCTGATGCTTGAACTTGCCTTCACGGGCCTGGAAATCATCGACCAGGCTTTCGTAGAGACTACGGGCGTGTTCGACTTCTGAGGAGCGGGCCTTGCGCTCCTTGATCAGCGATTGCAAGAGATCTTCTTTGGATTGGCGTTCTTTGTGAATCAATTGATCTCGCTCTTGCAAAATACCCTCGTACTTGCCCATTTGTTCGCGTAAGAGACGATTGGCTTCTTCGATGTTTTCCATCAGGTGGGCATAAGACTTTTCCTGGCGATCCTGTGAACGTAAAAAGGTTCGCAATTCTTGCACTTCTTCACGCAAAGCCTGGATCTGCTCGTTGCTATTTTGTAGCTTATTGCGCAAATGATCGATCGTTGACTTTACATTCTTGATTTTATAAAAGATCGAAGCAGGCATGCCATAAGCCATCTGACGGCAATAGAGATCAGAGCTGTCTAAAGCCTGCTCTATGATGCCAATCGCTTTCTGATTCGATAAATCGACATCAATATAATTTGAGAGCAGTACCAGCAAGCGCGCGGCTTTGACCTGCACCCTTTCGGATTTTTCGAATAAGAGTTTATCTAAGTGCATCTCAAGTCCCGGCTCAAGATAGGCGATATTGCAATCGAGCACATCCATTGCCAGCAATTGCAAGTCGGGCTCTTTTTGGGCCAGCGAATCGATTGAAAAACGCACGGCCCGTTCGGGGTCGTTTTCAGAAAAGGCATGTATCACCCGCATACGCACCAGCGATTCTGGATCCATCAGCTCCTGATAGGCGGCAGGATTATTAAAAACTTTGTCTAAGGAATACCGCACAATCTCAGGATCGCTGTCCCCGATCGACTCTAGTAAGCGCACGATGCTTTTGCGATCGCCCGTGCGCGCCAGAAAGTCCTGGCCTCTCAGGCGCGTATATTGCTGCTGACGATCAACAGACTGGGGATCTGATGCTGATGAATTAGATGTGGCTGATTTCTTCAATGAGGGGGTCCACCAGGCTTTCATAACCGGCTTCACGGATCCGGTGTAGATGTTCAAAGACATAATCGGCGATATCTTCTTCGGAACTGGACAGGTAAGTCACCATGAGTGGCACCACATGGCCATAGAGCGAAAAACGCCGCCCAAGATAAGCCAGTACCTCGACCAGATATTTTTGCAAGAGTCGATTGGGTTCTTTATTTTGCTCCAGTAATTCTAGCCAAAACAAAGCATCTGCTTCCTGGTGAACCGTATCGCAGAGATGGCGAATAAACAAAGTGCGTATGGCGACATCGGGATGAGCCAGAGCTTGCTTAATGAGTGGTTTGAGGGGCAATAGTGCACTGCCCAGCGGCTGTTGTAAGTGCTCCATCAACTCTTTGATACAGGCCAATTGCTGGCTGCGATTGCCTTGTTGCAATACATCCAGAAGATGTTGCTGGGCCAGGACCGGGCTAAGTGCGGTTTCAGCCGGGTAGGGAGAATCAGAATCTTTGCGTCTTAAAAAGCGCTGAACCATGTTGAAAACTCCTTTGGGAGGGCTGTCGATCGCAGTGGCTGCTGGTCCACCAAAATCGAGGTTCTGGATCGCCGGGCGAGTGCGTGTCGGTAAATAAGGTAAGAAAGCCATTTTGGCTAAATGTAAGAGACTATTTTGGCTGTGGGGAATCAGTCGGCAAACACGCCAGTGACCGCTATCTGAAACATAAATCCTGCCATAGGCGTCCGAAATCACTGCTTGTGGTCGCAAAAAATCTGGCGCGGAAACAGCGCTTAATGGCTGACAATGACCGTCTGCTTTGATTTGATACAAGAGATGCTGGGCTGCATCGACGGCTAAGATCTGACCTTGCAGATCGAAGCTAATGCCTTGCCAATGTGGGGCGGGCCAGGAAGGCAGATTTAAGCGTTGCTCATTCAATTGCCAATGGGCTGTAGCTGTGGCTTCTAAACGCATCAGGCGCAAGCCGTCTAGCCATTGTAGATTGCCACTGGGATTGACTGCTAAACCCAATCCATCTGCTTGTTTGAGTTCACAAAGCTTAAAAGGTTGCGGGTGGTTTGTGCGTCCTTGCCACCAACGAGAAAAAGGCTGGTTTTCGTCGTCATTGCGATAAGGAATCCATTGCCAATGGCCTTCCCATTGACTGAGCAAGGCGCTGAGGCCCGTTTGTAGATTGATTTGACAGAGGGCAGCTTGCTTGTGTGACCCGTAGCGGATCTCAATAATTAAATAAAGCATTTGCTCAGTCAGGGCCAGGCCTCCCAGTGGCAGACCGGGTACGCTCAGGGTTTGCAATTGTCCATTGCGATTCAATTTTCTCACAGAGCGGTTGCCCTGATCTAAGATATAGAGTTCGCCGTCGTTGCTCAGAGCCAGGGCCGTGGGGTGATTGAGGCGGGCTTTGTAGGCCGGTCCATCGAGATGCCCACGCTGGCCATTGCCCAGCAAAGTACTGACTTTGCCCTGACGAGAAATACGCCGAATGGCATGATTGAGACTGTCTGCCAGGTATAAATTGCCCTGGCGATCGATCGCCATGCCTGCCGGCTTATTAAACAGGGCCTGCTGTGCTTTACCATCGCGATAACCACTACGCCAGACCGAGACTTTGCGCTCATTGCGAGTCAGGCTTGGGTTGCGGTGCCAGACCGTATCGGCGCGGCCTGCCAGGGTTTCAATTGGGAAAGGTTGCTCAAAGCTAATCGGCGTCTGACTGCTTATGAGGGGTTGTTTAACAGGAACAGGGGCATAGCCTAATGAGACCGCCGAGGAAGGATGCTTCCCTCGCATACGGGCATAAATGGGTAATTTTTGGCGCACCATTCTTTGATTATACCCATAAAACCCTAAAATAATACAGCAGTGCTGCAAAAATTTAAATTAGTAGCACTGCTGTATGGGTTTGCTGAGAATCCAAATGTTGGCTTTGGCAGGAACTTATTGACCTGCTGTTGTCTTCGCTGGATTAGAGTCTGCCTGAATTGGATTTGCCAGATTTTCGCTGGCTGAAACAGGTTGAGCCTGAACTGGGGGATCCGAAAGCAGTTTTTGTAAGTCTTCGGGGACGTTGACATAGCTCAGATAAAGCGCTGCATCGCCTTCGATTTTGGCGTAATAACCACTGCTCGTCGGGGTCTTTTTACCGATTTTGAGCACCTTGTCACCTGAAGCCAAGCTAATCCGTACCAGTAACTGGGGCGGCTCTAGCCCAAACTCACTTAAGCGTTCTGGCGCCAGGCTCTCTTCGAGCTTGACTTCAGCTTGCCAGGGAGACAATTGCTGCAAAATGCGTTCAATACGCTCTTTGTCGGCCGCTTTACCATCCGCAAATTGCCAGTTCTGCTCTTTTTTGATCAGTGCAACTGAGCCTGCTGGGGCATTGAGATCAACCTGAATGCCAGTGACCTGATCCGTCGCAATCGAGACGATATTGATCTTGGCGATTGTCTCAGCTGTTTCAGGTGAGATGGGCTCCCGCTCAAACAGAAAAACATAGGCTCCCAGAGCGATTAAGAGGGCTACCATTACCATCGTATATACAGGTTTCATGGCTTATCTCCTTTTCCACCAGATCACAAGTCCGAAGATGATTACCAATAATGGCATGCCGATCAGACTGATATTAAAAGTCCAGCGTTCTTGACTGCCTGTGAGTTGCAGCTGACGATTCTCTGTGGGCTTGGCTCGAATTGAAATCAGATCTTCAGACTCTGTCAACCAGGCAATGCTATTTAAGAAAAAGTCGCCATTGCCGAGTATTTTGGAGAAGCCATTAGAAGCAAACATCGCATTGCCGACAATCACCATCCGGCTTTGATCCTTGGCTTGCTCTTTTGGGGCTGCCTCTGGATTGCCTGGATCAGGGGAGCTTGAAGGCATCGCGTTGGGATCAGAGCGGGTCAGGGCCACTGCTGCTGTTAAAGGACCTGCCGGATCGGCACTGTCTTTTTGGATTAGTGAGTTTTCTTCCAGATTGGTTTCCCCCCAGGAGGCTGGGGTTGTTTTCATCAAGGCTGTGAGCTGAATATGATCTGGTGGGTTGCTAATCGTCAGGGAGCGACTCAGAGGCAAGAACACCACATTATTGTTCAGCGCTTTGGTAATCGGGTGAAATTCATAGGCTGTAAAAGCTGGCACGGTCACATCGTTCTGGATATTCTGAGAAGGATCGACAATGATATTGTCGTTGACCTGCAGGCCCAATTGACGCAAAGTAGGTTCTAGACCCGAGGCAAAGCGCGCTTGCAAGAGCACCATTAATTTGCCCTTGCCTTGCTTGAAATAGTCTTGTAAGCCTTTGGCTTCTTCAGCAGTTAAGGCTTTCTCGGGGCCGGCAATCACAACCACGGCAGCATCAGCAGGGACTTTGTTTTGTACGGCTGGCAAGGAGAGCTCAGCCGTTTCATAGGATTCCTGCTCCAGGACTTGCTTCATAAAGCCCAGCCCTAAGCGAGGCTCAAAGCTATCCCAGTCCAATTCACCGTGACCGCTCAAAAAATATATTTTGGGCTTATTGCTACGGGTAATCGATAAGATCGCGCTGGTCAATTGGGATTCGTCAGCGGCATAAATTTCTTTGCGAGATTTGCCACTTTCGAGGATGATCGTGCCGTCAGATTGCACGCCAGCATTTAAGGCCAGGCCCGGTTGGCGATCCGGGTCAACCATTTCAAAGCTGAGCTTGCCACCCGCTTCTGTACGATAGATCTCCAGGCGGTTAAGAACGTCCTGCCGTTGGGCGTTGCTGGCGCGATAAAATCCTTTGACTTTGACTTCCGAGTTAAGACCCTTTAAGATCTTGATCGTTTGCTCAGAGAGTGTAAAGCTTTTGTTTTCGGTCAGGTCTAGTTTGACGTCATGGCGGTAGACGATATAGTTTGCCAGGATTAAAATGCCAATAAAGGCACCGCTTAAGAGCAGGGCATTGGCGCCAAAACGCGCCTGACGGGTCTGAGAGAGGCCATGGATTTGTTGGCGCCAGGCTGTGATTCCGCCTGCTATGGCAACGCCGAGCACGACCCAGCCACAGACTCTTAGCAATTCAGCCATTTCGTGTTGACTGGCGTTATTGCCTAGCCAAAAACCCAGGCCCAAAACAATTAGGCCGATGATTCCAATAATAATGCTTAAACGTTTTAAAGAAAGTGTATTCATATTTATCTCCAGCGGCGAGTTTCTAGCGAACGAATGGTGACAAAGAGTAAGACACCAATCACGCTCAGATAGTAAAGTACGTCGCTCATTGAGAGCAGTCCTTTGGCAAAGCTTTCCCAGTGGGCATTTAACGAAATATAGGTCAGTACGGGTCCCAGACCTGAGCCAGCGATTGTACTAGCGGCACTCAGAAACCAGAGCAAAAGCGAAATCCCAAAAGCGGAGACGGCTGCGATAATCTGGTTTTGGGTCCAGGTTGAGGTCAGCATACCAATCGCTAAAAAGGAACAGCCCATCAAAAATAAGCCGATATAGCCACTGATGATGGTATAGCCATCAGGATTGCCCAGATAGATCAACATCAACGGGAAATGCAGCGTCATCAAAAGCATGATCGCCAGCAAAATAGCGGAAGCAAAAAACTTGCCCAGCACGATCCCGCTATCAGAGATTGGTGAGGTCATCAGCATTTCAAGGGTTTTATTGCGCTGCTCTTCAGCAAAGAGCCGCATCGATAAAAGCGGCGTGATCAAGAGTAAGATCACAGCCATATTGCCAAACAAATAAGTCATCATGCCAGCATCTTTGGTAATGCTTAAGATCAAGTAGAAGAAATAACCTGAGATTAACAAAAACATGGCGGTGATCACATAGGCGATCGGGGACACAAAATAAGATTTTAGTTCTTTAAGGGTGACTGCCCAGATTTGATTCATGACTCAAGCTCTTCTTCCTGGGTAACTAATTCAATAAAGACATCTTCTAAGCTACTCTCGGCAGTTTGCAATCCATAGAGATCCAGGTCACGCGCAATCAGTTCTCGGGCCAGAATCGCTTCAATACCATCAGTACCGCTTTCTACAGAAAGCGTATGCAGTTCAGACTCTGTTTTGAGATGTTGAAAACGCTCGACAGAGGCAAAGTTTTGCAAAAATTCGGAGACGCCGGGCAACTCGCCTTTGACTTTCATGGTGATACGTTTGAGACCTGAATTGTGGCGGATCAGGTTTTCGGGGCTGTCTTGGGCCAGGATTTTACCCTGATTAATGATGATGACCCGGTCACAGGTCATTTGGACTTCAGGCAAAATGTGGGTACTTAAAATCACCGTGTGCTTGCCACCAAGGCCTTTGATCAGCTTACGGGTTTCTTGAATCTGACGGGGGTCTAAGCCAATCGTGGGTTCATCTAAAATAATAACGCGTGGATTGTGAATTAGAGCCTGTGCCAGGCCGACCCGTTGGCGGTAGCCTTTGGAAAGCTTGGTAGGGGTTTTGTCTAAAATATCGGATATCCAGCAGCTTTCAGCGACTTCAGCTATGCGTTGCTGGCGCTCAGACTTGCTTTTGATTCCACGTAAGCGCGCGATAAAGTCGAGATAAGCACGGGTTGTGAGCTCATTATAAAGCGGCGGGGTCTCAGGTAAATAGCCTATTTGTTGGCGGGCCTGCATGGATTGGGTCACTGTATCATAGCCAGCAACCTTGATTTGACCCCGTGTCGGGGCCATAAAGCCGGTTATCATACGCATCGTTGTGGTTTTGCCTGCACCATTAGGGCCCAGAAATCCCAGGATCGTTCCCTCGGGAACTTCGAAGCTGAGATTGCTGACAGCCTCCTGCTGATTGGCGTAGGCTTTGGTTACATTATCTACAATGATCATTGAATAACACCTTGAAGATTTATTCCTACAAATTGAAAGTTTACCCAGTTCTTAACCAATTGACAAGCCATTCAAACTGCCAAGTGTTCTGCTAAAGGCCTCAGGCTTTGTGATAGACGGGGATTAATGCACCGTTAATGGCGCGCGAGGCGGGTTCTGCTAAAAAGTGAATCACATGTGCCAGATCTTCAGGAGTGACCCATTGATCGACATTGGCATCTGGCATGCTCTCTCGGTTGGCTGGTGTATCGATGGTACTTGGTAGTACAGCATTAAAAGTCATTTTACTCTGCTGGTACTCTTGTGCCAGAGACTGGGTTAAATTGACGACAGCTGCTTTGGCCAGAGCATAAATACTGATTTGGCTGCCTCCCGTTAGCGCTGGCCGTGCGCCGACATTGATCACCCGACCTGATTCTGATTTAAGTAAAGTCGGCAGTAGGGCCTGGGTCATCAAAAATCCGGATTTAAGATTGAGATCGAGCATCTTGTCGAGGGCTTCAGCCTGGGTTTCCGCAAAGGCGCCCATATCAAAGCCACCGATCAAATTGACCAGTACATCGGCTTGAGCAATTTGACTCGCAAATTGTTTCACGCTGGCTTGATCCAGGGCGTTGACAGCAACATAGCGCAGTTGTGCCTGTTGAGGTAAAGCTTGCAGAGCCTGGGGCATCTGTGTATGCATATCGACGGCGATCACTTCATAAGCATGATTCAAAAAAAACTGGACCACACTCAAGCCCAGTCCGCCACTTCCGCCAGTAATTATTGCTGTTCTCATTTGATGACCTCCGCTGCTATCTTGCTACAAACTGTAGCACAGGTATTGGGCTCTGGTTCTTTATTGGGAGCGCTTCTTGCGTAAAGTCAAACTACAGCAAAGAGTCAAGCCAAGCCAAGCTTGGTGATCGCAGTGGCAACGCGTTTAACTTAGCCGTCTTAAAAAAGCTGGAACAGATCAACTGTTCCAGCTTTTTTTGTCTTAGTGACTAGAGGTCGCCAGGGGATTAATCGAGATAAGTGTAGTCATTCATATGGGTAAAAGTCCCTGGTTGGCGTTGATAACCGACGACTTCTTCCAGTGGGATCAAATGGTGATTACCTACAGAGATATCGATATCTTTTCCGCGAATCAAGGCCGGATGCTGGTAACCCGCTGCATGTGACAGACTGAGTAGTTCTTTGCGGAAACTCTGCACATAGCGTGTAAATCGCTTGGCTTTGTCTTCGACATCAAGCCCTGCTTGCAGCCATGCATTTTGGGTGGCGATACCCGCAGGGCAATGATCCGTATGGCAATTTTGAGCCTGAATACAGCCAATCGCCATCATGGCTTCGCGGGCTACCTGAATCACGTCACAGCCCATTGCAAAAGCGACCAGGGTGCGATCAGGGAATCCCAATTTAGCCGAGCCAATCCAGACAACATCTTCAGCGATGCCTGCATTAAAAAAGATTTTATAGACCCGTGAAAATCCGGTTTTAAAGGGTAAGCCGACATGATCAGAGAAGGACAGAGGGGCCGCACCGGTACCGCCCTCACCGCCGTCGATACTAATAAAGTCAGGGCCTTGATTGCGGGCTTTCATTTTTAGGGCCAATTCTTCCCAAAAAGGCAATTCTCCAACCGCTGACTTAATGCCTACCGGAATGCCGGTTTTAGTTGCGAGTTCTTCAATAAAATCAATCAATTGATCGACATTATTAAAGGCCGTGTGTCCGTTGGGCGAAAGACAGTCCAAACCAACGGGGATTCCTCTGATGGCTGCAATTTCAGCAGTCACCTTGCGGCCGGGTAATACGCCGCCTTTGCCCGGTTTTGCGCCCTGAGAGAGCTTGACCTCAATCATGCGAATCTGTGGGTGCGCTTCGATTTTGGCGGCGCATTTCTCTAATGAAAATGTACCGTCTTCATTGCGAGCACCATAATAGCCGGTCCCCAATTGCCAGACCAGATCAGCGCCTTTTAAATGATGGGGGCTGACGCCGCCTTCGCCCGTATTGTGGAAACAGCGGGCATCGATTGCACCTAAATTCAGTGCGGAGATTGCCCGTTCGCCTAATGAGCCAAAGCTCATCGCTGAGATATTGATCACAGAAAATGGTCGGTAAGGGCGTTTGCGGCCGTGGGTTTCACCAATCACCTTTAAGCAAGGAATCGCTGTGGGATCATCTGAGACATGTTCGGCTTTGGTCTCTAAAAAAGGGAAGGCAACGTGTTTGATCAGAGGGTAGCCAACTTCATAGGGCGGAACCTCAGTGCTGCCAAAGCCAAAGTAATTGTTTTCTCCTTTGGAAGAAGCGTAGACCCAGCGCCGCTCGGAACGATTGAAAGGAGTTTCCTCTTTGTCATTGGCAACAATATACTGCCTCAGCTCTGGGCCAATTTTTTCGAGCATATAACGAAAATGGCCAATGACTGGAAAATTGTGTTGAATGGCATGTCTGCGTTGATAAAAGATATCGCGAATGGCGACTCCACCGATGACCGCTCCGCCCGCCATAATCAGTTTCTTCCACATTGCTTGCTTACTCCTCAGGTCAGGTTGAGGTCATTTTAACAGGTTCAGTGACAGGGATCGAGATTTAAAGGCCTCTCAAATGGCTAATTTAAGCAAACACTTTCTGGCTTAGAGTCGAATATTGGATAGAGCATTGCCTTTGCTTTGGCAAAAGACCAAAATCAGTTAGACTAGGTAAACTCATACTCTACATTTGGAGAAATTTATGTTGCTTAGTCAAAAGTTAAAAACCCTGTTTTCTGCGAGTCTTTGTGCGATCAGTATTGCTTTGCCTACCTGGGCGCACGATGGCGAAACTCATCTTGAAACGGCCCACCCGAACCCGACGGAACCGATTGAATGCCGTTGCGAATCAGATGCCCATGATCAGCATCATCATGAGTCGGATCACAATAGAGCCTTTATTGAAGGCACGCAAAATGTATTCTCGCCTCATAGTTTGCCGCAAGACAAATTGATGTTGGGTTATACGCATAATTTCTTCTGGGCAACCTTGCCACGGGGTTCTCACCCAGCATTTTGGTTGAAGTACGGCATTTTAGATCGCTTGCAGGTCGATATCGTCAATACCTTACGTTCGCCTTTGGAGATTGAAGCCGGTCTGAGTTATCAGATTTTAGACGAATTTGCTGGCGATTGGCTGAGCTTAACGCCCCGTCTCTCTTTTAATAGCAGAGGGACTGTGGTCGGAGCTGAGATCAGTGCCAGCCGTTTTATCTTGCCAGATATCTGGGAACTGGGACTAGACGCTCGTGTAATCAGTTCTGGGGCTGAAGATGGCTTTACCCGACCGGTGGCGGCACTGGGTCTTAATACGATGGTGCGTGTCTGGAAGCACTGGCATCTATTTGGCGACATTGCAGTGCCATTGGATGGAGAGATTTTGCAACAAAAATCGGTGCTCTGGTCTACAGGCTTTAAAAAAGTGATACCTGATACGCCGCATATCTTGAGTATCTATGTCGGCAATACACAGGAGCAAACCTTAAGTGGCCGCACCATTTCACCTGGCGCTAATTTAGATGATAATTTCCGTCTGGGCTTTAGCTTTACAATTGGGATCCCAGAGATCAGTCAATTGCCAGCACGACTGTTTTAAAACTTAAACATGTTTTGCATAGCCAGCATTTGCTGGCCTTGTTCAACAAATTGACGTAAATCAGGAAACTGCTGCATCGCTCCCTGAATTTCAAGAGAAATCAAATAGCCGTCGTCATCAAAGGTGGCATAAGTATGTGGCAAGACCTGCTGCTTAGGCAGCAGATTTTCCAGTTGTGTTTGGGCCAGTAAATTAACAATTAAGACATTGCTATGGGCATCAAAATTAAAGCCCGGTGCATAGCTTAATTGTTTGCCATCATCAGGGCCTGAGCTCAAGCGCAGGGTTTTTTCGACGGCTAGCATCACTTCTTGCGAGAGTTGATCGGCTTGTGCCATTACTTGTTGAACCATATTTTGGATCATGTCTTTGAGATCGGGTTGATGAACTGAAGCATTCTGGATTTCGATTTGCGCTAAATTGCCTTTGGCATCGAATTCCATGAAAATTTGTGGCATGACTTCGTGTCGCCGGTGGGGGCGTTCAGGTGGCCCCGGTTTAAAACGAACACCGAGAAGATCATTGCTTGAACGGTAAAAAAATCTCATTTGACCAGTTTCTTGAATTCCGGTAAATTGCGAATGAAAACCAGTGCGGGCTCTTGTGGCGCGTCTTTTTTAAAGTCAGGGTTGAGTTTAATTGCCTGACCTAATGCTTCTAGCGCTTGTTTGGGCTGCTTTTTGAGGGAATACAGATTGGCCAGCCAATAATAGCTCCAGCCATCATCAGGGACTATTTTTAAGACGGCTTGAAAGTCTGTAATCGCGGAGTCAAACTCACTCAGATGATAATAGCTATCTCCACGATAATATCGGGCATCTGCGTCTTCGGCATTGCTGCTAACGACTTTGCTGAAATCTGCCGCAGCTTCTTTATATTGTTGTTGATTATAATAAGTCAAACCACGATTATAATAGGCGTTTAAATAATCAGGATTGAGTTTCAGGGCCTGATTAAAATCAGCCAGTGCTGCTTTGTAGTCTTTGCGAATATCGTTATAAATAAAGCCCCGGTTGTGGTAAGCCTCAACATAAGTGGGGTCTAAGTCAATTGCGCGATTATAACTGGCCATTGCCTGGTCATATTTTTGTTGGTAAGCATAGGCCAATCCCCGATTATAATGAGCCAGCGCGTATTCGGGGCGCAGCTTTAGTGCCGTTTCAAAGTCCTTGAGCGCCGGGACATAATTTTTTTGCTCTAAATAGACAATTCCCCGGTTATTATAGGCATCGACATAATTGGGGTCTAATTGCAAAGTGCGGGTGTAGCCTTCAAGGGCCGGCTCTTTTTTACCTGCGCGGTCATAGGCCAGGGCTCGGTTGTAGATTGCGCGGGTATATTCAGGGTTGAGACGAATCGCCTGAGTAAAGTCTGCAATTGCTTGCTCGTACTTTTTTTCGTATTCATTAAAAATATAGCCCCGATTATTATAAGCATCTATCAATAAGTCACGGGGTTTGAGTTCAATAACTTTAGAGAAATCAGCAGCAGCCCGATCGTAAGCTTTGGTGAGCAAGTAGGTATTGCCCCGCTCATAATAGGCCTGGGCATAAGCCGGGTAAATTCGAATAGCTTCTTGAAAAGCGGCAATACTTTGATCGTAATTGCCTGCTTTACGTGCTTTTAATCCCGTTTGAAATTGCTTAAAAGCCAGGCTGCCCAGTGAAATCTTTCGCCCATCTGGACGGATTTGAATGGCGGTGGTGACTTCCTGAATTTGAGCCTGAGCCGCGATGGGGGCACACAAGAACAGGCTTAAACTGGAACCAATTAAAAAACGAATCTGGCGCATAAAAAAACACTCTCTGCTTATATTTCCGGCTGAATTGCACACGTATTTTAGCACGAAGAATTGTCACTGCATAAGATCGCACCCTGTTTTTAAGCGGATTCGTGCCCCTTAATAGCTGTGAATGCGCATTAAATTTACCCGAATGACCGGGTTGCTTTCTTTCTAAAGCGAAGCGGTCTGCTTTCCGTTAGGCCCTGAATCTGTTACAAAGGATAGGTGAAAATGAGAATATTTTTGATGCTCGCCAGCCTCTGTTTATTGCAGTCTTGCTTGCTTGACTATTTTTTTGCTCCCAAAATAGCAATTGAGGCCTTACCTTTTGAGCCTGAAACAGTGGGTCTAAAAAATAGCTATGTCAATACTTGCGGTAAGTGTCACCTTTTAATTGACCCCCAATATTATGACGCTGAGCACCCGATAGAACGCTTTACTTTGCGCTATCGTGAGAACAAAATCATCAATCAACGGGAAGCCAGCCAGATCGAAACCTATATTCGTACACTGGCTAACCGCAATTAACTTGTTATGTGCGATCTTTTGGATCCTTTGAAACCGTCAGTAGAGCTTAACCCTGAATTCTTTCAAAAATCGTTATTGACCTGGTTTAAACAAGCTGCCAGAGACATGCCTTGGCGTGAAAACAAAGATCCCTATCGCATCTGGGTTTCTGAAATTATGCTGCAGCAGACACAAGTGGCGACAGTCAGGCCCTATTTTGAACGTTTTATGCAAGCCTTCCCGACTGTGCGTGCTTTGGCAGAAGCCCCTTTAGATCGGGTACTTAAAAATTGGGAAGGCCTGGGCTATTATAGTCGGGCCCGCAATTTACAAAAAGGCGCTCAGTATCTGCTGGCTCAACATCAGGGGGAATTACCGCAGACCTTAAGTGAAATTCTGGCTGTGCCAGGGATTGGTCCTTATTCTGCTGGAGCGATATTAAGCATTGCCTTTGATCAGGCTGTGCCCGCAGTGGATGGCAATGTGATTCGGGTCTTTAGCCGACTATTGCGCCTAAAGACCCCTTTTGATAAAGCCCAGCCCAAACGTGAGCTCGAACAAGTGGTACAGGGCTTGATTCCAGCCGATGCTGCGGGTGACTTTAATCAGGCTCTGATGGAGCTTGGTGCCCTGATCTGTCGCCCCAGGCAACCCCGCTGCCTGGAATGCCCCATGCAAGATCTTTGTCAGGCAGCAGCCAATGGCAATCCCGAAGCTTATCCTGTCAAAGGCAAAAAAACCAAAGTAAAAACGGTGCCTATGGCTGTTCTGTTTTTGCAATCGCCACAAGGTGTCTTATTGCAGCAACAGGGCGCAAAGGGGATATTTCGAGATTTATGGTGTTTGCCCTGGAGCGAAATGCCCCTGGATGCTGCTGCAGCTTTTGAGGCTTTGCCTTTTTCAGTGGAAATTAGCCCACAGCTGACCGAAATTGAGCATGTCTTAACGCACCGTCGCTTACAGATGCGTGTCTTTCTGGGGCAAGCGAAATTAAAGTCTCTACCCGAAGGCTTTGTCTGGGCTCCCTTGGATCAGGCTCATGGCTATGCGATCCCAGTGGCACATCAAAAAATCTTCAGGTTTTTGGTAGCGCATCCACTGCTTTTGGATCTTTATGGGGCAGACTTGTCGATAGAGTCTTAATTTGCAGTGGCGTTGAAAGGGCCAAATCAGTCTCTCCGGTGCGCCATTTTTGCTGTTGTCCTTTAACTTCAGACAAGATGCTTTCCAGTACGGGCAAGATCTGATTGAGCTGCTGCTGTTTGATCAAAAAGTTCCAGACCGGTTCAAATTTTTTCCAGCCAGCAGAATAGAAAAAGTGTTTGAACTGGTGCTTGAGAGTGTCATGTTGCAGGCTGGCGCGGCTGATGTTTTTCCAACTATAAAATTCTTTATAGGCCCAGTCGTAGCCTTGTTTGAGAGTCTCTGCATCGAGACCCTGGGTCTGATAAACCACATGGCGCGTATCGTAGAGATCCCAGTTTTGGTGCAATAAGCGCCCCTGCTCCGACATTTCACGGTAGAGAGCTGTGCCTGGATAAGGCGTTAGAATATGATAAGTAGAGGTGGTTAGTCCCATTTTGACTCCCCAATCGACAGTGCGCTGGAAGACATCGGGGCCATCGTGATCGAGGCCAAAAACAAAGCTGCCGTTGATCATGATCCCGAGGCTATGCAGGCGCTCGATTGCCCGTTGATAATCCTGGCCCAGGTTTTGGCCTTTATTGGCCGAGCGCAAATTTTCTTCGTTCAGGGTTTCAAAACCCACAAAGATGCTGCGTAAGCCCGCTTCAGCGGCTTTTTCGATTAGATCTCCACGTAAAATGGAGTCCACTGTGGCGGCGCCCTGGAAAACCCGTTTCATGCCACGCATGCCGGCAAAGAGACTTTCTGCAAAGCGGCGATTTCCCAATAGGTGATCGTCTAAAAAATAGAGATGCTTGCCAGGTAAACGCTCAATTTCAGCCAGAGCAGCGTCCACCTCTTGAACATAAAAGCTGCGCCCGCCTTGATAGAAGGCGTCTTTATAACAAAAGCTACAGTGGTGCGGGCAGCCACGGGTGACGACAATTGAGTTGGGTACCAGATAGCGGCGGCGTTGAATCAAATCACGGCGTATCGGTGGCACCCCGACCAGGCTGCGCAAGCTCGATTCATAGCGCTTAGCTGGTTTGCCAGCTCTAAAGTCTGCCAAAAATCGGGGGAAGCTTTCTTCGCCGGGGCCAATAAAAATACTATCGGCATGGGGCGCTGCTTCTGCTGGCAATGAAGTCACATGCAAGCCGCCGAGGCAGACATAAGCGCCCTGGGCCCGGTAATGGTCGGCCAGGGCATAAGCCCGAAAGGCATTGGTGATATAGACCTGGATAATCACCAGGTCGGGCTGATCATCCAGGGTTAATTTTTCGACATGCTCATCCTGTAAATTGACCTGGTCCGAATCCGAAAGATAAGCAGCCAATGTCGCCAGACCCAGGGGCGGAAACAAAGAATATTTAATCGGTCGCCAATAAGGGCTTTTGGCCTCGGTCAGGGCAGGCAGGATAAACTTGACTTTCACCCGGCGACGACCTGCTCAGGCACGCTGTTAAGGCCACCAAACCGACGGTCGACACCAGTGAAGTGGCGCACGGCATTTTGCAAGTCTTGTGGGCTAAAGTCTGGCCACATTTGATCTAAGAAGAGCATTTCAGCATAGGCGCACTCCCAGAGTAGAAAGTCGCTTAAGCGCTGATCGCCACCAGTGCGAATCAGTAAATCAACATCCGGGGCGGCCTGATTGGGCTGACCACTCAGAAAATTGCTGAGGCTGTCGCGGCTGATCTCTAGATTGCGCTTTTGTAATTCGTTGGCAGCATAAACCAGCATATCTCTGGCTGAGTAATCCAGGGCGATCCGCAAATGCAGACGGGTTTGCTGAGCAGTGTCTGCTTCGGCATTTTCGATTTGACGTATCAAGCTTTTAGAAAGCCGATCGCGGCGGCCAATAATCGACATCCGCACGCCATTCTTGAGGCAGCGGGGGGTCTCGCTGCGTAAATAGTCACCAAAGAGTTTCATCAAAGCCGAGACTTCATAGCCAGGTCGTTTCCAATTATCAGCTGAAAAGGCATAGAGAGTCAGGATCTGGATGCCAGCATCAGAGGCTGACTCTACGATTTTACGCACGGTTTTGGCGCCTTCACGATGGCCAGCGACGCGGGGTAAACCTTTGCGGGTGGCCCAACGTCCATTGCCATCTAAAATCAGGGCGACGTGCAGGGGGGATTGTGTATTTTGTGTCATGATCTGATTGCCTTTAATGGTGATCGGGGCCCTGGCGTGTAGCTTGTATCAGGGCCTCCATATGATTAAGATAATTTTCCAGGGCCTTGCGGCCAGATTTTGTGAGTTGGTATTCAGTGCGCGGCATACGCCCTTCAAAGGATTTCTCACAGTGAATATAGCCCGCGTCTTCGAGCTTGCGGGCATGCACGCTCAAATTGCCATCACTGGTATTCAGAATTAGCTTGAGATCGCTAAAACTGAGGGCGGTATTGACAGCCAGGGCCGAAACAATGCCCAGGCGTAAACGTTCATGAATCAGACGATCCAGTTCTAAGGTTTGTTGGAACGAATCGTGGTCTGGGACGACTGCTAAAGCAGCCAGGGGTGGTCGGGTTTCTTTTTTCTTGGGGAGCATCGTTTAACCTCCGTGTTTTTGGGCTATCCAATAGCCAAATAAGATATGTAAAACGCCAAATCCCAGACCTAACATGAATGGGACCCAGCTGGCAGGGCCAATCAGGGCGATCACGCCGAGTAACATAAAGCAGGTGCCCATTACGGGCACGATTTTAACTGAGTAGGTCCCGCCGGCAATCACGGCAGTCCCATAGAGTAACAGCCAGACCCCAGGGATTAAATCGGTCAGGCTGTTTTGGTAGAGCACACTGGTCAAAAGGGCTCCGGCCAGCATGGGCGGGGTAAAACTCAAAATAAAGCGACGCGCCGTTTCGCTCCACATCGGGATCTGTAAGCGACGCGATTTCTTGGCCATCATCAGCCCTGCAATCACGACAGAAACGACTGCTTCGGCCAGCCAGACAAATATTTCATGCGCTGGTGAGCTCTGTTGAGCTGCTGCCCAGGCTGCTATTAATGCGGTGGCACCCACAGCGATCAGGCCTTTGCCGCTAATGCCTGTATAAGCGGTGGCCCGCTCCATGGTTGCACGAATAAAGCGCAAGTTGTCCATGGCCCGATCGGGCAGGAAAGCGGTTTTTTCTTCACTTGGAAATTTGGATTCCATGACTTGACCTTTCAAGTTTCTTAAGTACTTTATATCATAAAGCACGTAGGTAAATAAAGTGTGTGATCAAAATCTCAAGTGAAATTATTTTTTGAGTGGGCTAGTTTGTGACTGTATAGAATATTGGTAAACCTGGGTGGCCTGACTCACGCCTTTTAGATTTGCTGCTTGGGCCTGACAGCTAAAACCAGCTTCCAAAAGTAAATTTTGATCAGACAAGGCTTCTTCTATAGGTGCTGTTACCCATATTTCACCTGCTCCAGCCAGGCCTTGTACTCGGGCTGCAATATTGACAGCCTGTCCAAAATAGTCAAGGCGTTCGTCTGCATTCACTGCCAAAACAGGCCCCTCGTTTAGTCCAATTTTCAAGCCCAGGGCACCGGGGGATTGGGGCAAAGTCTCTACTGCTTTGAGCATTTCAAGGGCTGCTTGAATGCCATCCAGGGGGGTCATAAAAGTAGCCATAATTGCATCACCCATGGTTTTTACAATAGATCCTCGGTGGTGTCTGACGCATTCGATTAATAGATTGAAATGCTCCTGAACCCTTTGGTAAGCTTCAAAATCACCAGATAACTCATACATTTCAGTTGAACCTTTAAGGTCAGTAAATAATAGTGTCAAACTGCGAATGTCGAGTTTTAAATCATGATTTAAATCCTGGGCTCTGAACTGTTCTCTAAACACTTGAGAAGTTAAAAGATGTTTGCCGGTGAAATAGGGCAGCACAGACAAAGGGTGCACTGTAAATACACGCTGCATTTCAGGGAAGTCTATACTCCAGGCTGAATAAGCCAAACGCTGTTTGGTTCTATTGTGAACGACACATTGAATGGGGCCGGCTTTAAGGGCCAGTTCAGTGGGGGAAAACCCATTTCTCAAGAGATCCAGGTTGACGACTTGATGGGTTTGAGTTACTTCATTTGAAACTTTAAAAGTGCATTGAGAATGGGTTTCTAAACTTTTTAAGCGGTAAAACTCTCCGGGGCTCAGATCCAACTTAAGTGTATGACTTTGATCGGGCAAAACAGTATTAAAACTTAGTAGAGACTGCTCTAAAAAGGCCAATATTTCTTGAGAAAACACAAAGTTGGAGGAGTAAAAAAAGCGAATGTGATTGCGATGATTCAAATAGGGATCAATCACAGAACTGAGATCCAGTATGCCTGGGTTTAAATTAAAAGAAACCTCAACTTGATCATCTAAACTACAAGGAATGTCAGTTTGGCAGGTGGTACAAAAAACTGATTGCGACTTTATTTCATTAATATCGGGATAATTGTGCTCCACTCCCCCACAGCGTGGGCAAATGACGTTCCAGTTAAAATCAAAGAGTCCAATTTTGGTCGCGTAAATAAAGCAATTGATCAGAGCCTCAGCTGAAAGATTGTGTTGTTCAGCCAATTGAAGGGGGTTCATGCGGTGGAATCCCCAGCCTTCCAAAGATAATAAAATTTTTTTAAAGGTTTCGATCTCGTCAGATGTTACATACGGGAAACGAGATAGGGTTTCTAGCTTTTGTTGGAATAAATCCAGATTCATGTAAGGATCCTTATAAAAGTTGATATTCTTGAATATTGTTAGTATATCAAGTCTACAATCGTGCAGCTCCGGGCTCCTGTCCAGTTAAGCCTAATCATCTCCTCTGTTTACCTTCCTTTTAAGTATGGGTTTTTATTCTTAGCTGTCTACTTTTTCAGTTGGAGTCCTATTTTGATAGGCAAAGCAAATCAAAACTGATACAAAAATCGATTGGACAGTATCAATTATCAGAGTGCATAATGATATTCAAATCAAACGGGCCATCGCCCTTAGGAGAAACCATGAAAAATATTGAAGGCCAAAAAGTTCCTGATAACACATTTAAAACCCGCACACCCGATGGACAGTGGAAAGATGTCTCAAGCCAGGATGTCTTTAAAGGTAAGACCGTCGTCGTCTTTTCGCTACCTGGTGCTTTTACCCCGACTTGTTCCAGTGCACACGTTCCCCGTTATAACGCGCTGGTGAATGTCTTTAAGCAAAATGGCGTTGATGATGTCGTTTGTCTTTCCGTCAATGATGCTTTTGTTATGGACGCCTGGAAGATTGATCAACAAGCCGACCAGATTACCTTTTTGCCTGATGGCAATGGCAGCTTTACTGAAGCCATGGGCATGTTGGTTGATAAATCAGCGATCGGTTTTGGCAAACGCTCATGGCGTTATTCCATGCTAGTAAAAGACGGCGTAATCGACAAAATGTTTATCGAGCCTGATAAAGCTGGTGACCCTTTTGAAGTTTCTGATGCCGACACCATGCTTCATCATCTCAATGCTGAAGCTTCAGCCCCAGAGCATATTTCGGTCTTTACTCGTGCCGGTTGCCCCCATTGCGCCAGTGCTAAAGCTCTCTTAGAGCAAAAAGGTTGGGATTACGAAGAGATCGAGCTCAAAGGTGATGTGACCTCTAAAACCTTAGAAGCAGTCACTGGCCGTTCGACCACACCCCAAGTCTTTGTTGGTGGTAAGCATATCGGTGGCGCTGATGATTTGAAGGCCTATCTCGAATCAAATTAAACCACTGGCCCAAAGCCATTGTTTAGAGCTTTAGACAACAGGTACGTTTCTTTATGAAACGTACCTGTTGTGATGAAAGGGATCAGATGAGTAAATATGAAGTAGATGTCGCGATTATTGGAGCTGGCACGGCAGGCTTAAGTGCCTACAAAGCAGCCACGGAGCAAGGGGCAAGCGCCTTGTTGATTGAAGCCGGTGAATACGGAACCACCTGTGCTCGCAATGGCTGTATGCCTTCCAAACTCTTAATTGCTGCCGCTGAAGCTGCGCGGCACAGTCAGCAAGCTGAGGCTTTTGGTGTCAGTAATCAAACCCGAATCTCAGGGAGTGCTGTGATGAGCCGGGTACAGCGCGAACGTGATTATTTTGTGGGCTCAGTCCTTGAGGGTATTGATAAGATCCCAGACAAAGATAAGCTCAAGGGCTTTGCTCAGTTTATTGATCCGACACGTTTGCAAGTCGGTCGCGCCCATGTACAGGCCAAAGCGATCGTGATTGCTACCGGCTCTGTGCCAGCATTGCCGCCTGTATTTGCGCCATTCGCTGAACAGATTGATAATAACGAATGCCTGTTTGAATGGAAAACCTTGCCTGAATCTGTGGCTGTCTTTGGAGCGGGTGCGATTGGTCTTGAACTGGGCTTGTCATTGCATTATTTGGGCGTGCGGGTGCGTATGTTTGGTGTTGGCGGAGATCTGGCAAATCTAAGAGATCCGGCGATCAAGCGAGCTGCTCTGGATATTTTTCAAAAAATACTGCCTCTGGATACCGACTCTCAGACTGAAATTTTGGACTTTCAAGCAGGCCAGGGCTTTAGTCTACGCTATCGACAAGGCAAACAGTGGCAGACAGAATCCTTTGAGAAAGTACTGGTGGCGGCAGGTCGTCCCCCCAATCTAAAAGGGCTTAATTTAGAGGCTTTGGGAATTGAGCTGAATCCGGCTGGCATGCCTGCCTTTAATCCCCAGAGTTTGCAAATCGAAAATTTACCGGTTTTTTTGGCAGGAGATAGCAATAGCGATCGGCCATTGTTACATGAAGCTTCAGATGAGGGACAGATCGCAGGACGGAATGCAGCAACCTTTCCGCTGGTTCATGAGGGCTTCAGACGCACACCGCTGAGTATCGTCTTTTCTCATCCTCAAATCGCGCAAGTCGGCCGCTTTTATTGCGGTCTGGATCCGGAGCAGATCGTGATTGGTTCTGTCGATTTTGCTGAGCAAGGCCGTAGCCGGGTGATTCTTGAGAATCAAGGTTTATTACATCTCTATGCAGAGCGACAGTCCGGGCGCTTATTGGGAGCGGAAATGGTGGGACCCAGAGCAGAGCATTTGGCACATTTGCTAGCCTGGGCTTGCCAACAAGAGCTCGACGTGCGGGAAATATTGAAGTTTCCTTTTTATCACCCGGTGATTGAAGAAGGTCTTAAAACAGCATTAAGACAAGCAGCGCGTCAGCTCAACAAAAGCAAGCAAACGCCAGAAATCATACCAGAACCCTGCTCAATGACGGGCTAAAGTTCGAGCACGCGGTATTCGTAGCCTACTAAATTAACCTGGCTGACCTGTACGCCCGTGGGCAATACGGGTTGCGGTTTGCCAGGAATTAGACGCATGACTAGATTAGGCGTAATATCCAGATCTGAGATCGGGGTGCCAGTGGCTGCGGTATTGACTGCAAAAGGCAGATTGCCTTTCCACCAGTCAAAGACAAAGCCAAAGCCCGTATCAAAATTATCGCTACTGGCCAAATTAAAGGTTAGATTATTAGGAGCCTCTGTTGCCGGGTCTTTATAGCCGAGATCACTTAGCAGCAATTGAATTTCTAAGCTGGACTGTGAGGTCTGACTCCAGAGGGCGTCAGCATAGTTACGTTGCACGATTTCCACGCCGCCATTTTCGAGCTTGCGTCCCAGACCGATGGTTCCTTTGCCGTCTGCTGTGCCCTGAATAAAGTAAAAGTGAGTCCAAATCGATTCAACATCGGCACCCAGAGGTGGGTTGGTAAAAGGCAAACGTCCCTCTAATGCTGAATTGGGGAAGTTGACATTGGCGCCATTAATACGTGGCCCCTGAGTGGCGGCGTCTACGGCCACATTGGGGGTCTTCGGCGCATTGATCACAATATAATAAGTGATATTGGGGTTGTTTAAGGCCAGGCTACCTTCTACCGAAAACTGGAATAAGATCCGGCGAGAATTGACTTTGTTGCGTTCCACGGTGCGGGCACAGCCGGATGCAAATAATAAAATCAGTATCAAGATCGCCCAACGGATTTGCTTCAATTGAGCTTGCATATATCGTTTACCTGACGCATTTGAAATCGAGACACCATTAGAGTTCGGTTGTAGAAGAACTGGAAGGACTGCGGCGCGGCAATTTGACCATGATGGCTTCTTGTTTGCCCAGAAACTCTTCCAGTTCTGCGGAGGTAATATAGTCCAGTTGAACCAGGATCTCACCGAGTAAGACCTGGGTTTCTTGCTGTAAGGCCAGAGCTTTTTCCAATTGCTTTTCGGTAATTTTGCTTTCACGTAAGAGCAATGCACCTAGACGATTGTCATGGCGTTGCTGACGCAGAGCTTCTTTGAGTTCATCGGTCGTACAGAGGTTTTTTTCGACTAAAATAAAGCCCAATAGGCGTCCAGTGGCCTGTTGCTCTTGCAAAGATTTTTTGAGCTCTTCTTCACTGAGAATACCGCTGCGCAGTAAAACTTGACCCAGTCGGGTTTCTTCTTGCTGTTGTTCGATAGCGCGCGAGACCTGCTCACGTGTGCAGAGACTTTCAGCAATTAAAATTTGGCCCAGTAGTTTGTGGCTTTGCTTTTCTTTGATCGCTAGTGCTTGCTGCAATTGATCTTCAGTCAGGGCCGACATGCGAAGTAAGATCTGCCCCAAGCGATAAGGCTCAACGGGTTCGTTGGGTGAGACGGGCCAAAAACGTTGAAATAACTCTTTTATTTTGTCGCCAAACACATGCTTGTCCTTGTTGAGAGATTTGACTAGATTATAGCACAGAGAGTTGTGCTGCAATGTTGCCCTTGAGAGGCTTTGCAAGTAATCATTAAGACTGAAGAACACTTCTCGTCTGATGATCACACACGGCAGAAAGACATGGGGATCGGTCTGTGCTAAAATTATTTAGCTAAATTTGTTCATCTGGATGGTATTTTGATGTCTATCGTTTCTAAGCTCAGTGGTGTGATAGCTTGCTTTTCGATCGTGGCCTGCAGTCCAACTCTGGCCAGTACTCCGGCAAATACGCCATCAACTCCAGCGACGACAGTTCCTGGAGATAATCAGCCAGTTATCGAGAACCCAGGCAATGGCATGGTCGCTTTTGCTACAGCTAAAAGCATTGTGGATCAGCACTGTGTCGTTTGTCACTCGCAATCTCCGACACAGCCCAATTTCTCTAGCCCTGCCGGTGGAGTCAGTTTTGATACCCCGGCTGAAATAAAAGCCAAAGCCAGCCGGATTCGGGCGCGAGCCGTTAATTCGACAAGCATGCCTCAGGGCAATGTCACCAATATGACGGATGCTGAGCGCGAAACCCTCGGTAAATGGATCGAAGAAGGAGCCAATCTTTAATTTCTGATTTTCAGAATATAGAGGCATATTTGAGATGATTTTATCTAATCTAGAAACAGTTCCTGGCAAAGAAATTATTGAGCATTATGGCGTTGTTAACGGCAGTACAGTCCAGGCCAAGCATGTCGGTCGTGATTTAGCTGCTTCGTTTAAAAACCTGGTGGGCGGTGAGCTCAAGGGGTATACCCAATTGCTCAATGAGGCGCGAGAAGAAGCGACAAATCGTATGATTCAGCAGGCAGCCTCGCTGAGAGCCAATGCAATTGTTAATATTCGCTACTCGAC
This sequence comes from Candidatus Sericytochromatia bacterium, assembly GCA_037968875.1. GTDB lineage: Bacteria > Cyanobacteriota > Sericytochromatia > UBA7694 > UBA7694 > JBBKWI01. Next base: position 75,084 of record JBBKWI010000035.1, on the reverse strand, counting down.
TTCTTCGGTCGCAGCTGGAGCTGCTGAGATCTACGTCTACGGCACTGCCGTTTTGATCAGATAATGGACTACTTTCAGCTCCTTATTTTTGTGGGCTTAATCGCCCTGGGCTACTTTGCCGGTACGGCAGCCGAAAAAAAACATTTTGCCCAGCTGATTGAGCGAGAGCAAGCCTTAGGCCCACTTGAAACTACCAATCACAAGCGTTTTGACGCACCCAACAATGTTGAGGAAATTCAGCTATTTACAGGCAGTGCGGTGATTGCCGTCGATTATTTTAAAGTTTTTGTAGCTGGGCTGATGAATGTCTTTGGGGGGAATGTAACCTCTTATGAGTCATTGCTGGATCGTGCGCGGCGAGAGGCGACCTTGCGTCTTAAAGAACAAGCCAAAGCCTGGGGGGCTGATGCGATCTATAATTTGCGGATCGAAACGGCCAATCTAAATGGGGCTTCGAAAAAGCCTCCCAATATCGAAGCTCTGGCCTATGCGACGGCTGTTCGCTTTCAGCGTTAATGGCTTTTGTCCCGCGCCCACTTCCACCAGAAAATGTCAATGTTCCGCGGGGCCGTCCGCTGCGAGACGCTTTGCGCTTGTCTGCTGCACTACTCTTGATTTTGGCGCTCGTTTATTTTTTGCTGGGATTATTGGTAGACCAGATGGTACCTCAGCTCTCTCTTGAAAGAGAGCGCACGATCGGACAGCTTTTTTCGGGGGTGTATTTAGAGCAGCAAGCGGGCGAAGAACAGAATCATTTACAAGCTCTGGCCAATGCTTTAAGTCAGGGAGCCGAGCCTCCACCGATCACCCATTTACATTATTTGCCAACAGAAACGGTCAATGCACTCGCTTTGCCCGGTGGAGATATTGTGGTTTATGACGGCTTATTAGAGCAGGCCGAATCTGAAAACGAAATAGCCTTTGTCTTGGGGCATGAAATGGGTCATATTATTCACCGTCATGCTTTACGACGTCTGGGCCGTTCGTTATTGCTGGCATTGGGTTCACAAGTTATTTTCGCCCAACAAAGTGGCGTGCAGCAATGGGTTCAGGGGACTTTAAATGGCGCAGAATTGACTTTTTCACGTGTTCAAGAAGCAGAGGCTGACCAGATAGGTTTAGATTTATTGGTCAAACATTATGGCCATGCGGCCGGCGCAACAGCATTTTTTGAGCGTCTGGCTAAGCAGCAGAAATCAGCACTTTTTAGTGATTATCTTTCGACGCACCCGGCTCCTGAAAAACGTGTTTTAAGCTTACAAAATCAAATTAAGCAGCGGCAACTCAAGATTGGCAAACTGCAGCCCTGGCCCGTAGCCAAAACGAATACTAAACCAGCCGATAAGGCTAGTTATTCATTCTAGTCCATCGCAAAGACTTGTTCCAGAGCGATGACTTGCGGCCCTTTCAGGCTAAGTTGAATGCAGTCTCCACGTCCCCAGCGATCGCAAAAATCAGCCTGGGTATCAGTTATCTGATTTGCTTTGCCTAGCACTGCTTCAAAATCAGCAAGGCTTTGGCCAATGCGTAAATTTCCTTTTAAAGGATATCGGGCAGAAGCGATCCGCTGATAAGCCAGAATCTCTTTGCCCGATTGGGGATCAATAAAGTAGCCCAGGTGCAAATCGCTGTATTTTAGCTCGAGCCATTGATTTTGTTGTGCATCATGTAAAGTGCTCAGCGATTGCTTCGTTTCTTCGAGAGGAATACCAAACGCTGCAATAGCTTGCTCACTGCTTTGGGCGACAGGGGCCGCCAGCGGTGCGTATATCACTTGATCTCTTTGGCTGGGGGCATCTGCGGGTTCGACCATCATTGTCATTGGACAAGAGGTTAATAAAACCAGGCTCGAGAGTGCCGCTAGACTTGCTGCTAAGCTATTGATGATTTTCATGTCCTTATTCTAAGCAAAAGTATCTAAAAAAGGGATAAAAGTGGATAAAAAAATTGTGTTAAGAAGATCCGTTTTGAATTAATGAAAACGGCCAGCTAATTGAAAGTCACAATCTGGACAGTGGCCCCTGCTTTTAAGGCGGTAGTTTTTGACTTGATGCCAGTCGCGTTCGATCACTGCTGACTGACATTGCGGGCAATAGGTGGTTTGTCCCAGATTATCATGCACATTGCCGACATAGACATAGTTGAGCCCTTCTGCCAAGGCAATGCGACGGGCGCGGTTGAGAGTTTCTGGCGGGGTGCGGGGTTTATCCATCATTTTAAAATCCGGGTGAAAAGCCGTAAAATGAACCGGCACATCGCTGCCGAGATGTTCGCTAATCCAGGCACACATACGCTGGGTTTCATCCCAGGAGTCATTCTCACCGGGGATCATCAAATTGGTGATTTCAAACCAAATATCAGTCTCTTGCTTAAGCCATTTGAGGGTATCGAGAACCGGATCCAGATGTGAAAAGGTGATCTTATGATAAAACGTTTCGCTAAAGGCTTTGAGATCGACATTGATAGCGTCAATCTGCTGATAAATTTCAGTTCGTGCTTCAGGTGTTATATAGCCAGCAGTTACCAGTACACTTTTAACCCCGCGTTGGCGGGCTGCAGCTGCAATATCGATCACGTACTCCCCAAAAATGGTGGGATCATTATAAGTCATCGCAATACTGGGGCACTGATTGTCAATCGCCAGTTGTACTACTTGCTCCGGGCTGGCATCAAGCGCGTTTTTTTCGACCAGTTTGGCCTTGGAAATATTCCAGTTTTGGCAGAAGAGGCAGCCTAGATTGCAGCCTGCGGTGCCAAAACTCATAATCGCTGTGCCGGGTAAAAAATGACTGAGGGGTTTCTTTTCAATCGGGTCAATCGCAAAACCGGTAGATTTGCCATACGAATTGGCATAGAGCTTACCGTCAATGTTTTGACGCACGTAGCAAAAACCGGCTTGACCCTCACCCATGCGACAAAATCGTGGGCAGAGTGTGCAAAGGATTTTCCCTTTGTCATCTGTCTCCCACCATTTAGCGAGGTGCAAATCTTGTGTTTGCGTATCTTCCATAAAAAAATCATAGCATAGAGCGCATCGTTTACAAAAGTTTACGATCTAGAGCTATGGCAGACGAGCTCTATCTTTGAGATGGGCTTTAGGGCCGTTTGTACGGCCTCTGGGGTATTAAATAGATCGTTTATATGTTAAGGTTAAATTAAGAACAAAAAATACATTGTTTTTGATGTCGTAAGATTTCAAGCGCGTTCATACATTTTTTTCGCGTGTTTTTACAACAGGTCCATCAAAAGCCCAAGGAGAACACATGACCACCCAAACACAGATCCAACAAAAAAAGGCTACCCTCACGATTCAGGCTGCCTCCCGTAAAGAAATGAGCACGGTCGCTGGCATGATCCGCTCATCTGCTGACTGGTACGCTGAGTTTGTCGACGAAAAAGATTTAGATCAACACTATGTTGACCACAGCTGGGAAGAAAAAAACCACCAATTACGTGATTTTTATCTCGGCTATGATGAAGACGGTCAGGCTGTTGGTACCCTCTCATTACAGTATTTCAATGGCTACGCTTATATCGGCTATCTGTATCTGGATACTCGCTTTGTGGGTAAAGGTTATGGCAAAGCGTTTATGAATTTTGCACGTGAGAAAGTCATCAAAAATAATCTCAAGGGTATGTATTTAATTGCTCACCCTGAAGCCGTCTGGGCAGTCAAGGCCTATGAGAAATATGGCTTTGAATGTATTGAAACCAAATCTGAAAATATCCTCAGCTGGAATGGCGCTTGCTTAGATGGATATTATGAAGATGGATTTGAACTTTATCTGTACAGCCCTGACTCGAATTAATTTCGAGTCCTGCGTAAAAAAATAATACTTTGAGCCGTTACTCTATTGAAGAGAACGGCTCAAAGTGTTATCTGGCTCTCACTGCTTGTTTTTATCGCCCTGTATAATGAAGAGATACTTCGATTCAGGGAACAAATGCGTCGAAATTTTCATCTAATTGAATAACACATAAAAGCTAGGAGGCATAAGCTGTCTATGAAATTCACCCGGGTTCTTCCCATTATATTAGCTGCTGGTATTGGTATTGGTGCTACAAGTTTAACGGTTTCTTATCCCAGTATTGCTCAGGTCGTTCAAACCATGGGCAATGGTCAGATCAATTGGTCTGAAGGCCAGATCAAAGTCACAGGGACAGGTGCGGCACCGTCTAAAGCCGGCATGGGAGCTGGCCAAAAACGTTTGTTAGCCCAACGGGCTGCTGTCGCTGATGCTTATCGTCAATTGGCAGAATTGCTCAATGGCGTGCAAGTTGATTCTGAAACCCTGGTCAAAGACTATGTCGTTGAAAGTGATATTGTACGCACCAAGGTCTCAGCCCTGATCAAAGGTGCTCGCTTAGGCAAGCCCCGTTATATGTCAGACGGCACTGTCGAAATTGATGTGATGATGGGTGTCTTCGGGCAAAATTCCTTGTCTTCAGTCATGATTCCTGAAGTGATTGAGAAAAAACAAATCAAAACGATGCCATACCCGCAAGCGACGCCTATGCCTCAAGCAACACCTGAGCCCACGGTGAGTTCTCAACCGGTATCGGGTTCCTATACAGGCTTAATCATAGACGGCCGGGGCCTGGGCTTATCACCTGCTATGAGTCCTCAAATCTTAGACGTTAAAGGCCGTGAGATCTATATTGGAGATATGCCAATCGATCCAGATATGGTAGTGAATGTGGGTATCGTCGGTTATGTCGATACGCTGAACTCAGCCAAGTCCAATACGCGTGTTGGCCGCAATCCGCTGATTATCAAAGCTGTCAAAGCAGGTGGCCGCCACAAGTCAGATGCTTTGGTGAGTCATGCCGAAGGCGATAAAATTATGGCTGCGGATCAAAAAACGAACTTTTTAAGCGGCTCAAAAGTTATTTTTATCATCGATAAATAAGCGCCCAAAGGCGGTTGTTCTTAAATCAAATTTTTGCCAAGCTTGCATAAAAGCTTGGCAAAAATTTTGTTTTCTGGCTTGTGTGCAGGTGTATCTCTGGTCATAATGAAAAGAAAAAGTGGGAGTAGAACATGACTGAAAAAAATGTCATCGGCATGTACAATATCAAGGACCAATATCCTGTTTTTCAGCATGAGGATAATGACGAGAAACAGGTTGATGCGGTGGATTATGGCATTCGAAAAGCAGATAAAATCTACGGTATTCGCTCTTCAATAGGCTCAATGGACCCAGTAGATCAATGGCGGGCCTTTTCTGAAAAACTCAAAGCCCGCCGTGAAATTTTGGCTGAAACCGATGCCCGTTTACAAGCCAATGAGCAAGCCCCGGCTTCGCGTTCGCAAATCCCCCATTTATACAATCACGGTGATTCAAAAGAAGGTGGGCCTCAGTTCACTCCCCAAGACTCTGATCAGCAGAGGCCTCCTGACAATCGGGTGGCAAATGCGTATACTGCTCAGGACAAAGCATTTCAGGAAAACTATGAGGAGGACACTGTGGATATTTCAGACCGCGCCCAGACTGCAGCCCATCATTTGCATCGCTACCTTTCAACTGTTAAGGAGCCCGTACCAGACGAACATCTGAAGGCGATTGAAACTTCTGATCATGATGATGAAGAGCGAGACGTACAGGAATTAGACAGCTTACGTGTCAAAGACGTGATGACCCGCCGGGTCGTTTGTGTCTTAGATTCAACGACAGTAGAGCAGGTCGCCAGTATTTGTAATCGTCGGGGGATCTCTGGTGTACCTGTTTTAAATCAAGATCAAAATCTGATCGGAATTGTGACAGTCACGGATATTATCCAACATCTGGTTTCTGACGATGCGGTCTCCTTGTTTGCTGAGCAGGGCGGGGAAGTGCTTGAACAAAAAACCCTGGCTGTCTTAGATGAGCCGATCCGAGGGTATATGAGTGAAGACGTGATTACGATAGCACCGGAATCCACCGTTCAAGAAGCCTGCCGCTTAATGATGGATCACCATATCCGCCGTCTGGTCGTCGTGCGTGGCAAAAAAGTAAAAGGCGTTTTCTCGGCGCAGGATGCCGTGCATGTCTTGGCTTCAGCAGATCTTAAAGTTGAAGCCGAAGCTGAAGCTTAGGTCTTTACCCGATATAGCTGATGGGTTTCAATATAGTCAGCGACTGCTGGGAGTAGATCTTGCTTCCAGGGGCTGAATTTGTTTTTAATCGCTTGCCGGATCTGGGAAGAGGCAATCGGCAATTGAAAATCCAGAAACTGGACTTGTGACTGATACGCGAGCGGCAGAGTTGATTCCAGAATGCTTGTTGTACTTTGTGCTTCTCGCTCACAAACCCAGATTTGAGTCTGCTGATCAAATAAACGTTTCAAGCCTTCAGCTAAGCCACCTTCTAGATTCTGGTAATAGGCAGGCATCAGGATACGTTCCCATAAGTCTTGCCCGCAGACGAACTGTGATTGCCTGACCTGGCCGGATTTTTCTAACCATTCTCGGCTACGGTAAAATGCTGGCATGCGGCTTAAAGCGATCAGCCAGGGCTGATAAGCTAGCATCGCTAATTGGTGGGCCAAATCGCTCAGGTCACGTGCTGCTTTATCAAAATGATTGAGGCTAATTTCAAGTACCGTTTGTAATTCAGTTTGTTGACTCAGGACCTGTTGGGGCATTTCGAGATGGGCCAGGGTCACCGGATTAAAAGCGCCTTTATGCCATAAGACTTTTTGGCCTCGCAAGTGATCCAGATAACGCACAGGCTGAAGTAGATCTTGCTGGGGCTTTAGCAAAACAAGTTCCGCCCATCCCATTTGTACTAATTTGGCTGCGGACTGGTAATTTTCGAAAGCTGGTTGGTGCAAGGCCTGCCAGAGATCTATTTCAATCCATTCTTGCCAGACTGTGCTCAGGCCGTCTAAGTTGTCTTCTGCATGCAAGAGCAGAGCATGCAAGAGCTCGATTACAAATAATCCCAGACTCATTTGCTGCTCCTGGCGACTTTGGCTGCGTAAGCGCAGATGGCACAACCAGCTTTGCTGATCAAAGCGCTGTAAGCAGAGCCAGGCATGGCTGTCTCCCGTTTGCTTGTGACTGGTTACGGAACCACTAATAGCAAGTGAGAAGCTATTTGATCGATTGCTTAAGTTTTGACTGGCCCAGGCCTGCACGCTTTCGGCTGAGATCGAACGCTGAGCTATGCCATAGCGCTCCACTTGGTTTCTTCGCTGATAATGACAATGACTTGCCCTGAGTGTATTCGAAGCTCCTGCTACGCTTTGTAAAAGCGTCTGAACCCAACCCCCGCTACCGAGGTCTTCAATTTCCCCTGACCATTTAGAGGCATGAATTTCAGCGATTTGCTTGCGACTGGAGGCCGGTATTTCAAAAGCAGGTAATCTCAGCGCTAAGACCTCATTTTCCTGACTGCTTTCATAATTAGAGTTTGGGTTTGACATGCAATTATTGTACTATGCCTTGCATGACCCTGATTGAATGCATTCCCAATTTATCTGAAGGCTGTGACGCGCATGCTCTGGATCGACTCTGGCAAGTCCTGAATACGATCCCCAGATTGCAATGCTTGCATCGTACTTCTGACTGCGATCACCATCGCACAGTCTTGACCCTGGCTGGCCCAGCCGATGCCATCCGACAAGCTGGCTTTCGACTTTTAGACTGGTGTCAGCAAGAGATTGATTTGCGCAAGCATCAGGGGGTACATCCACGTCTTGGAGCTTTAGACGTCTTCCCACTGGTCGCTTTAGATCCAAGTCAAAGCGGATCCGTGCTGGATTTTGCTCAGGAGCTGGCTGCTGAGTTGGCAGCAGGCTGGCAATTGCCGATCTATCTCTATGAGCAGTCTGCACGTGAGAATTATCGCCGTGCCTTGCCCGATATTCGGCGTGGGGGCTTTGAGAAGCTCGCTCAAAAAATGGTTGACCCTCTGTGGTTGCCAGATTTTGGTCCGGCAACTCCTCACCCTCAATTGGGAGCGACTGTGCTAGGTGTTAGATCCTTTTTGATTGCCTGGAATGTCTTTTTAGAGAGTCCTGATCTCAAGCTGGCCCAAACGATAGCCGCTCACATTCGTGAGCGCAATGGCGGCTTTGTGGCGTTGCGGGCTCTGGGCTTTTACTTGCCACAGCAGCAACAAATCCAGGTTTCGATGAATCTATTGGATTACCGTCAGAGCTCTTTGCACCAAATTATGCAAACGATCCGACAATTGGCCCAGGCTGCTGGGGTCAATGTCGTGCGCAGTGAGTTTATCGGTTTGCTACCCCAGGATGCCCTGCTACGCTGTGCTCTGGATGCGCTGCAGTCGGGTGACTCACCTGAGGATCGCGTCTTAGAAGCTTTTTTGCGACCCAATGGCTAATTATTAATATCCTAGAGCAGCTCCGCCTTTGCGCGGATCAGCGGCGCCTGTGTAGACGCCGTCTTTAAACATCACTGCTTGCACGACGTTTTCGGCGTCTCCGCTATGTAAATGATGTCCTTTTTGTTGCAAGGCTTGCTGCACATCTAAAGGCATTTCTTGTTCAATAAAGAGGGTTTCAGGCACCCACTGATGATGAATCCGGGGTGAGGCCACGGCTTGATTGAGGTTCATTCCAAAATCGATCACATTCATTAGAGTTTGCAAGGTGCCCGTAATAATTCGTGGACCCCCGGAGGCACCCAGGGCCAAAAACGGCTGCTGATCTTTTAAGACAATTGTAGGCGTCATTGAGCTCAATGGTTTTTTACCAGGAGCGATGGCATTGGCGGCATTGCCAATCAAGCCAAATGCATTGGGTACGCCAGGCGCTTTTGAAAAATCATCCATTTCGTTATTCATAACGATCCCGGTTCCTGGAATCACGACTTGTGAGCCAAAATAGGTATTGATGGTTTCGGTCGCTGAAACCACATTGCCAAAGCGATCCATGATCGCATAATGGGTGGTGCCGTGGTCGGTGTTAGCCCCTCGATCAGAGGACCCGCTCAGCCCTTTGAGTCCGTATGCTTCTCGACTCAGAGTCTGGACCTGAGCTTGTTGTAAGCGAGGCTGTAATTGCTGGGCATAGGCTTTTGAGGTTAATTGTTGCAAAGGGACTTTGACAAAATCCGTATCACCTAAAAATTGGGCCCGATCGGCAAAGGCATGCTTCATGGCTTCGCTGAGCAAGTGGGTGTACTGGGACGAACCGAAGCCAGTGCTATTCCAGCCCAGAGCATAAGGCTCCACCAGGTTTAATACAGTCAGTAAAGCCACTCCACCTGAGCTAGGTGGGGGCATGGTCAGAATCTGATAACCGCGATAATTTCCCGTAAGTACAGGTCTAACTTTGGGGCGGTAACTGGCCAAATCGGCCGCTGTAATCAGTCCGTTGTTTGCTTGCATGGCAGTCACAATTTGACGGGCAATGCTGCCCTGGTAAAACTCTTTGACGCCACCACTAGCTATGGTTTTGAGTGTCTGGGCCAGCTCTGGGTTTTTATGTATTGCGCCAATCGGCTGGGGTTTTCCCTGTTTAAAAAACAAAGTCTGTAAGTCAGGGTAAGCGCCGCGCTCGGCCACGACTTCCTGAGCATGAGCCAAATGGGCGTCAATGGCAAAGCCCGCTTCTGCATGCTGGATGGCGGCTTGCATCAATTCAGCAAGTGGACGGGTGGCATATTGCTTTTGGATTGTGTCCAGGCCTGCCAATAGACCCGGCACAGCCACAGCCTGGTAACCGACGGTGCTGCGCATAGGTATCACTTGTTTATCTGCATCCAAATACATATCTTGGTGGGACTTCAGGGGAGCAATTTCACGGTAGTCAAGCACGCCATTTTTACCTTTGGCTGTATGGTAAAGCATAAAGCCTCCGCCACCAATTCCGGTGCTTTGGTTGCGCACAACAGCCAATACAAGACTGGTAGCAATCGCTGCATCAAAGGCATTTCCACCTTGTTTTAAGACCGCTAAGCCAGCCTGAGCGGCCAAAGGGTGATCCGCAGCGACGACTCCCTGCTGAAAAGGCTGAGGCAAGGGATGAGCCGCTTGTAGACTGATACCAAGCAGAGACAGAGTCAGGAAACGCTGAAAAAGTTTAGGCATGAAAAGCTCCTCTTAAGGGTTGCTGTCAGGATAGCATAAGCTCAACTAGGCTTCGCTGATGAGTTCACCTTGCTCGATGAGGAGGGCTTTTGCCCAGATAATATAGTCTTCCAGGGTTTGGGCACAAGCGAGCATTTCTGGCCCCTGGTTATCGATAGCTGCGTTTTCTAGTCTTTCACCAATTTCTGAAACATAGGGAAATCCAAATGAACCGCCGACCCCTTTCAGACTATGTCCGATTCGTTCAATGTCTTTTAAGTCATTGCTTTCAAGCAATTCACGTATTTTAGGTGGTTCTTCTTCGCGTAACTGAATAAACAAGGGCAATATATCTTTAAATTGCTGATGAATTTTAAAATCTGGCCAATCGTTTAGTTCTGAGTTTAGCTTTTGATCGGGCGTAGCACTTTCTATATCTATCTTCGGATCTGACTCAAGCAGAGCAGGATCATCGTGTTCATGCATTAGGTCTTCAATGAAATGCAATTGTTTGTCCATGGCTTGCAATAACAAACTTTGTTCGATCGGTTTGGTCAAAAAGCCGTTGCAGCCAACTTCAAAGCAAGCTTCACGGGTTTTATTCAGGGCATCAGCGGTTAAGGCAATAATCGGTACCGGCTTGCTGTTAGACTCTAATTCTTGTTGTCGGATTTGAAGCGTGGCGCTGAGGCCATCTAAGACAGGCATTTGAATATCCATTAAGATCAAGTCTGGATTGATCTCAAAACGTTTTTGGATGGCTTCTTCACCATTAAAGGCGAACTCAAGATGTAGAGGCATTTTTTTTAAGAAGGCCTGAATCAGCAAGCGATTTTCAGGAGAGTCCTCAACCACCAAAACGGTTTTGGGCTGGGCTTTCCATTTTTGCTGAAAGGCCTGGGGTTCATAGACATACGTTTCCTGCTCAGCTTGCTGGATCTCTTCGGCGCTGGGAGAGAGCAAGCGCAAAGTGAAAAAGAACTGACTGCCCTGATTGGCTTCGCTTTCTAACCACATTTTGCCACCAAAGAGCTCTACCAATTGCCGAGCAATGCTCAGGCCCAGGCCACTCCCACCGTACTCGCGAGTGGTTGAGCTGTCAGCCTGTTGAAAGCTTTCAAAAATAATTTCTTGTTTTTCTTTGGCAATGCCCACACCCGTGTCTTTGACACATAAACACAATTGCCAAAAATCCCCAGTGGGCTCGGCATAGAGCACCTGGACTTTGATTTTACCCTGCTGGGTAAACTTCAGAGCATTGTCAATTAAAATAAACAAAACCTGAGAGAGTCTGCGCCCATCTCCTTTTAGCCACAAGGGGACCGTCTCAGGCAGATCTGATTCCAGGCTTAATCCTTTATCTTTGGCTCGCAAGTGAAAGATAGCAAAGGTTTTTTTGATCAAAGGGCGGATTTGAAAAGGAGTCTGCTCAAGATCCATTAAGCCAGCTTCTATTCGTGAAAAATCAAGTAAATGATTGATCAGTTCGAGCAGGTTGCGGCCAGCGTCACGCGATGTATTGACATATTCATGCTGGGTCGCGTCCAGATTCCCCTGAGAAAGGACTTCAAGCATACCCAGTATCGCATTCAGGGGGGTGCGGATTTCATGGCTCATGACTGCTAGAAAGTCTGACTTAGCCTCAGATGCTTTTAGTGCCGTATCTCGCGCTTCGAGAGCATCTTGCTCAGCTTGTCTACGTTCGGTGATATCTGTGGCGTAGAGGTTTACATAATCTCGATTGGGGAAAGGAAACAAGACCACCTGGTAATAACGCTTGCCAAAAACAACTTCTTCTTTCCAGGCCTGACCACTTGCTAAAGATTTTTTGAGAACATCTTGAATAAATCCAGGGACAAAATCATCCACGTCCCGCTGCCAGTAATTTAGCAAATAACGCGCTGGAACATTGGCATATTGGACCTTGCCGTTGGCGTCTATGCGCATCACTGGATTGGGGTTTTCCTGGGGGAACAGAGATAAGATCTGGTTCTCTTTTTCTGCTTCATATTTTTCAGAGACATCGCTATAGACCCAAAGGTGTCCCATTAATTTTTGGCGAAATAAAATCGGGATATAATCTCTCTGTAAATACCGACCATCAGCCAATAGAAAGGTTTCAGCTAATCTCTTTTTGGCCTGGCTCAGACACTCGCGAGTGTGCTGTTTGAGTGCATCTGGCTGCTCAAAAATAATCGCAGCTTCCTGAGTCAATTGCTCGCCGGGTTGATTGACCCAGGCGTCGGGGTCCTGGGGCAGCTTAAATAATTCCAGCAAAGGCATGTTAATGCTTAAGATTTTGCGATCAAAACTTTCTAGCAAGACGCCAACCTGAAGATGTTCTAACATCATTTCCAGGCGGGCTTTGGACTCACGTAATTTTTTTTCGGTGGGACTCGTCAGTTGAGGAGGATTGGGGGAAACGCTCTGACTTATAGACTGACTCTGCGCGAGCTCTTGTTCCGAGGCTGAGCTTTGAGGAGCGAGCTCAAGCTGACGGTGATGCATAATCTTAAATATGACCTGACCCAATTGCTCCAGGATCTCAATCATACGAGAATGCAAAGGGCGCTGATTTAAGACGAGCCAATGATAAGGGCTTGTCTCAGGACCAAGTTTGGCGCTCCAGACAGAGAGTCCACTGGCTTCAGTCGGAAAAACCTGGTGGGGGTTTCGGAGCAGGCTTTCCCAATCCAATTTTTGGGGGGTAGTCTGGCTCAAGCCACTAGCTGCTTCGAGTTTAATCCCCTCTTGATGATTCCAAATACTGATCAAAGGAAGTTCTAAGCGACGACTTAGCATCAGAAAATAGGCATCAATAGGCAGGATCGGATCTAATAATTCAAGTGCTGAAGTCGTGAGTTCATGAATTAGAGCGAGTCGTTCAAAAGGCGATAAACGCATTGAGTCTTCCTTGCCAGCCGCAGCAAATTATTTGTATAAGTATAACGCAGAGCGCTCTCAATCGTTGTCATTTTGTCAGTTAATTCAGAAATCGTTGTGATTGGTCTGGCCATGTTACAATGTCAGCCAATCAATTTATTTATAGTTTGGAGAACCCAATGGGAACCGTTGACGCTATGATCGCTGGTGGCACCGCTGTTGTTTTGATTTTGTTTGCCATGATTTCCGGTGCAATTACCCTAAAACGTTTTGGCGAGACGAAGGGCGAGTAAAGCTCCACTCTTGATAGTCCAGATAGACTTCAAAGCCCAGTTTTTGATAGCAATGAATCGCGGCCTGGTTCTGACTGGCAACATTGAGTCCGATTTGCTGCACTTGCTTTAAAAGCTGGGCGCAAAGTGCTGAGCTAATGATTTGTCCCAGGCCCTGCCCTCGCGCTGCTTTAGATACAGCAATATTCCCCAATGCTGCAACCTGCTGCTGAGCTGAGAACACGTGTACACCCGCTACTGCCATCAGCTGCTCTGCACGAAACAACCCCAGATATTGACCTGTTGCTAACATTCTGGGGTTAAACCAATTCTCTGGGTAGGCTGCTTGATAGAATGAAAGCAATTGCTCTAAGTCAGCGGCTGCTAGTAATTTGATTTGATCCTGCTGATTTGCTGTTTGAGGTCGCCACTTGTCTGGCTTCAGCATCATCCGGTGATAGCTTTCACCGCCACTGGCCAGCCAATCCTTAAAGCAAGCTTCTAAGCCCGGAGCTAAATGAGCATAAAAAGCCATTGGTAAGAGGCGGTTTAAGCTCTGCAATAAGTCAATTTGAGATGCAGAACTGCCCATCGCCAGTAAAATAGGGGTTTGATCTCCCAGATAGATTAAACACAGTGCTTTTATGATATTCTCTTTTTGCCAGCCAAACCAGAGCGTTTGTGGCCAAAAAAAGGGATCTAAGTCTCCAATTTCATAAAGGTATCGCCCCGGATCTTGGCTTAAAAACTGAGCGATTTGGCTATGGTCATGTAAAGATACGAGCATTTTCCTGTCCTTTGATAAATCCATTAATTTATGATAGATTAATTTTAAGTTCATGCTTTAAAATCTTTGTTTTTAAGGAAGATCAATGATGCAAATTAATACTTCTCAGCCTACTCAGCTCACAAGTGGTCTCAAATCATCGTCAGGGGATTCCTTTAGCGGGGCAGCAGCAGCGGGTATTACCCCCGTAGGGATTTCTGGCGGCACACAATTGGAGCAAGTTGCGATGCTTGCCAAAGGATGGCGTGAAGCGATTGCTGGAGCTGATCAAGGTATGCGCGGATTACAAGTTCGGTGAGTACTTCTCCAGCTAAGATTCAAGAGATTGACCCCTGGTATGACCTCTATATCACAGAGATCAAAGATCCCGAATCACTCGATCTATTGATTCAGCCCAGCGTGGAGCGCTTTCTTGATGCTGGCTATCAGACTGCTATTGTCTCTGAAAAATTAGATGGGTTTTATCATTTTCATGTGATCGCCGTTGTCAGTAACGCAAAGCAAGGCGCCTCAGCGCAAATAGTCAGCCAGAAAGCCCGAGAAATTGCCGACCATCACCAGATCAAAAATCTGAGTGCTGCTGAGCATGAGCCCAATCAGGTCTCATTTTTTTAGCTTTGGTTTCGCTTAAAGTCTTGCATGAAAGCACAGAGTGCATCGACTGACTCTTGCGGGCAGGCATTATACAATGAGGCTCGAATCCCACCGACAGAACGATGCCCTTTTAAATTGTGAAGACCCTTCGCTTCAGCTTGCTTTAGAAACAGGGCTTGATCGGCTCCGGGTATCGTAAATGTGATGTTCATTAATGAACGGCTCTCAATTTGAGCATGGCCTTGATAAAACCCTTGACTCTGGTCGACCACAGCGTAGACTTGTTGGGCCTGGTTTTGATTGCGTTGATGTATGCCCGAGAGTCCCCCTTGCTCTTCGAGCCAGCCCATTACCAGATTCAGCAAATAGATAGAAAAAACCGGTGGGGTGTTATACATCGACTTATTTTCGATATGGGTCGTGTAGTTCAGCATGCTTCCCAATTGCGAAGCCGACGTTTGTTGGTGTTTTTTCAAAAATTGATCTTTTAAAATCACCAGGGTCACGCCAGATGGCCCCATGTTTTTTTGCGCGCCGGCATAGATTAAATCGTATTGATTGACGTCAACGGGTCGACTCAAAATATCTGAAGACATATCGCAAATGACTGGCTTATCAAGCTTATAGTCACTTTGTAGCGCAATGCCCTGAATAGTTTCATTTGAGGTCAGGTGTATATAGTCTGAAGAAGTGCTTAACTCACTGGTGCTGGGCATGCGCTGGTAATTCTGAGCTTTGTCGCTCCAGATTTGGGTGGTTGATCCCACTTTCTGGGCTTCCAGAAACGCTTTTTTGGCCCAGGATCCAGAATCGACAAAGGCCATGCTTTGGTCACTGGCCAAAAAATTCATGGGAATCATCGAAAACTGAAGCGAAGCACCTCCTTGTAGAAACAAGACATGGTAGTCAGCGGGGATTTGAAGCAAAGCTCTCAAACGGGTTTCGGCTTGTTCGATGATTTGACTAAAATAGAGTGAACGATGTGAGATCTCAACGATAGACATGCCTGAACCATGAAGGGATAGCATCTCTTGCTGAGCCGTTTTTAATACGGATAACGGGAGGACTGCGGGACCTGCTGAAAAATTATGGGCGCGATTAGTCATGAATTCTATTTCCTTTCAACATACCTTAACGCATCCATTTCTGCACTGCAAGGGGGCTGAAGCTGGGGGTAGATAAATTTCAGAATCAGTATTAATGATGGATTCATTCCAATGCTTTTTTAGGTGGTTTATCACCTGAGCCCTTTGATAGACTATGGTATGATGATTTTATTGCTCTGGAGGTTGAGACTATGGAATTTAATCAACAACATGAATATGAAAACTGGGATCAATTAACACGCGTTGAGCGTCTGGGTGAGCTCCTGGTACGGGTTCAGGTCCTGAAGCTTTCTCAGCTCACCGAGTTGATGGAAGAACAAATACAGACGGGTAAACGCATTGGTGAACTGGCTGTTGAAAAGGGTTTATTGACCCAGGATGAATTGGTTGAGTACTTAATTACGCAAATACGCGAAAGCCAGGCTGTAGACGATAGTCTGCGCGAATTGGGCCGTATGACCGAAGAAGAAAAATGGGAGCGGGTATCGCAACACGAGCGCCTGGGTGAGATCTTGATCAAGCGTCAAACGATCAAGCTTTCTCAATTACTGGATGCGATTGAAATCCAAAAAGATGAGCCCGAAAAACACCTGGGACAAGTTTTACTCGAAAAGGGCTTAATTCAGGTTTCTGACCTCGATGCTGCTTTGGAACTTCAGCAAAAACAAAATCAAACTGTCAAAAGTTCGATTGAAGAATTGCACGCTAACAAAAATTCCTAACCCCTCATTTTTGAAGTCCTCTGATTGAATTCCAGTCAGGGGACTTTTGCATGGCTATTTTCAATCAGGCAAACCCACTATTTTACAAAGCTATCCTATAAAAAAAGCAGATTCCAAACCAGGAGTCCAATTGATTAAAGTGGCTCTCCGGCTGGAATCTACCGGATTGAATTGAATAGTGAGCGTAAGCAAAATATGATCTTGCTTATACAGGACTATACGACATGTATAATAATTATGTCAAGTCAGGGACAATGTTTTTGACAAGACAAGGTCTGTATGTAAGTGAAAATTCAACTCTGAGCGCTTGTATTCTTTTGGCTTCAATACTTGACAAATATTTATACAGTGTGTATACCATATAGTATATGGAAAAACATTTAAGTAAAAGAGAGTTCGAAGCTCTCAGGATTATTCGTAACCATGTGTTGAACATGGGACGGTCCCCATCGGTTCGTCAAGTGATGAATGAAATGGGCTATCGCTCTCCGCGTTCAGCATCTATTTTGATTGATCGCCTGATCGAGAAATCGTATGTCAAGCGTCGTTCTGATGGGGGTCTGCAATTGCTGGCCGGTACTGATAGTGATGCAACTCATGCTCAAACGGTCAATATACCGTTGGTCGGAGTCGTTACTTGTGGTGAACCCATCATGGCTGAGGAAAATATAGAGGCTATCATTCCGGTATCTACACGGCTAGCCCGTCCTCCACACCGCTACTTTTTGTTGCGAGTGAAAGGCGATTCAATGAACGAGTGTGATATTTTTGATCAGGATCTGGTGTTAATTCGCCAGCAAGCAATGGCGAATGATGGCGAATTGGTGGTTGCTTTAATTGATACAGAAGCGACTGTCAAAGAGTTTCACCATGCGCGTAATATGATTGTACTTAAGCCCCGTTCTACCAATCCGGTTCATAAGCCGATTGTGCTGACAGAGGACTTTGAAATTCAGGGTGTCGTCGTAGCGACTTTGCCCCAGGAAGTTTTGCACTGATCCTGGCTTCGTTTTGCTGATTGCCAGGATCAGCGTTTTTTTAAATATTCGATAGATAAAAACTTTTTCCGTCTTTTTGTATGATTTTCCCATCATTGTCGCAGCCATAAATCCGATAGTGACTTTGGCTGATGCGCTCATAGAGCACCATTCCCGCGAAATTTTCTTTCTTCCCGCTATACAAATAGTTCCCATAGTCTGCGATGATTCCCGCTTTGCTGTGAGAGCCCGTCAGCGGGTTTTTGTGTAAATTCCAATAATTGTCAGTCTTTGCATCTTGATAGAGTTGCTCTAAATTTTGAGGGTAGACTTTATGACCATCTGCCGGGAAGGTCTCTACCATTAGCCTGACACGCTCCATATTGTCCCTTAAGACGATATCTTTGCTGCCATGGGTTAATTGTTCTCCCAGTTGGCTAATACGCTGAATAGGGGGCCCCAGAGGGGATTTGGCCAACCAGCTGTATAGCTCGCGTTTTGCCGGTCCGTCATATAAACCAATCACCAGAACATAGACGACAGCAAAGCCAGTTCCTAAAAATAAGATGCTTTGGATCAACAAAATCCAGCGCTCTAAATACCGGGACTTAAATTTGAGCCAAAGATTGAACAAGGGATTGGGGCTTTGTTGGCGCTGTTGATAATTTAGGTAACGTTCCGTGGCTCCAGGCAATAAAGGTTGCGTTGGTGTGGCTTTGAATTTTCGTGTTGGCATCTATTAATCACTAAGCTACCTTATTCATTGATCTCACTTTATTCAGCCTAACAAAAAATGGCCTTTTCGTATTTTAAGTTTTATTGATTTTGATCTGTTTTAGCTCTCACAATTCAATTTTACTTTTCGAAATTCTCTTTTTTGTATGGTATTGGCTTCAGATAGAGGCATTAAAACATACACAGAATCTGTGAAGCTTTCCCTGAAAAGTATCCAATTCGGAAATCAGCGTGCCCTTTGGACACTTGCTTTAAAGTCAAAAAAAGTGCGCAAGACTGCCGGTCTTGCGCAAACGTTCATGGGTTTAACTAATTGGACGGAAGATTAAAGAAGAAACGGGTGCCATGGGCTTCAATGGCATCCGTTAATTTTTTTAAGGCTTCTATATATGCAGCGGTTCGCATATCGCATTTGTATTCTTTCATGGTATTCCAGACATCAATCGCCGCTTTTTCCATGATTTTTTTCAATCGTGAATGCACTTCTTCGAGCTCCCAATAGAGACCGGTTTGATTTTGAACCCATTCAAAATAGGATACGGTAACACCGCCAGCATTCGCCAAAATATCTGGAATCACGAGGGTATTCTTTTTTTCTAGTATTTGATCTGCACCATTGGTGATAGGACCATTGGCTAGCTCCAGAATGATACGGGCTTTGATATTTTTGGCATTGTGGGTTGTTATTTGGTTTTCTAGGGCCGCCGGAATCAAGACATCTACATCTAATTCAAGCAATTCATCATTTGTAATGAGACGAGACTTCCCTAAAGTTGGACCGCCTTCCAGGATTTCCTGGTGGTTCATTTCCCATTCTTTAAGGGGACCGGGCTCGATCCCTGCCGGATCATAAATGCCACCTTCAGAATTGCTTACTGCGACAATTTTATAGCCCGCTTCATGCAGTAACTCGGCACAGTAAAAGCCGACTTTGCCAAAACCTTGAACCGCGACGCTTGTTTTTTCGGGCACCAGATTGAGGTGTTCTTCTAAACGGCGTAAAACGTGTACTCCACCACGACCTGTGGCATCTGTACGGCCCAGAGATCCGCCCAAACTTAAGGGTTTACCTGTAATCACGCCGGGGAATTTACCGCGTTTGATGCGGTTATACTGGTCAGACATCCAGCCCATGATGATTTCATTGGTATACATATCCGGAGCTGGAATGTCGACTTCAGGCCCAATCATATCTGCGATCATTTCGATATAGACGCGACTTAAGCGCTCAAGTTCGGTTTTACTGAGTTCTTTGGTGTTGACACAGACACCGCCTTTAGCACCTCCGAAAGGAATGCCGACCACGGCACACTTAAAGGTCATCCAGAAAGCGAGCGCCATGACTTCATCCAGGGTTACGCCCTGGTGGAAACGGATGCCGCCTTTGCTGGGGCCGCGTGAATCGTCATAGCGTACGCGAAAACCTTTAAAGGCACGTCTGGAGCCATTGTCCATACGGATCACGACTGAGACTGCCAGCGAAGACTTGGGGTATTTTAATTGTTCTTCTACATCAGGAGATATCGGGAAAAATTCTATCGCTCGGCTTAAACGGCTTCGTGCGTCCCGAAACAGGCGTCCGTTCTCATCTTCAACATGATTTTCTTTGGGTTGGCTTGGGGTCAGATCCAGGTTTTCAGCAGCTGTACTCATATTTATTGATCTCCTTGGCTCTTTTCTGTTCGCTGATTTTGCTAAACTTACCTAATAAGTAGGTTTTAAGTGAACATTATTGCATTGTCATTATACGCATTGCGCCAGCAAACCCATAGGGCGCACAGCTTAAAACCTAAAAAGAAAGGGGATTTTTATGGCAGGACACTCCAAGTGGTCTCAGATCAAACGTGCCAAAGCTAAAAATGATCAGGCTCGGGGCAAAGTTTTTACAAAAATGGCGCGTGAAATTACGGTCTCTATCCGAGAAGCTGGAGGCAATGATCTAGAGGGCAATTTTCGTTTGCGAACGGCAATCACCCGTGCCAAAGCAGCTGGAGTACCCAATGATAATATTGATCGCGCGATCCAAAAAGGTTTGGGAGCCGCTGGCGACAATGATGATTTTGAAGCCATTCAATATGAAGGCTATGGTCCAGGCGGGGTCGCGATCATGATCGATGCTTTAACAGATAATCGGAACCGTACGGCTGGCGATATTCGTTCTTATTTCAATAAATGTGATGGTAATCTGGGAGAAACAGGCTGCGTGGGCTGGATGTTTAATCAAAAAGGTGTAATCTCAATTCATGAGTTTGATGATTTTGAGACCCTCTATTTGGCGGCTGTAGAAGCCGGAGCAGAAGATATCAATGAAGAGGGTGATCGCCTGGAAGTGATTACTGCGCCAGAAGATTTTCAGGCGGTTTCAGAAGCCCTGGCAGATTACCAGCCTGAATCGGCAGAACTCTCTTATCTACCTTTGAATACAGTCGAGGTTGACGATCGTGAAATTGCTAAAAAACTGCTCAAATTATTAGATTTGCTCGAAGAGCAGGACGATGTCCAGAATGTGCACTCAAATTTTGAATTGGACGATGCGATTTTAGCAGAACTGGATGCCTAGCCCATGACTCTATTGATCGGTTTATTGCTCTTGTTAGGCAGTCTAGGAGGGCTGGCTATTGCCGCTTTTGCCTGGGAACAAGGCCTGCAACGCCGGCTTAAACAGCGTGAACAAGTAATCCGGGCCGAAACCCAAAGCAGTCTCTCAGATCGTGAGCAAGCCCTGGGGCGAGCTGAGCTAGCATTAAAGCAGCAAGAGCAAGATCTTAAAGCTCAAGAGCAACAGCAAAGTGAGCAATTGCAACAACAAGAGCAAGCTCTCGCAGTACGTCTAGCGGCAACTGCAGATGCTGAGCAAAAGCGCTTGCAAACCCTGGCCGGCCTGACTCCAGAGCAAGCGCGAGTTCAAGTTCGCGCAGATGCACAGCAGGTACTCGGTGATTGGTATGAGCAGCAGTGGCAAGCGTATCAAGCTGTGCTTCAAGCCAAACAACAGGCTTTAGCCCAGGAACAGCTCTTGCAAGTGATGCAGGCCCAGTCAGCCAGTACAGTGCGTGCAGCAACGACTAAAACCCTTATATTACCCAGTGCCCAGATGCGGGGACGGATTATCGGTAAAGCGGGTAAAAATATCCAGGCTTTTCGGCAAATCACAGGGGTTGAGATCAATCTGGAAAACGATCATTTAGAAGCTGTACTCTCTGCTTTTGATCCCTTGCAATTGACACTGGCGAGCCGCACTCTGGAACAATTGATACAAGAAGGTCGGATTTTCCCTGATCGGATTGATGCTGTCTTTAATTTTCAGCAACAAGTGATAGAAGCTGAGTTGCCTCAATTGGGCGCTGCTGCTGCCGGAAAAGCTGGAGTCGGTGAGCTCGATCCGAAGCTGCTGGAGATGTTAGGACGTTTGAATTATCGGCTTTCGTATGGCCAAAATGGTCTGGATCATTCGTTGGAAGTCTCGCAATTGGCCGGGCGTCTGGCTGAGTCGCTGGGGGCAGATATCTCTGTTGCCAGACGAGCAGGCCTTTTGCATGATCTGGGTAAAGTCCTCGTTAAAAGCCAGGATAGTGAATTGACCCATACTCAGGCGGGAATCGACCTTTTACAAGCGGCAGGTGAAAGTCCTGAGGTGATGCATGCCGTGGCTGCCCATCATTTTGAGGTCGAGCCGCAAACCCATGAAGCCGTGATTGTACAGATTGCGGATACTCTATCAGCAGCCAGGCCCGGTGCTCGCAGTCAGGTTTTGCAACAACAAGTCGAGCGCCTGCAAGAGCTTGAGCATTTAGTTGCAGTGATTCCTGGTGTGGAATCAGTTCAGGTGCTGCGTTTGGGACAAGAATTGCGTGTGATTGTAGACCCGGATAAACTCTCTGAAGTACAGACCGGTCGCCTCAGTTTTGAGATTGCGCGTCGGATTGAACAGGAGATGCCAGCAGCTGGTCAAGTCAAAATCTCTGTGATTCGTGAAGTAAAATATACTGACTTTGCCCACTGAATGTTAGAATAGGTTTGTCATTTGTTCGAATCATTCTCAACAGCAGCCCTCAACTCAATCTGGAAGTTACTAATAGATGTTTTCTAATCAACGCAAAAAAAAGCCTGGAGTCCATTTTGAGATCATCCCGATGATCGACGTCATGATGATCCTGGTTTTGTTTTTGGCAGTCATGGCATTTTTACCACAGATTCAGAGTGCAATCTCCACACGCTTGCCCAGTTCGGCTTCTTCGGATGAAGTCTCTGTCGACGATGTGCTGGTCTCTATCAATTCAGAGGGTATGTTTGTTGGGGACGAAGCCAAAGCAGACCTGGCGGGTATTATTTCTGGGGTACAAGCGGCTCAAGAAGGCGATATCGAGCGTCGTGTTGTGATCGCCGCTGACGCTGATTTGCAGTATGAGAGCGTAGCCCAATTGCTATCGGCCTTGCAAGAAGTGGGCATTCGCAATGTGGCTCTGGCAACCAAACCCAATAATTGACGCCGATTCTTAGCTTTGTTGATGGGGAAAGCGGGGCCTGTTTTGACGGCCCTCTAAAACCTGAATCCAGAGCAATATCGTAGAGATCCACAGGCCCAGGGCTAATAATAGATGGGCGATTTGAATCCAGGCAGGTGCAGCTAGCACAATATTGATCAGGCCCAGTAGAATCTGACAAATTACCAAAGCACTGACTTGTAAACAGGGGCGCTTGAGATCTGAGCGCTGATCACTGAGCCAGGGCATCAATCCCAATAAATAGACTCCACTCAGAATCGCGATGATCGGATGGAAAATACGCAATTGCACTAAAAAATGTGTGCTGCTATCGAGATTCTCTTGTAGATGCGGTAACAATCCCTGCTCAATAAAGACCTGAGTTGGAAACAAGGTATCTCCGAGAGCTGTGATTGCACCTGACATCGCCGTAATCAAAAGAGCGAATAAGCCAATTCCAACCAGGACACTGGGTTGTGAGCGTTTGGAGCGAAAATTAGGAAAGCCATAAGATCCCCACCAGGCGCAAAGGGAGGCGAAAGCCGATAAGATAAAGGTGTTGACCAGGTGAAAAGACGCCGTTACGGCGCGGGCAATCGAAGTATTTTCAGCGACCAGTTCAAATTTAACCAGGCCCGCCCCCAGAGCGGCCTCGCTTAATAAAAAGACCAGGGTGCCGACACTGGCCCAGCGCACGCCATGACCTTTGGGAAAACGTCGGTAAGCAGTGATCACGAGGCCGATCACTAAAGGCAAAGAGAGACCACTCGTTACCCGATGGATAAACTCGATTACGGTTTCCCAGGCCGGATTGACAGGGATGATTTCGCCATTACAGGTGGGCCAATGAGCGCCACAGCCAGCACCTGAGCCGCTGATGCGTACCCAGGCGCCCCAGAGTATGACGAGGGCTAAATAGCCCACAATAAACCAGGCATAATAGCCGAATTTTTTAGAGCTTTCCCAGCGATCAGGAGCCGCCATTTTAGAGGGTTCAATGTTCATCTTGATAGCTTAACCTGTAAGTGATCTGGGGGGAAGGATTCTTATTTTTTTTCTTCTTGCAGCAATGAATTACAGCGCGCAATACATTCAGAGCAAATATAGACCGGGTTTTTGGTACTTGCTTTACCGACTACAAGCAAATCGACATCAGACTCAATTTTGGCGCAAAAAGAGCAAGAAGGCTTTGCAATCAGCATGATGCTGGGACCGAGGCTGCTTTCATCAGGTATGACTTCAAATAACTGCTCAATACTGACTTCCAGGGCATCACAGAGTTTGGTGAGTGTTGAGAAACTCACACCTTTGGATTTACCTGTTTCCAGCTCGGAAAGCGCTTTTTGTGAGATGCCAGTCATTTTAGATAAGTCGGTTTGTCTTAGGTTACGTTGTTTGCGTAATGAGGATAGATTACAGGTGATTTTGCTCATGTTTAAGTTTCTACTTGTCCTGAGATACATTTCTCAGATTAGGCTAGATCTGGAAACGTTTTTGTGTACTTGGGGTTCATTGCACTGCATGAAAACCTAATTCGATAGCATAAGTCTCTTAGGTAATAATTTTATTATACCGATTCCTCTCAGTAAATCAAGGGCCGATTTTGAATTAATAAGTCATAGACGACTTTTTTAGCTTTTAATTGTGCGCTGAAAGTCGCTATCTTAAAAGTCCAATTCTGATTTGATTTCGAAGCCTTTGGCGGTCGCTTGAATCGTTGCTGCCGTGATTTTCGGGTCATGCTCAAAGACCAAAATCCAGTCTTGATCGGCTGCCTGGGTCAAAATCTGGCGTTTCTCTTCCAGGGTGACCAGGGGCTGTAAATCGTAGCCCATAATATAGGGCAGCTTGAGATGTGATGCCATCGGAATAATATCGGCGCAGTAAATCAGAGTTTGCTGGCCATCGCTAATTTTGATTAATTGCTGACCTATTGTATGGCCATCTGATAACCAGGCGGATATACCTGGGAAGATCTCGCCGGGGCCAGTCAAAGATTCTAAAACACCGGCTGCTTGCAAGGGCTCAAAATTTTCGACTAAATATGAGGCCCGATCTTTTTCACTGGGAGCCAGAGCCCATTCCAGATTGCGCTGCTGGATCCAATAGCGGGCATTTTTAAAGGCTGGGGTCAGTTGTTCATTTTCAAATTGCGTGGCGCCACCGGCATGGTCAAAATGCAGATGGGTTAAAATCACATCGGTAATATCAGTGGCTGCGAGTCCGTGTCTGGCCAATTCTGAGTTTAAGCTAGGTCCTGTACTTTCGATGGCATAAATCTGACGGTATTTTTCGGGGAATTTGTTTCCGATACCCGTATCAATTAAAATTACACGATCGTCACTGCGAACTAAGAGTGTACGCAAGGCCATTCGAATACGGTTTTCGTTATCAGCAGGATGTTCACGCTGCCATAATTTTTTAGGCACGACCCCAAACATAGCTCCGCCATCAAGAGCAAAATAACCGGTGTTGAGTGTTTGGATCTGGTAAGGGCCAATTTGCATCTGTTTATCCTTAAAAACTGAATCAGAATGGAGTCTTAACAGCATAACAAGTTTTGGCCGTAATCGAGAGAATCTTCAAAAAAGACTCTCGACTTAAGCTTTCCTAAATCATAAATTAAACTTATATTAATCTATTTGGGCAAGTTGATTTTGATTTTGGGCTACAATTAGGATAAGAAGTTCGATAAAACACCACGATGTTCGTAAAGGATACACACCATGTCAATTAAATCAGCGCTCACCCTCACCTTAAGTGGTTTGATTTTAACCGCCTGTCAGGCCAATTCTACTCTCAATACGGTCGCTTCTGCGCCGGCTTCACAGACTGCTGTTTTATCGACTGAACTTGAATCCATCAGTGAATTGGCTCCGATTGCGCTCAGCCCGGTGTCTGAAGCATCTATTCTAAAGCCGACCTTCCAAACTGAAAATGGTGCTGAACTTGAATTCTCTGTTGCAGAAATGACCAGCGTACAGGCTTTACTCAAACAAGCCGAAAAGCATATTGCTGCTGAAGATTTGCAATATCAACAAAATTCTAATTTTAAGATTAAAACCGCCCAGCAAGGCAAAGATGTCGATGTGCAACTTTTCTTATATGATGCCAAATACGGTAAACAAGCCAAAAAATGGAACATTGATACCGCACATGACTTTCTGCAAGCGGGTCGTTCACCCTGGCGTCGTTGGACTTTACGTTTGAAGTTAGAAGGCTTATTTGCTCCCTCTGGCTTTAGTCAACAGATCTTGTTCTGGGTTGAGCAAGCTGACTTGCTTCGGGTTTCGGGTGTTGACCGGGATCAAGCCTGGTTATTGGCTGCAAGCGGAATCACTTCTATCCCCGACCTGGCTCGCCGCACCAATATCATCGAGCAAACCACTTTGCAAGTCTCTATGAAAATCATGGCCTTAACTTATGGTCTGTCTGCTCCGAGCTTGACTGAGCTCAAGAGCTGGGTCACTGAAGCCCAGGGCCTGGACCCAGTCATTTATTAAGCGAAAGCAAAATTGACGACGACGCTATTTTGAGATAACAGAAAACGATAGGAGACAGTACTTTGGCTACGATTCAGACTTTGCAAGCACCTCGGACCTTAACGCAATTACAACCCTTACCGATACGCCCCCCACAGGCATTACCGGTTGCGTCCCCCCTTGTATTGCCTGTTGCCGATACACTGCAACTTCAAATCAGACCAGCCATAAAAATGCAGCCGCCAGCATCTGTTTTTAAAGGTGTCTTTGATGCGCCGGTACAATCCCCGGCTAAAATTCAGGCACAGCCCCGTAGCCAGCAAGATTATCAAAATATTTTTAACTGGGTTGAAAAAGTCACTGGTAAGCCGATTGCTTATCAGGATCCCAAGTCTCAGCAAGCCTATATCAACTCGATCAAAGGCCAGAAGCAAGAGCACTACGATACCAAGGGCTTTTTAAGCAAAATAGGCGTCAGTGGCGTTGAAGCTTATGGCCGTGATGATAGCGGTGTGCATGCCCTACTAAAAACCATCAAGTACTCGCCTGATTCAGCGGAAGTCTCTCTGCCCCTGCGCCTGGCGCAGAAAAGCTTTTTCTGGGTTTTCAAGACCTTCCCCAAAACCTTTGATAAAGTGGCGACCCTGGTAGACAAGCATTATTTTACCCGCAAAGATACCAAAGCAGAGTCCTGGAACAAGATGCAAGTGCCGATGCCAGGAATTAACCCGGCTGATGCGATTTTGCCTGCCCCGCAAGTCAAACAGAATTATGCTCAAAACCACCTGACTAAGTATGTTCAGCAAGGCACAGCTTTAGATACCCTGCAGCTCTTCGAGCGCCACTTCAAAGAGAACCCACCGGCTGAGCTGGGGGCGATGTTTGAAGAAGACTTCCATATGGGAGTACCCAAAGATGGAGAAACTCCGCAAAACTACGGTACGTATGCCATCGCTAAGCAACTGGGCTTTACCGATCAGCAGGCGATCCACTTTGGTACAGCCAATTACGATATGGATCTCAATAACACTGCCTATGGCGAGAGTGATGCCTTCCCCGATGCACTACCCAGCAAGCACTTTAACCTGAATAAGCAAAAGCCTGAAGGCGGTGATACCCGCTTTATCTGGGCGCAGCGCCATTTGGATGCTGCTGTCGAACTCGCTAAGCGCGGTCACTTTGATCAAGCCGAACGTGAAATCGGCTTTGGTTTGCACGGAATTCAGGATGCCTTTGCCCATGGTCATATCAAACTGGCCTCTCATGCAATCACCGATAATATTCCTGATGGTGTGGACTATAATCCAGTCGGCGCTTACGAAGCGACATTGGCCACAATTGGTTACCTCAACGAATATATGCGTCAGATTCAGAATATTTAAGCCACTAATACTTCTGTCAATCTCATTTATTTCTGGTTTTGAGCATGCCCCAAAGGCCTTCTACGAAACGATTTTACACAAACTTAAGCAAAGCCTTAATCAAGGTTAAGCAACTTTTGTGCTCAGATCAGCGATAATAAAGCTATAGCAACGGCGTAGAGAGAGAATCCTTCATGAAAAAGTCATTGATCACCCTGATTGGTTTTGCCCTGACCCTGAGTGCCTGTCAATCTCAAGCTCCCACCCAGTCTCTGGCTCAAGTCCCTGCAAATAACCCCCAGCTCGCGGCTCAACTCTCAGCATCTCAATCGCTAGCTGCTTCTCGCCCTACACCAGCAAAATCTACGACTCCAGCGCTCTCTCGTCCAACGGCAAATGCTCTCCCTACGACACCTGTTCCTCTTAAGACATCAAGCCCCAGTACGGCAACAACCAGTGCTTCAGTTACCCCGCTTGTTCCCAGCCCTATTGCATCAGCGGCTCCGATCGTTTCGGCTACAACAACTGAAGTCCAAATTAGCGCAAACTACAATACCGAAACCCTGGTTGCCGGCCTGCACTTCAATCAAGATCGGGCTGCTGCCGAGGCGATTGCCAAAAAGTATAATCTCAAAATTGAGCGCTTTATCGATAGCATCAAAACCGTTGTTTTTATGACCCAGGGCCAGAATGTAACTGAGTTAATTAAGCTTCTTAGCAAAGAGCCCGCCCTGGAGTACGTCGAAACGGATCAAGTGGCGACTCAAAAGCCAGAAAACGAAAAAGCAGTCACTTCAGGCTTTGGCTTGAAAGCCCAGCTGACGACCTCAGATACCCATTTTGGCAAGCAATACGGTATGCAAGCGATGCAGATTCCTGAAAGCTGGGCTTTAGCGACAGGTAAAAACCAGGTCGTGGCTGTGATTGATACAGGCGTTGAAACGACCCACCCCGATCTCAAAGGCAATTTGGTGGATGGTTACGATGCTTATTCTCAAAAAACGGGTCCCAATGCCGGAGATGTCAGCAGCCTGAATTATATTATGGCTTCTTATAAGCACGGTACCCACGTGGCCGGTGTGATTTCAGCGTTGACCAATAATGGTAAAGGGATTGCTGGTGTGGCCCCTGACTCCAAAGTGATGCCGATCAAAATCTTCCCGGATCTCGCTGATGTGATCAAGGCGATTGTTTCCCCGAGTGAAGACGAGAGTGCCACGATTGTTTCGATTTTGGCTGACGGTATTGTCTGGTCAGCGGATCATGGCGCCACTGTGATCAATATGTCTTTGGCCGTACGTGAAGAAAGCAATACCTTAACCCGTGCGGTGCAGTATGCTCTCAACAAAAATATCTCGGTGGTAGTTGCCGCTGGTAATGATCGTCATGTCGATAATGCCCGCAATTATCTGGCCAGTATCCCTGGGGTGATTGGCGTGGGTGCTACCGATAGTCAAAACAAAGTCACCTTTTTCTCTAATTCAGGCGATTATTTATCTGTTGCGGCCCCCGGCCTGGATATAATCTCTTCGGTGCCTTCATTCCTGGGCATTAACTCTTACGTTAATATGAGCGGGACGTCAATGGCTGCGCCGCAAGTGGCAGGAATTGCAGCTTTACTCAAAGACAAATACGGCGCGCAAGCGACACCTGCCTGGATCAAACAGCGCCTCGAAAGCACCGCTACCGACCAAGGTGATACCGGTCGTGATGACCTCTACGGCTATGGTCTGGTCAACGCCTGGCGTGCCCTGGGCGGGGAATAGAACAGTAAGCTATTTGTTTGAGTTTAATTAGGCTTCCATTAAGCGCATAAGTTTGACGACTGCTTGCTCCAGGCAGATTAATAAGGATTCGATTCAGGGTCAATGCGTGTCGCTTGTGTGCGGATCCAAAGATAGAGACAACCCGCAGCGAGAGTGTAAGCCAGGATATCGAGCCCATCCAATGCTGGCCTCTCCAAAACATTAGAACGCTTATCTTCGGGCTTACGGACTAATCAATCGGGCAGCCGATGATGCAGCCGGTCTGCCGTGCTGACACAGGCCAATATCTCAACCCAGTCGGCTTTGAGTTTGCTGGGTTAAGTTAGTGCCTGGCGATTGTTTAAAACAGTCTTAGGTGTGAGTCTCGGCTTCTTCGTTGACTTCTTCAGCAGTGACATCAACGATTTTGATATCTTCAACATCAGCTGACGTCGTGCTGGAATCAACGACTTGTTCTTTGCCGAGCACTTTATTGACCCAGGTCTGACCTGTTTCAATGCCGCCCTGGGTCTGTTTTGTGATTTCCTGACCCAGTGCAGTCAGCTTGAAGCCCACTTGTTCTTTGCTTTCGCCCATCCATTCACTGAGCTTGTCTGCGTCCAGTCCGGTGAGTGCATTTAAGCTGTGCTGCCAGGAACCCATCGTTTCAGGGCCTTTGACAAAATAAGCCAGGGCCCGTTTGCCGATGAGATAGGTTGAGAGATAATTGATGCTGCCTGAAGCAACGATGCCTAAGAAAGGGATTGCTTTGCCGACCCAGCGTTTGGCGTAGCGTTGGCCGAGTTTATTGAGCACACTTTTACCGGCACGCACACTCAGGTGCTGTGCGCTGGCACCGATGCCCAGTACAATGAAGACCGTTTCACGTTTTTCGCTTTCGGTCATGGGGATTTCGAGAATTTCAGCAATTTCTAAGACGAGTTCAGCTTGAGAGGTGATGGTGCCGCCAAGATCAGCAACCATGCCGATGGTTAAACTTAGGGCAGTGCCTAATATAGGCACAATTGAGGCGGCTGAAGTGGCGACCCCAATTTTAGCGGTGCGTTGGCATTTACGCTTAATTAAAGTTTCGATCAATTCGTCATTTGTGGCTTCGGGGAACTCTTCGCGTAGGGTTTTTATATTTTTAAGGACTTTACGGGTGTCCACTTTGCTGGCCCAGTCAAAAACGCGGTGGGCTAAACGTTCAATCAGGGCCGGTTTTTTCTTTTTATCTATCGAATTCATTTTTATATAACTCCTTGTTGTATAGCCCCATTTTAAACATAAATTGATAAAAAAGGCATTAAAGCCAGATAAAAATATTTTTTCAAGCTTAAACTGCGCTATTGCTGAAAACAGCATATACTGAGACTTAAGCAGACTTCTATTTTGACCTAAGGTAGGCAAGGCCATGACACTGATATATATTGCGCTAGGTATTGGCGTCTTCTTTTTGATCCTTAAACTGCTGACCCTTGGCACTCAGGAGGGGATTCCCGAAAATGTTTCTGAGAGACAGATCCGAGGTTTGGCCACGCAAGGGAAGAAGATTCAGGCGATCAAGGCCTATCGTCAGCGCAACGGGGGCAGCTTGAAAGACGCCAAGGAAGCTGTTGAAGCTTTAATTCCTAAATAATCAACGCAATTGCAGCCGTTGTTTTAGTTCATGCCATTCTGCCGAACTCAGGGCCCTGGCTTGCCCAGGAGCAAGGCCTGCCAGTGTCAGATGCTCAATTCGCCAGCGCAAAAGGCGCAAAGTGGGGTGGCCGATGCCCGCTGTCATGCGCCGCACCTGGCGGTTTTTACCTTCGTGCAAGATGATCTGGAGCCAAGCAGTCGGGATGTTTTTACGAAAGCGTACCGGCGGATCTCTTTCTGCTAACTCAGGTTCTGGTATGAGACTGGCCTGGCAAGGAGCTGTCAGATGTCCCCCTTTGATACGCAGACCCGCTTGCAGACGCTCTAAATCTTGAGCATCAGGAATCTGATCGACCTGGACCCAATATTCTTTTTGATGCCCAAAGCGAGGGGTTAATAACGCCTGATTGATGCGGGTATCACTACTCAGTAGCAGCAAGCCTTCGCTGTCTTTGTCTAAGCGCCCCACAGGATAGACATCTTTGGCAAAGTCAAAGTCTAAGTCTTTGAGAGTTAAATCTCCAGTCTGGCCAGAAAACTGGGTCAGCATGCCAAAGGGTTTATAAGCAATAAAAGTACGTGCTTGCATGGCGAGCTTTAGAGTAAGTCTTGCTCGCGCAAGTCGACAATCAAGCCACTATAGCCAGCAATTTGGTCGATCTGCATCGGTACCTTTTTGTTCTGCATGTCTTGCATCCATTGCTCAGTCGTGGTTTTCAATTGGCTTTGAAAAATATCATAGTCACTTGTACGGGTCGGGTTTTTTAAAGCCAGGCCTTCTTTTTGACGTTCGACGTTTTCCATATGTCGGAAACTTTCATAAAACAATTCGGGATCATAATAGCGGAAGGTAAAGGCGGGCTCACCAGGATTTGCCCAGCCCAGATTTCCAAACAAAAAATCACTCAAAGGGACTTCTTTATTGCGTTTGGGGATGCCGGCTTTCTCAACAATGGTGGTCACAGCAGGGGTGTCGTCACTGCGACCCATATGGGATTCAGCGACCTGATATTCTCGCACCCAGTTTTTGGCTATTGGGATATCGAGCCCGGTCCGAGAAACTGCCGCGTTTGCAAAACTGGTGCAGCCACCGCCTTCATTGTTGAGGGGATCGACCGGGAAACCATAGTTTTTATAAGCTTCGGCTTGGGTATAGGACTCCACATACTCTGCCATCGCCATACAGCTCTCGTAAGGCACCTTAAAGCCACTCCAGGAGAATTGATTGCTGGCAGCCCCTTTATTAATACGATCCTGCACTTCAGCGACGGACTCCAGGTGCCCATCTGTATAGACCAGTTCCAGAATACTCATACCCCAACCTGCCAAGAGTGCTTTGAGTCCCTGACCGTTGTCCTGGCCCGATTGCCCTGTGGCGCCATTGGCCATCAAGCTGCCATCTGGACGACGACAATGCCAGGCAAATTGCGCATGGCCAATGCTGCTGGGATGGCCCATCAGGTTTTTACTGAGGGTGGTTTGTAAAGAGGTGCGGGCCAGATCGGAGGGGTTTGACCAGTTAATGTACGATGAGGAAGGGTAAGCAAATAATAAGATGTAAGATGACCCTTTATCACGGTAAACCTGTTGGAAGGAAGCTGCGTTAGCGGATGCAAGGGGCAAGACAATATTTAATCCCAGGACAGCACCCAGAATTTTGGCGCAGAAAGAGGCTCGTGGCATGATAAATCTCCAGAAAGGCTTAGGGTTATGAAGGGTGTGCCCAATGAAGGGTGTGCCCTATTTTAACATTTTTGTCTGATCAATAAAATCAATTGGCAGATCTGTTGCGGGCATCAGGATCAGGTGGGCCGGGGCTGTCAGCATTTGAATGACCATATTTTCAGGGTCAGGTTGCTGAATACTGACATGGACTTGCAGCCGTTGATTGACGGTTTCAATTTTTTCAATTTGAATCAAATAGCCCCCCGTTGGACGTTCACCTAAAAAGACGCCGAGTACCATTTCGTTTTTAAAGTCGACTTCCGGCATTTGTTCGGGTTGGTTGGTGTGCTCTATCCAGAGTTGACGGAAGCTTTCGAGATCGCGGGCAATCACTCGGCGTGGCTCAAAGATACGGCTATTGGTAACCAGAGATAAGGTACGCATTTGAGAGGGTTTCCTTTCGGTTTCGAGAGTAGGTTGATTGAGAGTCAGGCGATCACTTTTTTGTTGATCTAAGCGGATCAGACAGCCTGGCTGGGTTCGGATCATCGGGTAAAAACGATCGGGATCTGGGCTTTCCAGCTGGGTTTGGATGATCAAGCCTGTTGGGCTGATCTGGATATTTTTCGCGCAATAGGCATAGCCTGGAGTGACTTGTTGGCCCAAATGCAGAGCTAGCAAAGCCTGTTTGCGAAAATCTATTTCGGGCATGGGCAGGCCGGGTGTTGCGTGCTTGCTCCAGTAAACACGCAAAGCAGCCGGGCTTTGTAGCAATTGCTGAAAAGGAGTATCGATTTGGCTGTGCGCAAATTGCTCAATAATCTGATAATCGACGCGGTTGGAAGGCTTGGCCTGCTCGCCTGAGACAGCCATCGGCTTGGGGGTGATCAGAGGGCCTGGTTGGGCTGTTTTGGGCAAGTCTATTTTGTCTGCTTTTGGGCTGGCTTTGGGAGCTGGCTTGGCTGCAGCATTGACCGGTAGATAGAACCCCTGACTGAGTCCAAGGCTAAGGGCGATCAGGATGATTAATTGTGATTTCATGATTGAATTTCCTTTAGGTAAGGGGCACATTGATTAAGTAGCTGCAACCAGTTTTTGGCTGGCGCTATTTGGCCCATCACCACGCTCTGAATGGCGCCGGTCATCTTAGGCAGATTATTGGGAATGCCCAGCAAACTGGTATAAGCGAGCAGAGCAAATAAGATCGCTTCTTTGGCATCCGGATCGAGGTTAAAGTCGCCGCTATTGGTGATCCGGCTACCCGGCAAAGCATCTGCCAGTCCTTGCATCAGGGCTTGATTATGCACGCCACCACCGGAAACGATCACTTCGTCAGGTAGAGTCGGCAACCAGCGTTGGTAAGACTCAGCAATTGAACGTGCTGAGAAAGCGGTGATCGTGGCCATGGCGTCCGCGACATCCAGGGATTGTGCTTTGGGGATCTCACGATCGAGCCAGGCCTGACCAAAAATCTCTCGACCAGTGGTACGTGGGGGAGGCTGATCAAAATAGGGATGACTGAGCCAGTCTTGCAATAAGTTCTGGTTGATCTGACCACTTTGTGCCACCCGGCCCCCCCGATCGTAGGAGCTATGCAAAAACGCTTGTGCAAAGCCGTCAATCAGGGCATTACCAGGGCCATTATCAAAAGCGAGCATCTTGCCATCTATTGGCAGCCAGGAGACATTGGCCATGCCACCAATATTTTGGACCGCACGCTGCTTGCTTTCGGATTGAAACCAGACGCTGTCTAAATAAGGAACCAGGGGCGCTCCTTGTCCGCCGACGGCCATATCCGCTGGGCGAAAATTAGTGACGGTGGTGATGCCTGTGCGCTGAGCTAACCAGCCGCCATCCCCTATTTGCAGCGTGGACGCTTGTTGAGATTGCCCGGGTGGCAGATGATAGAGAGTTTGTCCATGGGAGCCGATCAGATCAAGATCTGCAAAGCTGAGATAGTGCAGCTTCAGAAAGCGTTCGATCGACTGGGCAAACCAGTCAGCCACCTGCATATTGAGTTCACAGAGGCTATCGACTGCTGAAGTATCAGGCTCCAGGTTTTTGCGGATTTTGGCTTGCAGCTCGGCTGGCATTGGCAAGGTGCTAAAACCGACTTGTTTGATTTGATCAGGCTTTAAACCTGAAATTTGGCATAAACAGAGATCGAGCCCATCTAAAGAGGTGCCGCTCATCAGGCCCAGTACATTTAAGCTTGGATATTTCATGCTAGCTCACTTTCCACACTTAAAGAATATCAGCACTGCTTAACTCACAACAAGCCTTCCTGAGGGTTTGCTGTTTGAAAGTAGCCTGGATGTCTTCAATTGGGATCTTGCAAGTGAGCTCGGATTCATTTCAAAAATAGGAGTCACATTATTCTGAAATGAAGCCGGTCTGCTAATAAAAATACTGCTAAAGTTTAGAGCAGTGGCTGGTTTGAAGTCTTAAAGTCTGAGATGCTAGAGCAGAAGGAGTTCCGATTTATGTTCAAACTTTCTCAAGCTACAGCTGCTTACAAAAAAATACTTGCTGTCTCTGTGCGCTGCTTTGCCGTCACTTGTCTTTTTAGTTTGCTGGCCTGCGATGGTCCCACAATAGCAAGTTCCACAGAGCCACAAGTCATTAACCCGGCTCCGATCGAAAGCGTGGCAGCGCCAGCTAGTCCAGAGATTTCAACGACTCCCGCTGCTCCAGCAGAGATCTCAAACACCCTGAAAGTCTTTAATGCCCGCTATCAGTCCGAAGGCGATCAGCCTGAAATTGTTGCCCACCTTTGGTTTGAAGGCATGTTTCGTTTGCTGGACCCAGCGACTCAGGCCGATGGAGAACAAATGCTTGAAACTATATTAGAAGCAGAAAATTGGCTGACAGCACCGGAGCTGAAAATCTATGTTGAGAACTTACAGCGACGCCCCTATTTGTTTTATAGTTATGCCGCTGCAGCCTCACCCGGAAATGGCTATCAAATTGATACTCATAATTTTGAACTGCAAATTGTCGGTTCTAAAAAGATCGATCAGCAACAGCATCGTCTGGAAATCAAAAGTAATGGCACTGATACGGCTCGCTTTGTGATGCTAGCAAAAAATAACAGGACAGGCCTCTGGCAAATCAGAGAATTTAGCACGATCTATAATGGCATTCAGCCGCCCCCAAGTGATCCACAGCGTTTGGTGAATTAATCAGGCTTAAAATTTTTGGCCAATGCTAAAGTGCAATTGTCCAGCATCCAAAAACGAGCCCTGGCTCAGGACTTCAAAATCTCGGATGCCATAATCCAGACGCAGCAATCCCATCGGGGTTTGGAAGCGCAGGCCCGCGCCGACACCATACTTAAAGGGCAGCTCTTGCTGGTTAAAGGCCTGCTTATCAGAGAAAAAATTACCAATATCTGTAAAGACAACCCCTGAAATAAAGTCATAAATTGGGAAGCGAGCTTCAGCACTGCCGATCAAATAGCGGGAACCAAAAAGAGTACCATTTTCTTGCCAACCCCGAATCGTACTGTATCCGGCCCCAAAGAATTGTTCGTAAATTGGGTGATCGCCGACATAGGTCCCGCCTTGTAATCCCAGGGCCAGGGTTAAGCCGGGATCAAGCAAGGGAATATAAGCGCTGAGATTGCCAGAGAGTTTGAGATAGGAGCCATCACCCCAAACTGGCTGAGCGGCAATCGAACCATAAACGCCTTTGCTTGGGTTAAGAGCTAGATTGCGACTGTCATAGGAGAGGCCGCTTCCCAAATTAAAGAAGATATCGGTGGCTGAAAAACGCTTGCTCAGGGAGAGTTCCCGTTGCGGGAGGGCAGCGAAGTCTGTCAGGCCGATTTGCTCAGCCGTAAAGCTCAGATTGCCACGCCAGGGTGAATAAACATCCCCAAATAGGGGACGGCTCATGCTTAAGGTCGCACCGGTGCGGGTTTGTAAGAGGCCGTTTTTGAGGGCCAGATCACTATTGCCCAGCGCATTGCCAAAAAACAGAGGCGTTCGCTCTGAGAACAATGAGCTGCCTAGCGAGGTGCGGCCGGGCAGTAGCCAGGGATCAGCAAAGTCGATGCGTCCATAAAATGAGCGTTGACTTTGCTGGGGTTGGCTGCCCAGTAAATTAAAAAAGTCCAGACCTGCTTGTACTTTCAGATTGAGGTATTGGCCTTTGCCCAAGAAATTGGGGTCGGTGTAATGCACGCCGCCTAATAAACCATCGCGGTTATTAAGACTGAAATTGAAGCCCACATCAGTGGTTTTTTCTTCACTAAAAACCAATCGCATTTTAAATTGATGGGCGGTTTCACCAGCCTCAGGCTGAACTTTGATATCTGAAAAATAGCCCAGTCGATGCAGTCTGGCCAGGTCTTTCTCAAAGATATTCTGATCAAATAAATCGCCAGCTTTCAAAGAGAGCTCTCGTTCTATCACGGCATCCTGGGTGCGTATATTGCCTTCTAAAAGAAAACCTTCCAGTCGACCTTCATGCATTAACAGTTCCAGTTGATCTTGCGCATTTAACCAGCTGCCATTGGCTTGCTGAATAATCTCTAAATGCGCGAGCAGATAGCCCCGATCACGGTATTGTTGTTCAATGCTTTCGCGGGCCTGTTGTAGCTTGTCAAAATTGAGTGTTTGCGACTTGAGGTCTTTGAAAGCATTTAAAATTTGCTCGCGTGATAAAACCTGAGGCTTATTTTTGACTTGGACCCCTTTCACAATTGCGTTTTCACGCAAATAGATCACCAATTCATAGCCATCTATTTGTTTGATTAACTTAGGGGTAACATCAGAAAAATAGCCCAATTCAGCAATTCGTTTCTGTTCCAGGCGCAGCGCTTCCGGGCTGACTTCGTCTCCAGAGCGGGTATGCATGATTAAACGCACAGCGTCGGTATATTGGGTGCCGATGATCGTAATCCGATTGACTTTGACCAGAGGTGGAACCAATGGATCCTGTTTTTCAATGCGTATTTCTTCGCCTGGGCTTGGCGTTGGAAACGATTGAGCCAGAGCGGGTAGCGTGATGCCGCTGCTGAGGACTAACAAGCTGGCTTTGAACAAAAATTTCATAATGTAACCCTTAATCGATGAATGAGTGCAGGAATTGTAGCTTTGATCGGGAGTGTTCGCCAAACTCTGTACTTACTTTAATAAGCTGTTCTCGATTTGTCTTCGCCTTCAGGTCGTAAGGCGGCGTCTATCTCAGATTCCAAGTCTTCCATTGCAGGAAGATTGAAATAGAGTCGGTACATTTCAAAGGCGGTAAGCGCAATTACCATCAATAATGGACCGACAACCAGGCCCAGGACGCCATAATATTGAATGCCTCCCATCATTGAGAGAAACAAGACCAGTGTATTCAATTTGGTTTCATCAGAAGAAATGCGATCCAAAAGCAAGGGACGAACCATATAGTCTGCAAAGCCCATCATGGCGATGCTGCAAAATAAGAATAAGATCACGCCTTTCAAAATCTGACCTGTGAAGATTAAATACAGGGACGTCGGCGCCCAGATCACAAAGGTACCTACCATGGGGATCACTGCCAAAACAGCCATTAACACCCCCCAGAGCATGGCTGAAGGGATCCCCAGTAATGCGAAAATCAGCCAGCCAAGCATACCATTTGCTCCTGCGGTCGCAAAAGTGCCAATAATTGAAGTTTGGATCACTTCATTGATCCGGCGTGAGAGGGTTTTTTTGGCTTCGTTAGATAATGGCATCAGGGACTTTAAATAGTGAACAAAGCGGGTGCCGTCTCGAAACAAAAAGAACATATTTAGTTCGATCAAAAGCACTAAAATCAAAATATTCGAAAACAAGACGAAAAAACTGGTCGAGAGAGCCAGTAATAAGGTGCTTGCATTTTCGGCCAATTGCACCAATTGAGCCCGAAAATTAACATTTTTAAAGGCTTCATAGGTTTTTAGTTTATCGAGGTATTGAGCGACAGTAGGGTGCTTGAGTATATCGTCGAAAGAAATATCGTTGGCCCATGCGGTTAAGCTTTCAGCACCCACGACCACTTCTTGAAAAATTAACGTTGAGAGAATAATTGTCGGTAATAAAACAAACAAGGACAAAAAGAAACACATTAAAAAAGCGGCTAAATTCTCATGCCCTTTGCATTCAGCTAAAACGCGTTGATACATCGGATAAAACACCAATGCGATCATGCCGGCTGTCATCAGGGAAGTCAAAAAAGGTGCAAAGATCCAATAAAGCATGTAAATCAGGGTGAGATAACCCAGGATTAAAAAAGAGGTGAAAAAGAGACGGCGATCGGTCAAAAGAGATAGCCCATTCCCGCAGAAAGACTAAAACTAAATGGATGCCAGGCCAATTTGAGTTCGTTATTTTTCTCTTCGCCGTATAAGCTTAAAAGATAGGTGTTCAGACGAATACTTGTTAATAATTGGTTGTTCCAGCTATAGTCAATGCCCAGTCCAGCCTGGAGATTGACACCAATTTGTGGAAAGGCATTATCCATTGAGATCACGGGAACGGCTCCTATAAAAATATAGGGCTGAACAGGTATTTTCTCTGGCATTTGCATCATATATGCAATCGAGGTGTCAAATTTAAAGAGTGGCTGATTGAGTAGCGTAAAATGGGCGCCATATAAAAATCGCCAATTGATATTGAGATCCATAAAGCCATTGATGCCGAGCCATTCTGTGGTTTCTCTGCCCAGGGTGATTTTACTGGCTTCTGTGGCGGCCGGATCTGGATCTAACTCGCGTACTTGTTTACCCAGAGGGGCAAACAAATTTTCGATTGACAGCCCCAGACCAGAAGCGGCTTGCGCTTCAGGACATAGCAGTAAAAATATGAAGACTAATGGGGCACAAAATCGGCTTGAAAATCGCATGGTTTCAGATGTCTCGTGTCGTTTACATAACGGATATACGTGCGCTGATCTTGCAGACCAGCGAGAGAAAGTGAGGTGTTATCAATACAGACAAACACAGGGGCTTCTGGAGGTACAGCAGCCAAAGTGCTCAGGGCTGCGCGTATAAACCCTCCATGCGTCATCACCAATAGACGCTGATTGGTATGGACTAGTCGAACTTTTTCGATCCAGTTTTGAGCCCTGGCCCAGAGTTTGAGCCTGGACTCACCACCGGGAACGCTCCCCCAATCCCGAGAAGCTTTAAAACGCGCTTGATCATCAGGGTATTGTTGACCAGCTTCTTCCCAGGTTAATCCTGAAAAAATGCCCGAATCGACTTCAACGAGATCCGGATCCAGTATGGGCTCAGAGAATTTACCGTTTGCGATCAAGGGAGCCAGGGTTTGTTGGGTGCGTTTGAGAGGGCTGCAATAAATCTGGTCTATATTTTGGGCTTCAGGGACGCATTTACTAAGGAATTCGGCTAATATCTGGGCTTGTTTATAGCCGTTTTCGGACAAGTCGAAATCGGCGTGCCCTTGCATTATATGCTGGGCATTGCCGATCGATTCCGCATGTCGAATAAAAAGCAGTTCCATAGGTTTTTAGCTACGCTGTAATGCTCAGCACTACAGCGTAAAAAAACTATATCAGAGCAGATGCACGCTGAGTGACAGCTTGCAAGTTTTGAATATAGCCGCGCATGTCGCTGCTTTGGCGAATAGCCTGGCCAATGCCATAACCTTCAGCGCCTGTTTCCAGAGCGCTTTCCAGATTGGTGTGGTTCAGTTTACCTGCAATCATGACGGGCACGTTGACAGCCGCTTGAATCGGGGCTACATGGCTTAAGTCGCCAGTAATATTCTCGATTTGGATTAAGTCGGCTCCGGCTGCTTCGACAGCTTGAGCCAGTTTAATTTGCTGATCAAGTGCTAAGATGCCAGGAATCGTGACACAAATGCCAGCGCGGCCTTGCAGACCAGTGACCAATTCATGGGTCCACTGCATGACCATTTCAGGGTTAATCAATGCGCCGCGATCATAGATCGGCTGGAAATTACCCAGTTCGACCCAATCCGTGCCCCATTCCAGGGAATCAATTAAAGTCTGTGGCTCTAAAGAGGAGACAAAGACAGTCAGGTTGGTATTGGCTTTGACCCATTTAACTGAAGCTTCGTCGGCAGACAAGTCAATCGCATCAGCGATGCCATTAGCGGCCAGTGCAACTTCGCGAATTTCGCGGGCGTTGAAATTTTCTATTCCGGCAATCACTTTTAAAAAGCGCGTTTTTTGTAAGAGGGTTGATTTAATCACAAAAGGTCTCCTTCGGGGATTTCATTCTTTGCATTATTAATACTATACATGGCGATCAGCCAATCAGATAGGGGAGTCAACAGAATTTATGGGTATTCAGGATTGAAACTAGTGCCGAGATTAACTGCTTTTGGGGAACTCAACCTTGAATTTTGGCGTCTTTCAATCTTAATGCAAAACCCAAACACAAATCCAAACCTAAATCAAGAGAACACTGATGCTGCTGCGATCAGAGATTTTCAGATTCAAGATTGTCGGGTTCGTGTGATCAGCAGTGCTGGCAATTGGCTGGAATCTGCGGCCGTCGATCAGTTAAAGCAAACAGCAGCTTTAGCAGGAATGCGATTGGCTGTCGGCTTACCCGATTTGCATCCAGGCAAGGGCTGCCCGATTGGGGCGGCTTTTTGGTCTGAGGGGGTCTTCTATCCTTTTTTGATTGGCAATGACATTGGCTGTGGCATGGCCTTGTGGCAAACCGACCTCAAAGTCAATAAAATCCGTAGCGAAAAATGGCTAAAAAAGCTACAGAATTGGGAAGAAAAACAGGATTTTGATGCAACTGATTTAATGGCTGAACATCAGGTTGAACTTGCCGCCGTGGCAGCATTAGGTGATTTTCAATCAGCCCTTGGTAGCATTGGCGGTGGCAATCACTTTGCTGAGCTACAGCAGGTCGTCAGCATTTTAGATCCTGAAACCTTTGCGTCCTCAGGCTTACAAAAAAACGCTTTGCAATTATTGGTGCATTCTGGCTCACGGGGTCTGGGTGAAGCGATCCTGCGAGCGCATACGGCTCAGCACGCTGCTGAAGGGCTGGCGTCTGGAAGTGCCGATGCAGCTGTTTATCTGGCTCAGCATCAAACGGCGATCCGTTGGGCTCAGGCCAATCGGACCCAAATTCAGCGTTCTTTTTTGGCCGCTATCAGTGCCACAGCTCAACAATGTATTCTCGAAGTGACCCATAATGCCCTTAGCCCCCAGGTTTACCAGGAACACTCAGGTTGGCTGCATCGTAAAGGAGCTGCCCCCAGTGATCAGGGGCTGGTGGTGATCCCGGGTTCTCGCGGCGCGCACTCTTTTTTGGTGCGTCCTCTGGCTGGTGTTGAAAGTGCCTGGTCTCTGGCCCATGGTGCGGGTCGCAAATGGAAGCGCAGTGATAGCCGAGCCCGTCTCAATCGCAAATATCAACCCACTGATTTACTCAAAACGGAATTGGGCTCATGGGTGATTTGTGAAAATCGCGACTTGCTCTACGAAGAAGCACCTCAGGCTTATAAAGATATTGATCAGGTCGTAGCAAGCCTGGTAGATGCAAAACTGGTCGCAGTAGTGGCGATCCTGAAACCTGTGATTTCGTACAAAACGGTGCGCAGCTAATGTGGTTGCAAATTTCCTCAGGTCAAGGGCCTGCCGCCTGTGAGTGGGTGGTGATGCAATTGGCGTCATACTTCAAAAAAATCGCAGCCGACTCAGGGCTGAGTTTGCGTGAACTGGATGTGGAGCCGGGATCGCAGCCAGGCACTTTAAAATCGATTCTATTGGCAGTAGAAGGTTCCCAGGCTGATGCTTTTGTGCA
The DNA here is from genome assembly GCA_037968875.1 of Candidatus Sericytochromatia bacterium. Taxonomy (GTDB): domain Bacteria; phylum Cyanobacteriota; class Sericytochromatia; order UBA7694; family UBA7694; genus JBBKWI01. Next base: position 32,842 of record JBBKWI010000035.1, on the reverse strand, counting down.
AGAGTGGACCGCTACCGTTCAGTGGATTGGAATCAGCCCCTATCGCCCCAAGCATAAGCGTAAAAACTGGTTTGTTGGTGTGCAAGGGTATTTGCCTGTCTCCGAGCAAAGCTTTTCAAGTCAAGATATCCGAGTTGAAACCTTACGCAGCTCTGGCCCCGGAGGCCAAAATGTTAACAAAGTGGAGTCTGCTGTGCGCTTAACTCACCTGCCCACGGGCATACAAACGGTGTCTCAGGCCGAAAGATCCCAGCATCGCAACCGCCAATTGGCGATGCTGCAATTGCAAAACTTGCTTCAAGCACATCAAGCCCAGGCTGTTCAGGCCAAACAGCAAAGCCGCTGGTTAGCCCACCACGCATTGGAACGCGGCAATGCCAAGTTTGTTTTTACTGGCCTTGGTTTTGATAGGATCAGCTAGCGGGTTGTCGTTTATCGCAGTGTGACTCCATTAAAACAGTTCAAGATGTCGACGATGTGGATTCTAGGCACCAGATTCTAAGTGAAGTCGCCCAGATTATTGCCCTGTGTCAAACGTGCCATTCACAAGTTCGGGACTGAACCTGTCTATGAATAATGAAACCCATCTCCAATCATGGGTGTATCGAGAGCAAGGTAAGGGAGCTAGGTTTGTATATGGGCAATCTTCATATAGGCAGTAAAATAGGCAGCTGGGACTCACGTGCAGGCCAGGCAGACATCACTGTCAAGCGCCAATTACCCGGCAAATTCGACAATCTCAATGAGGCCCGCACAGCGATTGCCAAAAGTGGCGAAGCTGGTGCAATCATTATGGATGGCCGTGAGATTGAGGCCTATATTATTGATGACGGAGCCTATCTCGATGATCTCGACATTGGCGACAAACCCAAAGCGAGCAATGGCTTAGCCGTCTTCGACTTTATCAATGACGAGGCCGAGTCCATTAATCTAGGGGTTGAAATTTTGCCTCCACGTGGGCCTGATAATGGCAAAATTGTACATGTGTTTATGTCTTACAGCAGCGTCATGGACAAAGTATCGATGCGCACCCCCAAACAATTATCTACTGCCGATGACCTCAGTCGTTTACAAGATCTCGGCTACACGGTGCAAATCGACCGCAGTGCCACACAGGCAGAATTCAAAGCCGCGGCCTATGATCCGCACACAGCAGGCATTTTATGGTTTGGCCATGGTGGCAGGGGAACCGTAGTGGACCACAACCGCCAGATTGTCCGCTCTTCGGATCTCAACCCACAACTTGTGAGCCCCAACCTGAGCCTGATGATATTTGAATCGTGCCAGGTCGGTAAAGATCAAAGCGGCTGGGAAAACAGCATGCCTAACGCCCTGGTGCACAGTTGGGACCGTAATGTGCGCAATTATGAATCGACCTATTTTAATATTCATAATGGCGAAGGTGGTTTAGACAATTTAATCGGTGATCATCTGGGTGGCGTCCGTGCGCAGACGACGTATCAATCGCCTTTTCCAAACGCTTTCGCTGGCGGCATGATGGGTAAGGCCTTTGGCGGACTGCTCGGTGCCGCTGGTGCAGCACAGGCTGCTAGCTCATCAAAACGCCCCGTGCCACAGGGACAATAAAGTAAAAGTTGTTTAAAAAAGGCCCTCTCGTTGTTTTAAAACGAGAGGGCCTTTTTCCGTCAATAATCAGGGATTAAGGACGCGGTGGCAAAGGTTGACGATTCAAATTGGGGCGTGGATTAAAGTCAGGCACTTGCACTGGATTGGCTGCCAGCAGTTTCTGTAATTCTTCAATCGAGCGATCCAATTGGGGATCGAGGCCTTGCTTGTAATGGTGCGGTGCATATTCGACTTCGATATCTGGATCGGTACCGTAGTTTTCGACATTCCAGCCCACATTGTGGAACCAGAAAGAGTATTCAGGCTGGGTCGTGACGGAACCGTCAACAAGACGGCCTTGACCTTCAATGCCGATCACACCGCCCCAGGTGCGTTTACCGACCAGTGGGCCCAGTTTCATCATTTTGAAAGAATGGGAGAAAATATCGCCGTCAGAACCTGCGTTTTCGTCGGTCAGTGCGAGCATTGGACCCAGCACTGCATACGAAGGATAAGGCTCGGGCATACCCCAACGAGGCAGGTCATAACCCAGGCGCTTGCGGGCCAGTTTATCGAGCAGTAATTGGGATACATGGCCACCGCCATTGAAACGTAAGTCAACCAGCAGAGCGGTGTAATTGCACTCGCTTAAATAATAACGGTGGAACTCAGCAAAACCATGAGCCCCCATATCAGGGATATGCACATAGCCGATTTGGCCCTCTGAAACTTCATGCACCTTGGCACGATTGTTTTCGACCCAGTCCCGGTAACGGGCCATGCTGTCATTGTCTACGGTGCGAACTTGTACCGAGCGAGGGGTCTCACCCCCAACGGTCAGTAAGACATCGCTTTTGGCTTGATTGACCAGCAATTGGCCCGGTGTGATTTGAGACGTCAAGTGCTCGCCATTAATGGCTGTGATCACGTCATCAACTTTGATCTGAACGCCTGGTTTAACCAGTGGCCCGCCGTGTTTTTTGTCCCAGTGATCGCCTTTGACCAGATGGGTTACGCGATAGCCCTGGGCAGAATCATCCCAGACAAAGTCTGCGCCGAGCAGGCCTTGTTTATAGGCGGGCTCAGGACGATAATCTCCACCCATTTCATAAGCGTGAGAGGTGCCCAGTTCGCCCTGGACTTCCCACATCAAATCGGCGTACTCTGAGCGTGCTGCGACTCTATCGAGGAGTGGCCAGTAGCGATCGCGGACTTCTTCCCAGTTGATGCCAGACATATTCTCGCTCCAAAAATGATCGCGCATTCGGCGCCAGGCATCGAGATACATTTGCTTCCACTCTTCGATTGGGATGATTCCCAATTTGAGGCGGCTAAAATCGTAGAGACCTGATTTGCGGCCAGGCTGTGCATTGCCGAGCATTTTTTCCGAGGGTTTTTCTGAAGTGCTCATCATGCGCAATTTGCCATCCGACCAGGCAGCCAGGTGCTTGCCGTCGGCAGAGACATCAAAGCCCAGGATGCCACCCAAAAAGGTTTCGTTTTCTTGCGTTTTGAGATTGAAGCTTTGAATGGTACCGCGGACTTTACTGTCTTCAGCCCAGTGCTCATCAAGAGTGCCATAGACAGGGAAACTGCTAAAGAAAATTTTATCTTTGATTGCCCGAATACTGCGGTAACGACCGTCTTTGACCGGTATTGCGACCAGGCGATCTTGGATGTCCTCCAGATCGATCACGACCGGTTTGACTTTGTCTTTTTCTTTGTCGTCATCAGATTTTTCTGAATCAGTTTTGTCTTTTTTGTCTTTCTCGTCCTGGTTGTCGAGTAGCATGGCCGCGTCAGCCTGAAAGGGTGAACGCAAATCGGCCTGTAAGGTAATCAAATAGGGCCGAGTACCATAAGGGAATCCCAAATCAAAATGCAAGGTGTCGTATGCGGGGTTAAACTCGCGAGAAGAGATGAAATACAGGTATTTGCCTTCAGGATCAAAGACTGGAGCGTAATCAGTCAGGACCGGTCGTGTCAGATCCCAGGTTTCGCCGCTTTCGACTTTGCAAAGACGGATAATCGATAAATTGGGCTCGATAGTCACGCTATAGGCTAACCATTGCCCGTCAGGTGACCAGGCTGGCATGCCAATGCCCTGATGAAATTTGCTGTGGTCAAGTTTGCGGGTGCTCAATTGATCCGCGTCGATTACTAAGAGTTCGCGCCGATGGTTGACGACTGCAATCTGTGGTGTCTGGGGGGATACATTGACATAATCGGGACGGCCCATGGGCAGATCAACGACCCGTTGAGGAGCCTGGGAATGATCCAGGGTATGAATCTCAAGTCCTTCTTCACCCCCGCGATCTGAAGTTAAGGCCAGACGTTTGCCGTCAGAGAGAAAATGGCTGGTGCGGTAGCGTACCCCCTGGCGTTCACCATATTGTTGCACAGCACCTTCCCAGAGCGGGCTAACGAAGGGTTTTCCTCGGCTGATGAGGCTGACCAATTGGCCCTTGGGGTGCAATTTGTATTGATTGAGATATTTATTGGCGCTGACAAATTTGCGGTTGCGTTGCACCTGTGGGCTAAACCATTCGATTTCAATTTTGCTGTGGCTCTCACTAGCAATATCGAAATGCCATAGATCGCCACCCACCTGATAGACGATCTGGTTGCCACTGGCAAACGGAAAACGCGCATAAAAGTCTTCATGATCTGTGTGGCGTTTGAGGTCGCTGCCATCAGGCTGGCAGGAATAAAGATTGCCACTGCCTTCGTGATCTGACAAGAAGTAAATGCGTTCGCCGACCCACATTGGCGTGGCTATATTGCCTTCGAGATCGATCAGGTTTTTAAATTGTCCCTGGCCATCTGGATCCACCCAAAGCACGCCTTTGGTACCGCCACGGTAACGTTTCCAACGGGCTGGGTCCCAGGTGTGCCGACCAATAACGATCCTGTCATTTGAACCGAAATCGATATGGTGTGCCATACCGTAGCCTAGTGGAGTTGCTTCTCCGCCCTGAACTGGGATCTGAAAGAGTTCTACTTGACGGCGAATCGGTTGACGAGCGGAAGAGGAGCAAATCAGATGCTGACTATCTGTGCTCCAGGCGACCAATCGTGTCACCTGCGTGCCGAAAAAGCTCAAACGGCGAGGTGCGCCACCGGCCAGAGGCATGACATACGCTTCTTGATGTCCTTCATCGGAGCCAATAAAAGCGAGCCATTGGCCATCTGGTGAGATCCGAGGGCAAGAAATTTGACCTAGATTGGCTGTTAAGCGGGAAGCCGGGCCACCACTTAAGGATGTTTTCCAGAGATCATCTTCACAACCAAAGACGATAGTATCCCCATGGAGTGTGGGCCAACGATAATAACCTTGATGCATTGCTTGCTTCCTTCGGATCTTTAGATTTAACGGCTCAGGCACAGGCGCTGACGCTGTCTATTTATTGCTTTTCATTTTAGCAGACTGTGCCAGCAAATGAGCGAGTATGCTGGCGTGGTATAAAGCTGGCTAATCAAACTTTGATCTCTGTCGATTTGCTGAGATGAACTCTCAAAATGTTAAATATGGGGCAATATTTCAATTAAATTTCAGTCTAAGTTCTTTTGTTTGCTTAAAATACCCTTTACTATGATTCAATGCGATCACTATTTTTGATTGATCCCTTTTGTTTGCTTTTAGACTTGTTCGATTGATCGGTTTCGTATAGCGAATTTTAAACTCAGTCCAAACCAATGATGGTTTTTCCTTGCGGACTCCTGGTCACTATCCTTGCAATTTGCAATGCGACTTCCTGAAACAGTCTTATTATCTATCGAAAAGCTGATCGCTTGAAACTCAGCGTAAACTTTTAGCGCAAGAATTGTGGATATTGATGACAACGACTCAAACCCTGGAAATGCCAGCTTTTGTTAATAAATATGTTTCTCTTAAAATCAAAAAACCCAAAAATGTAAAGAACGATATTCTTTCTGGAATTACCGTAGCCCTGGCTTTGGTGCCTGAAGCGATTGCTTTTGCTTTTGTAGCTGGCGTGAACCCAACTGTGGGCCTCTATGCTGCCTTTATGATGGGGCTGATTACTGCCATTTTTGGCGGGCGTCCTGGCATGATTTCTGGTGCGACCGGTGCCGTTGCCGTGATCTTTGCTCCCCTGGTAGCACATGTTGTCACCGAAGGCAGAGCTGCTGGTCTGGCCACGTCCGTGGTGCTTGAAAGCGCTTTGGGTTATTTGTTTGCAGCCGTGATTTTAATGGGCTTGATTCAGATTGCCTGCGGTCTGTTTAAGCTAGGTAAATTTATACGCCTGGTACCGCACCCGGTCATGCTGGGCTTTGTTAACGGCCTGGCCATTATTATTTTTAAATCACAATTTGCACAATTTACCGTTGGCGGGCAAATATTGGCTACAAAACCCTTGCTGGTAATGGGTGCTCTGATCGCTTTAACGATGGCGATTAGTATACTGTTACCTAAGTTAACCAAAGCAGTCCCTGCGACATTGGTGGCTATTTTAACGACCACCGGGCTGGCCTATTTCCTCAATCAATCCAATCCAGGCTTGATTCTGACTGTGATGGACTTCGTGCGGGATCAAGATCCCAGCATCACCACCCTGGCTGCAGGTCTCCCCAGCTTTGCGATCCCAGCAGTTCCCTTTAGCTTTGAAGCCTTAAAATTTATTTTCCCGTTTGCTATTCTAGCTGCAGCTGTGGGCCTAATTGAATCTCTGATGACCTTAAGTCTAATTGATGAGCTGACAGAAACACGCGGACAGGGAAATCGTGAATGTGTCGGTCAGGGGCTTGCCAATGTGGTTAATGGCTTCTTTGGCGGCATGGGTGGCTGTGCCATGATTGGTCAAAGTATGATCAATATTCGCGGCGGCGGCCGAGGGCGCTTGTCGGGGATTGCTGCGGCAATTAGCTTACTGGCGCTAGTCTTATTTGGCGCGTCGTTTATTGAAATCATTCCCCTCGCTGCGCTGGTGGGGGTTATGTTTATGGTCGTGATTGGCACCTTTGAATGGTCGAGCTTGCGCTTATTGGGCAAAATACCTGCTGCTGATATATTTGTGATTATTTTGGTGTCAGCAGTGACTGTTTACGAAGATCTAGCGATAGCCGTTTTGGTCGGCATTATCGTTTCAGCGTTGGTTTTTGCCTGGGACAAAGGCAAGTCGATTCATGCACATAAAGAAGTGCGTGACAATCGCGCTGTTTATACACTAGACGGTCCTCTGTTCTTTGCGTCCGTTTCTTCCTTTAAAGATCTGTTTGATTTCAAAAATGATCCAAAACATGTGGTGATTGACTTTGCCAAGTCACGGGTCTGGGACCACTCTGGTTTAGAGGCCTTAAACAATGTCACCGAACGTTATGGACAGAATGATACACAATTGCATTTGTTGAATCTGAGCCAGGACTGCCAGCAATTATTAAATAAGGCCGAAAATATAGTCGAGCTCAGCGTGATCACTAATCATGAGTGGCATATGGCTGATGATGCCCTGGACTAATTAGCCAGGCTATTGCTTCTCAGTCTGCGTGGATTCAGGATCCGCGTGTGCTGAAGCGGTTGAACCCGAAAAATGAATGCTGTGGCTGACCTTGCTTTGCTCTAAGCTATGCATCAAGCGCAAAGAGAGTAAAGACGGGTTTTGGTCCAGTAAGCGAGCTGCATTGGCCAGTTTTCGTAAGCTGGCTTGTTCGCTGCGGGCTTGCTCAAGCTTGACTTCTGCTTGCTTTTGAATCAGTAGTTTTTGTGCGTAAGCGGCTCTTAACTCAGCGGGTAGCATCAGATCTTTGATATCCAGTTTAAGTAAGTCAATGCCCAGTTTGGCTAAGCGGGGCTGAGCCAGTGCCAATAAGTCCAGGTTCAAACTTTGGTCTTGACTGAGCAGATATTCTAGTTCTAATTTGCTGATATACTCACGCAAAACCAATTGTAATTCAAGGTAAAATTGCGCTTCGCTACTCGTAAATTGTGTTAAATAAATATCAGCATCTTTAATTTGATAGGTCGCTATCAGGGTTGTTTTGATTTGCGCACTATCGCGGGTGAAAATACTTTGGGCTGGTACGGTCACACTTTGAGAGCGATGATCGACTTTAATGATCTGATCCCGTTCTTTGCGAATGCGATAACGGCCGGGCTCACTATAGTTAACGAATTGACCGTCACGAGAGAAACGGCCGGTTTCATAATCATAGACCAACACAGTGATAAAGCGCTGGCGGTACCAAAAAAAACAAAACACAGCCAGAATCAGACCTAAGATCAATAACTTCATTCGATTCTCCTGTTGTGTGCCAGACTTACCCACTTTTAGAGATTCTGACGGAGGTCTTAACCTGCAAAGTCTGAATCCCTTCCAAAAATCAGCAAGCCTGGCGGGGTGGGATGGGGGTTGAGCCCTAAATTACCTATTCCTAGGTATACGTGGGACAACAGCAATAGATACGCGCAGATAGCGAATAACTAGCCAATATTTCCCAATTCATTTATACCAGAAATTTAATATTTTGGTTCATTTTTAAAATTCCCTGTCTATAATAGTAGAATCACTTGATCGAGGAAGCTTATGTCGCAAATTAAACCATCATCGTCCCCTTATCAGCCCTTGCCTCAGCCAACGGTAGCCTCTGCGACTGAAAGCGTTCCTCCAGTTCTGAAAATCGAGACTAAAACGGATAAACAAGCTGCTGCTCCACAAAGTTTTCAATCTGATCACTTATTGATGCAAGCCAAAGATGCATCTAATAAAGCGCTCAATGAAGTCAGATTGTTTGACAAGCCCTCAACGGCCAAAGATAATCCCTGGCAAGTCAAATCTGTGCATCTCAATATGGGCTATGTGCTCGATAATCAAGTGATCCACAATAGTCCGATGCGCATTCAGAATGCTGAAAATGGTACCGATCTCACGATCAGCGATTATAAACAAATCGATCGCAAAAATTGGGAATACCTCAAAATCGAAAAAGGCCAACGTTTTGCGCCTGATGAACCTCAGTTTAATTTGGGTGTGAACATGACATTCAACAATAATTTTGGGATTGAAATCGATGCCAAGCACAATAAAATCATCATGGACGGTTATGATCAAGATGTCCGTTTTGATGGTCTGCTGAATGGTGAGGAAATTCATGAAAATGCCCCTTTAAATACCGTGATGAGGCAACATGAGCAAACCCTGGGTAATTTGCAGCTTTCAGCTTTAGGCACCTATACTTTTGACTTGCCTGCCCCTGGCAATCACAAGCTTTCCTGGATTACCAAAGCGGGCCCAAGCCTAATCACAACCAATACCCGTTTGCAGATCAAAGGGCCCGACGGCGAGTTTGAAGGGGGAACTGGCAGCCTGGAACTCAGTGGCTATGGCGCAACAGTAGAGAACGGACTGCGTTATCAGTTTGGCCCTAAACTGGCACAACTGGGCCTGGAACTCAGTCATTCCTTGTCGTATTTAAATTATGCCAATTACCAAAGTGTGGAAGGCTATTCTGGTTCACATTCAGCGGTTAATAATTCGTTTGCTTTAAAGGCAACCGTCGGTTTATACGGCAATAAAAAGTAAATTCGGTGAACTCTAGGCTTTGGGGCTGCTTGCGTCTATAGTCATGACAGGGGCATAATGCCTTAGAGATTCGTTCGGCAGATTCGAATCGATTGACCCCTCTATAAGACAGGAAACCCCGATGAACTTCAATGAATTACTCAATGCCTATTGGGAACAAGAACTCACTAGCGAACAGATCCAGGAATACTTAAATCAGGGGAGCAACCCCAATCAAACGGGTGAACAAGGGGTGACGCTTTTACTGTGTGCCACAGAAGCCCTGAATCCGGAATGGATCAGCTTACTGATTCAAAAGGGCGCCAATATCGATCAGGCTGATGCCAATGGTTGGACTCCCTTACACACCAGCGTAGATGCCTCAATTGAAGCCGGGATCATGCTCGGCCAAAGTGTCGATATGGAATGTGTGCAATTATTGATTGAAGCTGGAGCCGATGAGTCTCTGGCAAATAAGACGGGTCAAACGCCACGTGAAGTTGCCGCTTGTTATGGTCAAGGCATGTTAGATGCTTATAATGCTCTCTCTAAAACCACACCTTCAAAGGTTTTGAGCTTAAAAGACTTTACGCAAATCCTGGCGACTTTGTTTACTAGCAGAGGTTACCAGGTGGAGTCACTCTCGCCTGAAAGTCTGCGTTTATCTAAGCCGACCCAGTCAGAAAATAGCAATACTCCGTTTTTGGATTTGCATGCGGGTGGCTTTTACCATTTAAGAGATCAGGCTGACTTGCCTCGTCAAGCGATGACGCTGGTCAAAAGAAGCTTTAAGCAGCTGCCTTAAATACTGATTCTCTGCGCGATCGAGTTTAATTGCTCCAGGCAATAGTTCAGAGCTGACGACGCTGGTTGGTTGGTTTGTCGCTCAAAATAGATTTGACCAATATCAGCTAAACAGACCGTATCTAAATTCTCTTGTGGATTCTGGTTTGATTGAAAATGATCCTTGACCCAGGACTCGGAAGCGACCGTCATGAGGTGCTCCTGAGCTTCCTGGTGATAACGCAGGGCAGTTGGGGAACCGGTGATAGCTAAAACTGCTTCAAGCAAGTATTGGCGTAAGTCTGTGGTGTTGTTTGTGCCTAACAGTCGTCTGAGCCATTTGCTTGCTTGTTCCCATGCGTTTTTTTCACGATCTAATTGAATGCGATGAGCATATGCTTTTAACGCAAGAGCAACAGCTGAATGCATTGTTCTGAGGTTTTCACTGCCTTTATTCAAATAGCCTTCAATTGCATAGCGTTGAATTACTTCTGACTCACTTAATAGTCCCGCTTGACCTGTATGGACCACAATCTGTGTGGTGGAATTATATTGGCGAATCACTTCGATCGCATCCAGACCTGCGTGATTGCTTTCCATTACAATATCCATCAGTATGACCCAGGTCTCAGGGTGAGTTTGCATATAGGCTATTGCTTCAGCAGCACTGCTTGCTGTTGCTAATTGTATTGTTTGACCCTGATAATGCAAACGCTTGAGGTTCATTCTACAGATCAATTGAATATCAGCTTCATCATCGACGATCAAAACTGAAGGCATCGGGCTTTGCTTCGCTTTTAGTTCTTGCAAGTACGGTAAGGAGTGTATTTTTGCCTGACTTATATTCAATGTTCTTTAAATACCTGTCAATTCATCATGTTCTATTCCAGCCCAAGACTCAACTTAAGTGGACTTGGATACGCTTTATTTTAGCAGTTTGCAACTTTGGGCGGTGTGATCCATTAGATGCGGGAGCTGTGACCTGGCTTACTCTCTCTAAATATGGCGGCGGAAGACCGTCATCGGATTGGCGCGACTGGCCCGGCGAGCTGGGAAGAAGCTTGCCAGTACACAGATGATGACGGTGGCGATTGCTACCCAAAGGAAATCATTGCTTTGCATTTGTACGGGTAAATAATCCAGATCATAGACATCACCGGGTATTCGAATCGGGAAATAGCCCAGATAGAGCGAGGCCCCGACACCTAGCAGAGAGCCCGTCATTACACCGATCAAACCGATCAATATACCTTGCATTAAAAACAAGCGGCTGATCTGGCTGCGCTGGGCACCAATCGCTCGCAAGATAGCGATGTCCTGGGTTTTTTCCATCACGATCATAATCTGGGTATTGGCAATGCCGACCATAGCGACCACAATAATAAACAGAATCACCAAAAAGATCACTTTCTTTTCGAGGGCCATTGCTGACAAGAGATTACGGTTGCTATCCATCCAGGTCCGAATATACAAATGGGGATAGGCCTGCTGAAAGCGATCTGCTAAAATAGGCGCTTCAAAAACATCTTTGATACGAATAAAGAGTTCATTGGCTTGATCTCCGGTTTGGAACAAGACTTGAGCTTGTTCCAAAGGCATCACCAATAAGCGGGAGTCCAGCTCATATAAACCGGAGTGAAACATACCTGAGACTTGAAAGGGAGCGGAACCCTGGGGCGTAATGATTTTGACTGTGTCGCCAATAAAGAGCTGCAACTTTGTTGCCAGGGCTGAGCCTACGACGACCGAGGCCTGACCCGTTTTTTGCCAGTCCCCTTTTTGTAAAAAGCTTTTGAGGCCTTTTTCAGCATCTACAGGTGGCACACCAAAAATCAGGCTGCCGGTGGTGTGTAAGGGGTTAGATATTAAAGCTTGTTCCCTTAATATCGGGAAAACAGCTGTGACTTCGCTTTCTCGCTCGACCTGGGTTTTGATGGTGGCGTAATTATCCAAAAACTCGCTAACACCCGGTTTGATGCCGATATGCGGGGTGGTTCCAAGTATTTTATGCACCATATCGCTTTCAAAGCCATTGGTCAAAGACAAAGCGGTGGTTAAGATCATGACACCGATGGCCACAGATAAAATCGAAACCAGAGACTGTTTCCAGCGGGTTTTTAATTGCCTGAAGGCCAAGAATAGAGTGGGGTTGGACATTAGACTGCTTTCAAGAGCCTGAATAGGCTTCGTATTTTACAGGGTACATGATTCCGTTCTGGTCGACAATTTTATAAACCACGCCATGTTGCAATTTACTTAAGAAAGCTTTGGTTTCATTGTCGTCAAGCAAGGCCAGCGCCTGGGCGATGATTTGGGCACTTAAAGCGCTGGGGGCAGTGACCTGAACTGCTAAATTTTTGGTATTGGGATAACCACTGCGACTATCTAAGTGCGACGAATAACGAATGCCATTGTGCATAAAGAAATCCTGGTAATCGCCGACCAAAGCCAGAGCCTGATCTTTGGCATATAGATCCGTAAAGGTGCGCTGCTTTTCACGGGGATGTGACCAGGGGATTTTCCAGGCTTGCGCGCCAGGTGGGCTGCCATAGTAATAAGCTAAATCATCAATTTTTAGCGCGAAGGCAGGGATCTCGAGGCGTTTTAAAGCGGGCAAAATGGAGTCAATTAGCCAGCCCCGGCGTACAGCATCAAGATTGAGTCGGCTTTGTTTTTGTGTCAAAAATAGTCCTGGCGGCAGCGTGTCTATCTCTAGCTTTTGACAGGAAACCTGTTTGAGGGCTTGCTTGATTTCGGCTGGAGCTGGCAGACGAGCGGCCAGGGAATCAGGCGTAAATCCCCATATTTCTCGTAAGGGATAGTCTGTGATGTCAAAAGCTCCCTGACTCCATTCGCAGCTGTTTTTGAGCAGCTGAAACAGCTTTAGTTCGGATTCTTTTAAAGGAGTGGTCTGAAGTAGGGCTTGAGAACTATGTCTGACTAAATCTTGCCAACTGAGGCCTGCAGCCTGGGTTTGCTGGATGAGGACCTGGTTGAATTGTTGGGCCAACTCAGGACTGGCGGCATAGATGTCAGCTTTGATCTTCAGGCTCCCAAGGGGTACCTGATAGTTATAATGTGTTAAAACTTGTTCTTGTGCTTGAGCAATCTGGTTGAATGGCTTCAGCTGGGATCCAGGGACTGGAGCTAAAACAGGTAACAGTCCCGAACAAAAGCAATAAGCCAGCGAGTAAAGCAAGTATTTGACTTTAATGGTCACGATGTGTTTCAATCCTTTGCAATCAATGAGTCACAGAAAAACAAATCAATGAATACACCCAGCCATTTTTTAATGACGGCTGCTGGGCGAAAAGCGCTGGCCGTAAGTGGGCGTAAACTTCCCAAATGGGCCTTGTGGGCGGGGGCGATTGCTCCTGATCTCCCTTTGTTTTTGCTTTCTGTCTCTTATTACTACTATTATACGCTGCAGACAGGCTGGTCAAGTCGATCTGCTTTTAGACAGATTTTTTCAGAGCACTTTTATTTTGACCCCGTTTGGATTATTTCGCATAATTTATTGCATGCCCCTTTGCTGTTATTATTGGGATTGGGTGTCTGTCACTTGTTCAAGTGGCGTCACTGTTTTTGGTTTCTAGGTGCTGCGATGATCCACGCGATGGTAGATATTTTCACCCATTCAGACGATGGGCCACTGGTCTTTTTCCCTTTTAACTGGCATTATCGCTTTGCGAGTCCGGTGTCGTATTGGGACCCCCAGTTTCATGGCCATCACTTTGAGCGTTTTGAACTGGCTCTGGATTTGTGTTTGACCCTCTATCTGGTGCTTCCCTGGGCCAGAAATAAATGGCTGAAGCGAGATCAAAGCGCATGACTATGCGACAAATTATCGGTCGGATAATCGTAAAAACCGATGCTTTTCTACGTCCCTGGGTCTTTCGTCGAGAAAAAGCGGCCGTCTTGAAACGCTATCCACAATTAAAGCCCGTGATGGCAGCCTTTGAAAGGCATTATATTCGCGTTGAATATGGGGCCCATGATCGCTCGTTGATGGAGCGTGTGCAACGCCAAATCAGCGACAGAGATGAATATGTCTATGGCACCACCACCTGGCGTGCTTTTTTGAAGATTGCAGCTGCATTAACTATCAGTTCAGAAGATGTTTTTATTGAGCCTGGATCTGGCACCGGTCATTTGTGTTTTTTTATGAATCAGGTATATGGCATCAAAGCGCTGGGCGTTGAAGCGATATCCAATTTTGTGAAAACCGCCAATGCCATTAAGGCAGAAGTTTCGGGAGTCGCTCCTGAGCTGGACTTTAGTAAATTACACTTCTATAATCTGGATTTCTTTACCAGTGATTTTTCTCAGGGCAGTATTTTTTATATTGCAGGCACCTGTTTTCCACTGGATTATCGCGATCGTTTGGTCGAAAAGATACACCGTGAAAGCAAGCCTCAGACTCGTCTGATTACCTTGACCCATGCCCTTGAACACCCTGGCTTCGAACAAATTGCCCAGGTCGAAGCCTTTTTTTCGTGGGGGCGAGACAAAGCACTGATTTATCAAAAGATTCCTATTAAAGCAAGCTCTGAAAGGTTATAAATTATGAAATTACGTTCGGCTCTGTTATCGACAAGTCTCTTTATTGCTCTTGGTAGTGCCTCAGCACCTATACTGGCTGCTGAGATTTATTCAGACGTGCCTGAAGATCATTGGGCACAAGAGACACTTGAAACTCTCTATCAGCGTTATCAAATCAAATTGGGCTATCCAGATGGCAGCTTTCAGGGGCAACGGACTCTGACCCGTTATGAAATGGCTGCCCTGGTGCTCAAATTACTGCAGCGCGAAAATCTAGCCAGTTCTGATCAGCAGTCTTTGGATGCCTTAAAGCAGCAGTTTGCCAAAGAGATTGAATCCCTCAGAGAGGAAGAACTAGAGGCCATTTATGATCGTCTGGATCTGGCAGATCAAGCGCGTATGGAAGGCGATGAAGATCTGATGCAGGGCTTGCTGACAGCATTACCTTTTGATTTATCGGGCAGTCTGGCCTTTCGTTATCAGCATCTTAGCGATGACAATTTTGCGACGGCCCTTTCCATGACGCCGCAGACTCGCATGACCCTGAGTCTGGACTCTCGTGAAGGTAAGTTGCCTATCGCTTACGGCGCACGTTTGAGTGTGGGCAATCAACGCAACCCGGCCGATCCCTGGTGGCGCCTGGGTGATTATTTTGCCCGCGTTGATTTCTCGCTGGATCGCTTTTTCTTATCCTGGCAGCCGACTGATTTTTTGGATCTAACGATTGGTAAATTCCGCAATTTGTATAGCCATTCTGAGCTGTTTATGGACGCAGATATACAGCCAGAAGGCGCCTTTCAGCGTTTGCATTTTGAGAAGATTAATTCTTTTTGGCAAAGCGCCTCTGTGACATTGGGTGAAACACTACTCAATACCAATGCGCTTTTTTCAGGTCAGACTTTTATGTTATCGGCGCTGGCTGATAGTCGCTTTCAACTGGGCGATCAATGGCACTTAGATCTGGCCACCGCTTATCACCATTATCTCAACGAAGGGGCATTGGCTCAGGCCAATAAAATTGCCAGTGATAATTCGCTTTCGCCTCGTATTGTCGGCAATCGCAATTCAAATAGCCCCAATGCAGAGTTCGGTGTACTCAATGGTTTTGCTGCTTTAAACTGGAACCCGGGTATTCCAGTTCAACTCAGTGGTGATTATCTGTATAATCTACAAGCATCCAGTAAAAACCAGGGCTTTCAGGCGGCTTTACGCGTGGGCCAGAACCGCCAAATCGGGGATTGGCAATTGTCTTATCTCTTTAAATACCTGGAGCAAGATGCCAGTATCGCTTTGTTTGTTGAGGATCAGCTTGGGGGCACTCAGATTATGGCGCATGAAGCTCAGGCGACCGTCAAAGTCTGGGATCAAACCACTCTTTTTGGCACCTACCAATGGGGGCAAAGTCTGGAGCCGAACGAAGCCAATGCTGCTGCGAGACATACCCTGCGTGTGGGCGTGCATCAGGCCTTTTAATGCCCTGCTGAGCTGCTAAAGCCGCTTCATTTGCTTTTGTAGTTCAGGGCCATTGATCATGAAATTGCGCTCGCCTTGTTGAAACAATAGCTTGATTTTCGCTTTGACGGCTGCAGGCATTGCTTGCAGCTCTTGATCGTTTAAGCGACTCAATAATTTGATTGAAATTTCAGTTGCTTTTTGGTTGTGACCCAACTCAGTCAAATTGGTATTGCGTCGTTTCGATGGCGGCTTAGCATAGAGGCTCTCTAATAGCGAGACGCTCTGCGCCGAACTAAGTGTCGGTTTTAAGGCGCTGGCAATTTCATCAGGATTTAATTGGTAGAGTAAGGGTTTAAAGCTTTCCATATCCTTGGCATATTGACTCAATAAGCTCTTTTGGAGATCGGGATCTTGCAATAATTGTGAGACCAATTCTCTGTTTTCGCCACTGCGGAACCAATCATCCATCGCCAGGCTCAGGCTCTGCTGCATGCCTTTGGCTGAGAGAGACTGCTTGATCTCGGGTGTGGCGATCGATAGGGCATGTTTCATTTCGGGGTAGCGTTTGACTTCAGCCAACCTCTGGAGCATGGGTTCAAGTAGTTGAGCCGCTGCTTTGGGGCTTGGGGCCAGACGTTGGATACGGTAAATGATTGGCAATAAGTCAGCCGGTTTCTCAAGCTCTTCTGCTAAGCGAGCTGTATTTAGAGAGTTCATCAAAGGTATAAAATCCTGATCTGAACTCTGATGAATGGCATCGCTGATCAGGCTTTCTTCATGGGCATTGGTTGCTTGATCCATCAATTGATTGATCACTTGCACCCGATCACTGAGGGGGGCCATCGCTAATCTTTTTTGAGATTCCAGGCGTGAAATAGGTGTCGTTATTTCGTATTTGCCAGTGGGCCCAGGCCAGCCATAAGAATCTACTTGCATCGTTTGGGTCGTGTATTGCTTGAGGGTCTCTTCTTCCTGATTACTCAGGCCCAATTGACGCAAGTCTTGACGTACACGACCCGTTAAATCGGTTTCACCCCACATCGAGTCGATACCCCAGGCCGTTAAGCCGACAACAGTAGACCCTATCAAAATTACTGGGGCGGCGGGGCCGCTGGCCACGGTGATGGCTGCCAAAGTGGCCAGGCCACTGCCCACACCCATGGCGCGACTGGTCATACCGGCAATATCTTCGTTTTTGTATTCATCTGCCAGGGCAATAGCGTCCAGGGTGGTATTAATGCCAACAACCATTGAGCCCAGGACCGGGATTTTCAGTCCATTAAGGGAGGCTTTGAAATTGATTTTACCGGCAACATCTGCGGCTTCACTCAGGCCAACCAGACGGAAAGCGAAGTGTGACATGCTGACTGTGCCCAGTGAAGCTGAAGTCAAGCTGGCCCAGGCTTTGGGGTCTTTGGGTAAGTCACGTTGCAGCAAGCCGGCGACGGAACCCGCCAGCAGTACGACACCGAGGGCGTTTTGGGTTTTCATATGCGAGAGAAACTGGCTGGCGTCCTGCTGCAATTCGGCTGGCAATTCATCGACTTTGTCTAAAAGGCTCTCAGCTAATTTCTGGTAGTCAGCGGCCTGTGAACCTTTGGCTAAATCAGCCACAGCATGGGTCAGTTCAGCTATTTTTTCGTCTGACAATGAGGCCAGTCGTGAAATATTGGTGGCTTGCATCGAAATACCTGCGGCCGTTTGCTGGGCTTTGAGGTAAAGCTTTAAGCCATCAGCAAGGCTTTCACGGGAAGCGGCACCTGCTTTGCTTTCGGATTGCAGCATGCGCAAAGATTGATTTTTGACGGTTTTTTCGAGTAGGTCATTGGTTATTTTTTCGGCTAGCGGTGGGTTGAGTACAGACAATGCTGATAATTCTTGCTGGACTTTGGCCTGGATTTCGGCTGCTGGAATCTGATTCAATTCGGTCTGAAAACTGTCTGACAAAAGATACGCGGCTTGCTGTCGAGAGCGGTGAACTAAGTCATTTCCAAAGATCTCTTTCAGAGCAGATTGTTGAGCATTTTCGAATGCTGATTTAACTTCTGGACTCTGGGCCAATTTACGGTATTCTTCTTCAACCTGGGTTTTGCGCATATTGAGTACGTCAAAAGCCTGGCGATCGTCTTTTAAGCGGGGGTCTTTGAGGTTGGAAATCAGACGCAAAGAGGTTTCAAATTTATCGAGGGGTGAATCTTTAGCTGCCGACTGCAAAGCCGTCTTGACTTGCTGATTATAGGCACTTAAGACCTTTTCCATTTCCTGGGGCTGAATCGCACGTGGCTTAACTTGAGTATAAGGAGGGGGCGATGGTTCAGGGCCGATCATCGGCTCAAGCAGCTCAAGGTTTGCGACACTGCTACCCTGAGCTAAGTCTGAAGCAGAAACGACCAGTGCGACCTCAACAGCAGCGAGCCCATCTCCAGCGGGCTTGATACGTGGCACTGCCTCAGTGGCCGCCACCCGTGGGGGTTCGGTAACCAGGGGACTTGTCATTGGCGGCAGTGAGGAGCGAATATCCATGGCTTGGCGTTGAACCTGTTATTTCTTGTCTTATCCTTATTATCGCAAAGAACTGAAAAAGCTTGCCAGTAAATCGGCAGATTCTGTTTCTAATATGCCGCCATAAATTTCAATTGACTCAGATGGAAAGCTTTGACTCAGATCCACGACCGTACCACAAGCGCCCCATTTGAGGTTATAGGCCCCAAAAACCAGTCGCCCGACATGGGCGTGTAAGATTGCACCCATACACATCGGGCAGGGTTCGAGGGTGACATATAGCGTCGACTGGCGAAAAGCCTGTTGCGAATGCTGTTGGCAGGCCAGTTCTAAGAGTCGAAACTCAGCATGTTTAAGCGGGTGGTTTTGGGCGTGGCAGCTATTGGCTGAAGTGTAGACAATTTCACCCCCATATTCCAGTACCGCACCAATCGGGACCTCAGCAGCGGCTTTTGCGCGTTGCGCTTCTGCTAGAGCGGCTTGCATACCCTGTCGTAGGGTCAGGCTGGTCAAGAATCTTATTTTTTCCCGTGTTTTTGTTTCAAAAAGCTATAAGAGGCATTGATATTGGACATGATTTTGGTGGCCAACTCTTGCTCTTTCTCGGTTCGATAACGGTCAGGGTGGTATTTACGGGCCATTTTTTTAAATGCCTTTTCGATTTCTTCGATTGAGGCGCCGCGATTGACTTCAAGGGTTTTATAAGGATCGTATCCCAGGGTTTCTTCCTGAGAATAGGCTTGCTGTTGCTCTGAATGTCGAAAATCTTCACCCTTTTGTTGGCGGTATTCTTCGTCAAACATATTGCTGTATTTGTCAAATTCAGGCTGTTGCTTAAAATACTCTAGAAATTCATGATTGAGTTTGCGATCCGGCTCTTGTAAGTGCGAGATCTCGGATTTGGCGAGATTCACCAGCCGCTTGAGAATGTCTCCCATCAGTATGCTCCTTGGGGGTAGTCAAAACAGTATACGCAATATCATGTAGTCCTGCCAAAGCCGAGCTGTTTTCTGGGGCCAACTGACGCAGTATATCGAGCACTTCTGGACTCAATGGGGATTGATTAGGGGCAGAGACAATCGGTTTTTGTTCCTGGATTTGTAGAGGCTGCAGCGCCAGTGTTAATTGTTCAGGGGTTAAAAACTGGAACAAGTCAAAAGGGCGAGATCCCCAGAAATCGCTATTCCATTTACCTGAAAGCAATTGGGTGATCAGAGAGATATGGCGTGGATTATAACAAATCATCAGCAATTGCCCGCCCTCAGCCAGGCAGC
The DNA here is from genome assembly GCA_037968875.1 of Candidatus Sericytochromatia bacterium. Lineage (GTDB taxonomy): Bacteria > Cyanobacteriota > Sericytochromatia > UBA7694 > UBA7694 > JBBKWI01. The sequence goes on along the minus strand of JBBKWI010000035.1, from coordinate 13,200 downwards.
TCATCAGCTGATCTAGCACTTGTTGAGCGGGGCAAGATAATTGCTCTAAAGCCAGATTACAAATGATTAAATCATAGCTCTCGTTACTGTCAAAAGACTCCCATTCCCAGGGGCGCAATAGATCGACTTCGGTGCTTAATCCCAGATCTTCACATTCCCATTGGGCCAAAAATCGGGTAAAACCGGTAAACTCAAGTACTCGTTGGGGGGTTAAACGCTCTAAATAGTCCCGGTAAATCGGTTCGATTTGTGATTTGAGTGCCAGTTCTTGTTTTTCGGTACTCAGGGCCAGGTGGTTCTTATCGGTAATGCCGACAAAATGCGGGTAGGCTGCTTTGAAGTCAGCCAGTGAATAATGCTTATTAAAAAACAAATAATCACGCTTGTCTTGATCGAGATAATTAAAGGGCTTCCAGTCTTCCAAGTCATCTTTGACGACGCCCAATTCGATCGCTTCTTGCCAGAATTTGGTGCCAGGGAAGGGAGTCAGGCGATAGATCCCGGCCATAGATAAAGGAGGGAAATTGTCACGGATATACCAATAGGCTTCTTGCAGCTCCTGAAAGGTTTCGTGGGGGGTGCCTATAATAAAATAGCCGCCCATGCGAATACCATGCCGGGCACAAATATCAATCGCGCGGGTATTGTCTTCGACTTTATTGCGTGGGCCTTTGAGATAGTGCAAGGTGCGCTCAACGCCAGATTCTAGCCCAAAAGTCACGATCGAGACATTCATATCGCGCATCAATTGCGCCATTTCGTCCGAGAAGACGGAGGCTTTGGCCATGCAGATAAAGCTGACTCGCTTGTGTAGGCCAGCGGCACGAATACCGGCAACCAGTTCGCGCAGACGACGCTTGCTTAAGGCAAATAAATCGTCGTGGATTGTGATGTGCTCTTGATCCGGGAAGTGTTTCAGAATATCGTGAATATCGGCGACGACGCGCTCAACAGAGTGAAAGCGAACTTTTTGGGTGTCGATTGAGAAAATACAAAAAACACATTTAAAGGGGCAGCCCCGAGAAGTGTAAATCGGTTGGGGCCAGTTGACCATGCTCTGGGTCGGGGGCCACCAGGTTTTCATGACTGAGCGATCGGGCATGATGATATCGTCTAGCTCTTGCAGGGTATCGCGGGGAGCAGTGACATAACGCTCTTGCTCGTGCCAATAAACGATACCTGGAATTTTTTGCAAATGCGCGTGCTGCAGTTTGCCGGCTTGCCAGTGCTCCAGAAGCTCAACAAAGGTAAATTCCCCTTCGCCAACCACACCGAGATCAAATTCTTTGGCGAGGGTTTTGGGTAAGGCGTTGATATGAGGACCACCCAACCAGATCGGTGTCTCGGGCAATTGCTTACGAATATAGTGCGCAGCGTCGATCGATTGGCTATAGGTTTCAGTGTAGGCTGAGACCCCAATAATATCAGGCTGACTCTGGATCACCCGATCCGGATCGACCTCGATTTGAACATGGGCATCTGGAAAGCGGGCTTTGGCAGCCGCTGATAAATAAGCCAGCCCAATCGGACCACTGGCCAGACTGTGGCCGTGACGATAGTCTTTCAGGATCAAAAATGTGATTCGCATGCTTTACTCCAAGCTTATCATAGCCGACTTAAGGCTAAAATACCAGTTCCAAACCGGGTTAGCGAGAGACTTTACTGACCCAAAGAACCTAGAGATGCCATTTGAGTTGTCGAAGGCTGAGCAGTTAACATGAAGCGGTTATAATTGGGGCCACCAAAAATATGTACCTGACGGATGGCTTTGTTTTGCCACATCTGGTCAAAACGAGCGATTGGCATTGAGATATAAGGCCCAGAGAGGCTGTCATGCATAATCAGGGTTTGCTTCTCTTTGTTATAGCCGACCACGATGACATAGTGCTCTTGAGAGATGCCTCCAAAGTCTAGTAAGACCACTGACGGACGGCCCTGATTGACTTCAGCAATCAAATTGTCAACGCTTGCGCCTTTAAAGGGCTGGGCTGCCAGACCTTTTTGACGTAAATAATTGGTAATACCATAATCGGTTGTCGGTAAATTACGCGGATTGGCTTCATTCACGACCTGTTGATAAGGCATTTTATGGCCCCAGAAATTGAGCATTGAGGTCAAAACGGCCTGTCCACAGGTATTGTCATCCCCCTGGACCACAAAGGGCACATTATCGATGATGCGGCTGCCATTTTGATAGATCTGCAAGGTATGACCATTATCTGCTTGCAAGGTTTTAAAAGGGCCCTGACGTGCTGAAGTGGGTGTGTTGGCGTTTTTGATTCTCAAATTATTGATTTCATACTCAGCCTGAGACAGTGATTTCTGAGGTGGAACCTGGACAGGGCCACCACAGGCAGTCACTAAAGTGGCTCCTGCAATTGTTGCCATTGCCAGTGTTGCCAGTCGTTTTTGCAAGCGCAAGGCACGTTTGAGTTCTTTGAGTGAAACCAGACCTTTGCTTAAGAGTAAAACACCCAATTTAACCGGTGTTTTGCTTTTTTGCTGTTTGCTAACAATTTCATTTAATTGCTGTTGACTCAATTGGTGGGTTTCAACCAGAATCTCACCGAGGCGTTTTTGCATCGGTTGCAATTCAACTTGATCTTGTAGACTATTGACCAGCAATTGCACGGCAAGTAAATCTTCGAGTTCGTCTTCGTTTATTTTGCCCTGGCGAATCAGGATGTCACCCAAATATTGTTGAGTTCCGCGTTGCTCAGTAAGAGCCGTTTCTAATTCTTCAGGAGTTAGACGGTGTAGTTGAAGCAGTAATTGACCGAGAGTACGACGATTCTGGTGCAATTTGTGGTGACTGGGATCCTGCACTTGATCGCTGAGGGCTTGTTCGACTCTGCCCCGGGTGGTATAACCCAGTTCAATTAACAATTGACCAATTTTTTGAGGGAGTTTGTCTTGTAAAAGTAAGGCTTGCGACAGCTGCCAGCGGCTAATGGCTTGTTTTTCTAAAAGCAGTTCACCCAATTGTTTACGCAGGGTTTTAGAGGCTGATAAACGTTGAGCCAATTGGGCTTCTAAAAACTGAACCAGTTCGGCTTCGCTTAAATAGTCCTGCTTGACCAAAATTTGGCCCAGGCGTTCCCCGCTTGATTGTTGTTCCAGTGTTGCTGTTTGGAGTTGTTCGCGGCTGATGCGCCCGGACTCTAATAACATTTCACCTATTAATAAGCAAAAGGTGCTCTTAATTCGACGTGTCGCAGATGTCATTCACTGTCCCTCAATATCATTTGTTAGTTTAAGTATAGCTTCGGTTAAGGAAAATGCTGCTTCGCTTGATCTGATTTTAATCAAAACAAACCTTAATTTAACTAAAGCTTAATCTTGTGCTGGGCTTCTACACAAATCTTAGTCAAGCCTGTTAAACTGTATCCAATTCAAACCGAATGTCATGCCGAAACCGACTACGAAAGTTGTAAGCTATATGGATATTGTGATTAAAAACGGAACGGTTGTGAATGCTGGTAACAGTTTTAAAGCTGATGTGGGCATCCAGAATGGTAAGATTATCGCTTTGGGTGAGTCACTTTCGGGAGCTGAAAATATCGATGCAACGGGCAAATACCTGCTACCTGGACTGATTGAAGTCTACAGCGATTTAGAATCAGCTTTTGGCCATACCCGTTCGATAGATAATTTTTTTCGAGGCTCTCAAGCAGCCGCTTGTGGTGGTGTCACGACCCTGATTGACCGGGTTACCCCCCAGGCCGATGAAAGCTTAAGCGAAGCCCTCAAAAACCGACTGCATTTGGCCGAGACCCAAATGGCTGTTGATTATAGTTTTCATATTGGTATTCCCCATGTTGATGATGCTCTTTTGAATGAGATTCCTGAATTGGTAGCTCAGGGCTTCCCTAGTCTCGAAATTCATCTGGTGCATCGGGATCCCAGTCGTTCTCTGAGTGATCAGGACCTTTTGCTTTTGGCCGAAAGCATGCAAGAAACCGGTGCCTTGCTGTTAATTAATTGTGGCAATCAGGTTTTGCTCAATAGCTTACGCAAAAAATACATCTTACCAGCGGATGCTGACGCCATTCCAGAATATCCCCTTTTGTGGCCGCCGGAAGCAGAAGCAGCAGCTCTTTTAAATGCAATCAGTCTTTTGAAACTCTATGATATTCCGACTTATTTCCATAATTTGACGACTACCGATGCGATTCAAACCCTGGTCAGACATCACCATTTATTATCTAGATGCTGGTCGGGAACGAGCTTGCATTATTTGACCCATGATGACCGAGTGTATTCTCAGCCGGATGGACGTAATTATGCCGTCACCCCTCCTTTGCGTCCCTATGAAGATACACAAGGGCTCTGGGCTGCTGTCAAACAAGGGATTATTCAGATTATTTCTTCCTCTCATCGCGCTTTTACTAAAGAGCAAAAAAAATTAGGTGAAGATCTGGCTTCAATCCCCTCTGGCCTGGCTAATCTCGCAATGCTGTTTCCGGTCTTACATGATCTGGGCGTGAACGGAAAACGGATTAGCTTGACCCAACTTGTCAGCATGCTCTCAACGCAACCGGCACATATTTTCGGCATGACAAATAAAGGGGCCATTGCCATCGGTAAAGACGCAGATATTCTGATTTTTGACCCGAGTGAAAAGAAGACTCTTTCTCATTCGATGATGCATAGCGAGAGTAATTTCTGCGCCTATGAAGGCCAGGAAGTTCAGGGCGTGGTGCAAATGACCCTCTGTCGTGGCAAGATCGTGGCTGAGAATGGGCGTTTTGTCGGTGAGCAGGGTGCGGGACAATTGGTTTCCCGCGAGTTCTGATTTCTATTACAATGGTATTAGCTGCTAACAATAAAGGAGAACTGAATGACAGCCAACCCCGTATCACCCGCTGATGGCATGGAAGGGCTTGCTGCCACCATTACTGAGGGCTATCAAACGCTCAAGCAAGTGACTTGTCTGGAAGACGTCTACGATATCATGGATTATTTGATGGACGAAGTCAAAGACAAATATAAGAATATTCGTTGCAAAGTTGACTGTGCCATGTGTTGCAAAGGGCTTCATCCTCCTTATATCACGGCGATTGAATGGGAAATGATTCTTTATTATCTCAACGAGTTTCCCCAATTGATCAAAGATGAAATTATCCGCCGGGCTCGCTTTTATGCCGTGGAATACCGTGAAGCCCTGATCTTGCAGCAGCAATTGATTGAAGGCAAGATTGAGGCAGAAGATGTGCGACAAACCTATCAAACCCTGGCTACAACTTTGAAAAATGCAACCTGTCCATTTTTGGTAATGGATAAATGCGGCATTTATCCTGTGCGTCCGGCTAAATGCCGCGCCATGGGCAATACGCTGGTGCAGCTCAATGACCAGGTCAAAGTGCACACCTGTGCCTGGGAGATCTCTAATTTCGAAGTTTTTATGCAGGAAAGCGAATCCAGAGCTTTAACGATGCCAGTCTGGAACTTATTTGAAAAAGTGATCGATATAATAAACCCAGATGACACCATGAAAGCAGTCATGCCAATCTGGCTGATCAGCCATATTGAAGGCAATAATTTGCTTGAAAAAATCAATCCCAAACCTGAAGTCAAAATCTAGCATTCCTAATCCCGACAATCTTGTCGGAATTGTGTGATTCGTGATAGCCTGAAATTAAATCCAGCAAAGGAGTAGCTATGATCTCAGAACAAATTAAGCAATTGATTGAAAATGAGCTGGAAGACGCCAAGGTCTTTATCCGGGATTTCACCGGTGCCGGTGACCATTTAGAAATCAATGTGATCTGGCCGGGCTTTAAAGGCCTGAACCGTGTCAAACAACATCAAAGTGTGTATAAAATCGTGAATCACCTGGTGGGTGATGGACGACCCGTACATGCTCTCAGTATGAAAACCTGGAGCGAAATGCCAGCCGAGCTGGCCCAACCTTCAGATGCCTATTACGGCGCATAAGAAAGGAATCGACTATGTCTCGCGAAATTCTCAAAGAAATTGAACAAGAAGTTAAAGCGAATAAAGTGCTTTTATATATGAAAGGCACGCCTGATCAACCCCAATGTGGTTTTTCTTTTAAAGTGATTCAGATTTTAAGTGAAATAGGTAAACCCTTTGCCTATGTCAATATTCTGGCCGACGAAGAAAAACGCCAGGGTATCAAAGAGTTCGCCTCCTGGCCGACCATCCCGCAATTATATGTGGGCGGCGAGTTCGTCGGTGGCTGTGATATTGTCACCGAAATGCATGAAAACAAAGAGCTCGAGCAATTGATGCAAGAAACTCTGGCTGAAACAGCTCAGTAAGTCCATTGCTCCATTGATTGGCCCCTAACAATAGCTTAGGGGCTATTCTTTTGGGCGATACTTATAGGCTGCCGATCGCAGAACGCCCGTATTTGCGATACATTTGCTGAGCCAATACCGGTGCTTGACTACGCTCCGCTGGCATTACATAGGTATCAATTGTAGTCACTTCCCAGGGTAAAGCAGACATTTTTTGCTTTAAGCTGGCAGCATAGGGGCGTAGCCAGCCCTGGATTTCATGACGCTCGACTCCCAGCCGGACTTTGAGATTGGAACCCAGAAATTTGAGATCAATACAGATCTGACCCAGACTGTGGGTTTGTACCGTTAAGAGTATATCTGTGTGTTTTTCACCCGTGACGGGGTCGGGTTCTTGATCCCGCTGCACCAGCATTTCCATTGGGAAATTAAACTGTTGTAAAATGGCCGGGATGATCTGGGTCGGTATGGGGGCCAGGCCCTGCTGCTGCTGTTGGAATGCTTCGGCCTGGTGATAGCCTTCGACAGCATCTAAGCCAGCGCGAAACTGATGCATCTGTTCTTGCAATTGCTGTTGAAAGCGACGCGCTTGTTCTGCTTTTTCAGGCTCAGCTTCAGCTAATTGCTCACAGATGCCAAGTAAAGCTGCCAATAGAGTTTCAATCCAAGAGGACTCTGTGGTTCTGGCGGCAACACTCTGTGTCATTGCTATTTTTAGTCCTTGAGACTCAACTTGTTGTTTCAGTTGCTCAGATAGGCGAGACATTTGAGCGCCAGAGCCAGCCATCCATGAGCTCAGCTTTTGTTGCCCGGTCGACATTTTGTCTTGTAATTCAATCAGGGTTTCTAAAATGTCTTCGAGCACGGGAGGCAATTGCTGATGGGGTGATAAGCTGAGTATTTGACTTAAGAGTTGTTGTAATTGCCCCAACCAGGCTTGGGGGTGAAAGCGTTGGGTCAAGAGTTGCTGCATTCCCTGTAAAGAGTTAAAGCTTTGCAATTGTGGCTGTGCGCTCAAGATTTGTGCTCCTTGACGACTGTACTCAGAGACCGGTTGGCGCGACTGTTTGAGCATTTTCTCGGCTTCGTCGGCCTCGGGTTCACTCAGGCCTGGGAAGATTTGCTGTTGTTGTGAGCGCTGGCGATCGCGCAATTCGAACTTCATATGCTGGATCAATTCATCACTTAAGAACAGCAAAATCTGTGAAATCGAACGGAATCGCTCTTGCGGTGGCAGGCGTTTGACATAATCTGCGATGATCCCGATATGGGCGGGTAAAAGAGCGCAATTGCCTTTTAAGAGCACAGCCACGGCGTCGAGGCGATCTTGAGAGCCCTGCATCAATTGTTGGATCTGAGCCAGCATTTCGGGACTATTGATTTGTAGTCCCCAGTTTTTGAGATGTTGCTGGATCTGAGCCAGGGTATCATCGGCTGTTTGCCCAAGCAATTCGGGCTGGGCTGTTTGTGGTGTGATTAATTGGCTTTGCTCAGTCCGCGCTTGCAGAGCTGGCAAAAGCTGTCGAATATGCATCAAAAGCCCACTGAGTTGATCCTGGACTACTTTGACTTGTTGGGGGGCTTGCGGCAAGCCAGACTGTAAAATCTGAGTCCAGGCTTGCAGCATTGGCATTTGTCCTTTGCCCTGAGGGCGCAAATTCAGCAGAGCTTCCATTATGCGTAGGAGTTCGGGCAATTGTGCTTGCGGGTTTTGGCCAAGCTTTGTCAATTGGGTCTGTAATTGGCTGAGCAAGCCTATAAGACCTTTGATGTCCTGAGCTGCAGTCCCTGTCATTTGTGGCATCACAGTTTGCAATTGCTGCAGTAAATCAGGTAAGTGTAATTGGCTAAGCAAAGCCGAACCCTGCCCCAGAGGTAAGTCTGCCCGCAGGTTTTCAGGGATCAGGGGGAGTTTGCCCTGCATGATCGAAAGCAATTGGCTTAATAGCTGACCGGATCCAGTTTGCTGGGCCAATAAGTGAGTGAGCTCTGGACTCAAATGCATCAAGATATCTGCCGCACCACTTTGACGTAAAGACGGGGGCAGAAGCTCAATATAATTCAAGACTTTTTGAATATTAGAATTGAACAGGGGGACTTGTCCTTGTAAAAGGATACCCATCGCATCGATGCGATCCCGTGAGCCGTGGGACATCTGCCAAACCTCAGTCAGGGTTTGAGCCGAAAGCTGATTGAGCCCAAAAGTGGACAATTGTTCTTTGACACGTCCGATAGGATTGCGGAAGTCCTGGGGCTGCAACCATTGTTGCAAGGCATTTTGCAGCGCTTCAGGTTTGCCGTTTTGGAGCCAATTTTGCATGGCTTGTACCAGCTGGTTTTGAAGCCGTGGCGGGCTCAGGTATTGTTTCTCAGGGGAGAGTGCCAGGGAATTGAGGACGGGCTTTAAAATATGGGAGAGCTTACTTAAGCGCTCTAAGGTTCCAGGCTGGGTCCAGACATGGGCCATAGGCTGGGCTTTGGCTGGATCTAACATGCCCAGCAGACGATGTACCTGAAAGAATCCATCCATCTGGCTGGGGGCTGCTCCCTGTAAACCTTTGACCAGAGTTTCAATTTGTGAAGCTGGCATCTCTGGGTAAAAACGTTGCATGGTCTGGGCCAGTGGATGCTCAGCCAATAAGAACGGCCCACTGCGCTGGGCCAGTACCGCCGTGTTTGTGTGAGTTCCTGGCTCGACGGATAAACCACTTTGGCTCGCTGCGCTAGCTGGTGTGTTTGTGGTGGTTGAAGCCGTTGGGCTAGTCTGACTGGGTATTGTCAAACGATTCACGAGCTGTTCAAGATGTTGTGCCGTCGGTTGATTTGAGGCTTGCAATTGTTGCAAGGCTGGTAAAAACTGCTCTAACCTGGGCAGAATAGGCGCGCCTTGTTGACTTAAGCTCTGGTTGATGCGGGGTAGGACGTCATTGAGGGTTTGGGTTCGCTCAGCTAATTGGTAGAGAATAATCAGACTTTCTTTGGTCAAGGCACCGGTTTTGCCATTGAGCTCGGGCAATTGAAACTGCTGTAGGATCGTCGCTGCCGTCTGGGCTGCCTGGGCTTTGTTGCTGAGTGGCGCTGGAGTTAGGGCTCCCTGACTACTTTGAGCAGGCGTAGCTGTCTGAGTCTTGACTAGACTGCCATCGGCAGCTTTGGCAGTAGTGAGGTCTGGAGCAGCAGTCTGAGCCTTGACTAGACTGCCATCGGTAGTTTTGGCAGTAGACTGGCCTGGCGTTGTTTGCTGAGCATTATTGACTTGCGTACTGTCAGCCGCTTTGGCGGTTGCCGGGTTAGAGCGGACGGATTTATCTATTGCTGAACTGGATTTGTCTTCGACAAAAAAGGCGGTGCCCAGGCGACGCATGCGCTCCCAGCCCCGCAGTCTTTCGGGTGGCAAATCGAGAGCTAGCATCAGGGCATTGGCAAAGCCGGTTTGCTGTTTGGGGCTGCCTACGATCGGTTTGGGGAATTGATCTAATAGGATTTGTAAGCGTGGGATTTGCTTGCTTAATTGCGCCATCCAATAATCTGGACGGCTATGAATGGCTTCAGCCAATTGAGGGATCAGAGCCTGCAAGGTGCCTGTTCGTTCACCGATTGCCCTCAATAAAAGCAGGGCTTCGCGACTTTGGGGTACTTGCTCCAGGCGGCGATTGGGAATGCCCATGCTTTCCAAAAATCGCAGTTGGGCGCCTTCAGCACTGCTTTGGCGCATTAAGATTTTTTTAGAGACGGGCAGATCCAGTGCTTGCATCAGTTGAACAGGTGTCGCCTGTTGACGCAAGGCTTCTGGCAGTGTTTTTAATTTTTGTAAAAGGGCTTCGACGGCTTCCGGTTTCAGGGATTGGCCAGCGGCCAATTGCAAGATCAAAGCCTGAGCGCGCATGGGCTGGTATTCGGAGCTTTGTACTAATTGCTTCAGCAAGACTTTATTGGCGGGCAAACCCAAATCTTGGAGTTGTTTTTTGATGGCGTCTTGCAAGACTTGCGGGTTGACGTCACTGGGGAGATTCAGGCCTTTGTTAATATTTTGGCTGCGGGTTGCTTCCAGGGCCTTGCGATCGACATTGCCGATTTTGGCTCCTTCGTTATACAGCGCATTGCCTAAATCCATGCTATTGCCAGTTTGCTGTTGTCGTTCATCAGCGCTCAGTCGAGAAAACAATTGCGTGAATTTAAGATTGGTTAAATAACGGAAAAGCTTGTTCATGACGCTGGGGCGTTGGAATTGTTCGAAAACACGCAAAGCGTCGGTGACAATGTCTGCGTTCTGTGGTGTGACTTCGACACCCACTTGGGTGAGTAATACGGCGGCCCGCTGGAAATGATAAGAGGAGTCTTGCAGCACCTGAGAAGCGAGCTTGATCGATTGCAAGCCTTTATAATCCGTTGGCAGTTTGTTTTGGGTCATTAACTTCCGGATATCATTGTCTTCGAGAGGCACATAACGGCTGCCGTCGGCACTCTCTTTAAGGGCTTTGCTACGCTGCAGATCGTTTTGGATCTGTGTCAAGTCCGCGCGAATCGGAGTGGGAGCAGGCCCGGATTTTTGTGATTGCGCTGCCTGGAGTGAGGCTTGCTGTGAACTGCTGAGCGGCTTAAATTCAGAGGTTTGGGTTGAGGTCGCACCCTGATGGGCACCTCCCAGACGTTGTTTGAGCTTGCCAATTGCTGAGTCGAGTAAATTGCGTGCATCGGTGGGCACTTGCTCAGCTGGGACTGTCTTGGCTGCTTTGGGATCCTGAGCTGCTTTGGCTTCTGAATCTAAACTTTGACTTGCTTTGGCTGTTTCAGCAGCCTGTGGGTTTGCTTCTGCTTTGGCCTGACGCTGGTTTAACAAACTAGACAATTCAGGGCGCAAGCGGCTGCTGTCCATCTGGCTTGCTTTTTTATTGGCACCTGTCTTGGCATCCGTTTCGCGGGCTTGCTGTTTCTTGGGCTCGTTGTCATCGTCGCCAGCATCGATACGTTTGATGTCTTTGAAGGTGCTCTCTTCGAGCTTGTGCTTGAGCATTTTCTGGATATGTGAGCGAGAGATATCCTGAATCCGGGAATGAAATTGCTTATGGTTATCCTGGTTGTCCTTGCGCTCGTCAAGGACTTGCTCAGTTTGCTTCTCGCGAGTTCTTGCCTGGTTTTTGATATAGTCTTCAGAAGCCTGGCGGTTACGTTCGCGGTAGAGTTGCTGATTGCGTTCACTGTAGGCATTGAGCTTGTCTTCGGTTTGCTGTTTGCGAAGGGTTTCCATCATCTCGTCCATCGCCGTACTTTGGCGTGTCTGCGGCTTGGGTATATCAGAGGATGAGGATGAAGAGGATTGGGGGTTGCCTGAGGATTTGCCCTCGTCATTAACGGACTCACGGCGCGGCTTCGGATCCGGACTCGGCTGATTGATACGCACATCAAACGGCTGGTTGGATGATATTTTGTTGATTTCGCTCACAGGCTGCAATTCTCCTGTCCTTATTGTAACGGCAAACCACACTTTTACTCAATCCCGCGGGCTTTCAATTTCTTAAGGATTTTACCCGCTCGTCTGAATCAGCTCAGCTCGATCACCAAACGGAATCCCAATTGATTGAGGCGTTGGTCAGACGCTTCGCTGTTGCGCTGTGCTGACTGGCAGTCTTCAGCAGGACTGTTCCAGCCACCCCCGCGAACCACCCGTCGATTTTGTTTCGGGCCAGACTGCTTGTCATTTGCCTGGGTGACCGAACAGCTGTCCTGGACCCATTCTCTAACATTGCCTTGCATATCCAATAGGCCCAGCGCATTGGCTTTTTTTTGTCCAACCGGATGCGTTTTCTGGGCGGAATTGGTGGCGAACCAGGCATAATCGCTGAGACTTTCGGTCTGCTCGTCAAAAAAATAGGCCGAAGTAGAACCAGCACGACAGCTAAATTCCCATTCGATTTCTGTTGGCAAGCGATAATGGGCTTCCTGGCTTAAATTTAGGCAATGGATCAGCAATTGGCAATCGTCCCAGGAGACTCGCTCAACGGGCGCTCGGGGCTCATGCTGAAAATGTGAGGGATTATTATTCATGATCTGCTGCCATTGCTGCTGGGTGACGGGCGTGGTTTGTATATAAAAGGGGCGCGTCAGTAGGGCCTGCTGCTGGCCTGTTGAAGGGTCCAGCTGATTGCTTTGGTAGAGCATAAAGCCCGTGCCTTCTAGAGAAGGGTAAACCAGCGCAAATCCCATCCCGTGGGCATTGCTCAGGCGAGTCGGCAGACTAATTATATTCGGAGCCAGAAGTTTTTTAGCTGTGGGCTGAATCGCTGCGAATTCCTGAATCATCTGGGCGTAATGCTGATTGAGCGTTGCTTCCTTTGGTGCTGTTTGCTGTTTGGGCTGCGCCGTAAAAGAATTGATGATTGTATTGAGTTCATTGGCGTCGAGTGCCTCTAAGTCTTCTAATGCATCCAGGTCTTCTAAATCTATAGCGGCTTTTTTTTCTTGGGCTGAATGCTCTGTTTTGTTGGGCTCACTCATTAAAGCCTCTCGCGCTTCTAGAGCTGTTTCACGATTTTTGAGCTGGGCTTCTTTTTTTAGCAGTTCCGCTTCTTTTTGCGAAACGGCTGTCACTTGTTCGTAAAATTTTGCTTCTAATTGCTTTAGGGCTTCTGTCAAACGTTGATTTTCAAGTCGCAGTGACTGATTTTCTTGCTGATGTAATAAATCGACAGCTTCACGTTCTTTTTCGACTTCTGCTTTTTTAGCATATTCGGCTTCCCACCAAAGTGTTTCTTCTTTGCTACGCAGCTCTTCAAAATGGCGCAGTTCTTCTTCTTTGCGCTGCAAATCTTCTTCGCGTTGTGCCAGCACTTCAGTCAGGCGCAAGGCTTCTTCTTCAGCTGGCGTCATATTGCGCCGTTCAGAGCCCGTTTTTCCGATTTCGGTTTCAATCAAATCGCGCAATTTATCCAGGGGGATT
>JBBKWI010000034.1:0-3043 GCA_037968875.1 Candidatus Sericytochromatia bacterium | reverse complement strand
TAAAAATATCTCAAAAAAAATGACCGCAAGTCATTTTTTGATCTATAATATATTTTATATTCAATCAAGGAGAATTTATGATGCACTATTTTGTTACTGGAAGTACAGGTTTACTGGGTTCCAATCTCGTTTTCGAATTACTGAACACAGGTCACTCCGTTAAGGCTCTGGTGCGTTCCAGAGCCAAGGCCGAGGCTGTCTTTGGCAACCCTCTGCCCCCAGGCCTGCAGGTCGTGGTCGGTGATCTCGATGATGTGCAGGCTTTCGCCACCGAGCTGGCCACTTGCGATGCGGTCTTCCATACGGCCGCTTATTTCCGGGAATACTATCAGCCCGGAAATCACTGGGAAACCCTCAAACGACTGAATGTGACGGCCACCCGTCAATTGCTCGAGGCGGCCGAATCCCAGGGGGTGAAACGCTTTGTACATACCAGCAGCAGCGGCACGATTGATCCTGAGATTCAGGACGAAAGCAGTCCCCCCAATCCCTATGCCTCACGCAATCTTTATTTCAAAAGCAAGGTCCTGGCCGAAGCCGAAATAGAGCAATTCCTGAATCAAAGCCCCGCCCCGGCACTGCAGGTCATGCTGATCTTGCCAGGCTGGATGATGGGTCCTTACGATAGCGCCCCAACCGCCAGCGGCCAGTTGATCCTGGACGTGATTCATGGTCAGATCCCCGGCTATTTTGACGGGGGCACCTCGACGGTGGATGCCCGCGATGTTGCTCAATCAATGATCAGGGCTGTGAGCAAAGGTAAATCTGGAGAGCGCTATATTGTGGGCGGCGAATATCTTTCGTTGCAAGCCCTCAACCAAAATCTGGCTGAGGTCGCTGACATCAAAACCTCTACCCGCAAAATTCCCAATGCGGTGATCATGGGGGTGGCTACCCTGAGCGAGTTCTGGGCCAGGATCTCTGGCAAGCCGACGGTCATGACCCGCGAAGGGATCAGCACCATGCTTGAAAAGCACCATCTCAATTCCAGCAAAGCCAGGCAAGAACTGGGCGTGGACTTTCGACCGATCCAGGACACCCTGCGCGATGAACTGCGCTGGTATGCTGAGCGAGGCAAGGTCAATGTAAAAATTAAACTCTAGGCACAGGCCTGTTTGGGGCTATACTGAAAGCTAACTACCAGGGAGGAACGCGCATGAAAGCTAAGATTTGGATCGGCGCTCTGGCCATACTCTTACTCAGCGCCTGCCCGGCCCCGGAGCCTTCGCCAGAGCCTGAAGCCACCGCTGATTTCAGCCAACCCACATCGGCAACGCCCGCTCCAGCGGCCTGGGTGATCCCTGCGGCCCCAACGGGCAGCGACAAGGCCACGATCGCGCTGGGTGAGCAAATTTTTCGTCAGACGGCACAGTATCTGGGCCCTGAAGTCAAGGACCCAGCCAAGCGTGCGGCGGGCAATCATCTCAGCTGTAGCTCGTGCCATTTGCAGGCTGGGCAAGGGGCCAATGCCCTCGGCCTGCTGGGTGTGAGTCAGCGTTACCCTGTTTACCGGGGGCGTGAAAACCGGATCGGCAATCTAACGGAGCGTATCAATGGCTGCTTTGAACGCAGTATGAATGGCCAGCCCCTGGACGAAGCGACTCCTGAAATGCAGGCGCTGCTGGCCTATCTCAATTGGCTCAGTCAGGATTCACCAGCGGACGGCAAACACGTCGGTCAGGGCCTGCCTGAGATTGATTTGCTGGAGCGTGCCGCTGACCCCAAGCTTGGTGCTGGGATCTATCAGCAGCGTTGCCAGTCTTGTCACCAGGACAAGGGCCAGGGATTAGCTAAAAACGCCAAGGTCCTTGCGGAAGGCTATCTCTATCCTCCGCTCTGGGGCAATGACAGTTTCAATGATGGTGCGGGGATGCACCGCCTGATCAAAGCGGCTCAGTTTATCAAGGCCAATATGCCTCTGGGTCAGGCTGATTTAAGCACGGCAGATGCTTTTGATGTCGCGGCTTATATCAACAGCCAGCCCCGGCCCCATCTGGCCAAACGCGCCAAAGATTACCCGGATATTAGTAAAAAGCCAATCGATGCACCTTACCCACCGTTTGCGGATAAGCTCTCAGCAGAACAACATAAGCTGGGGCCGTTTGCTGAGATGCAAAAGTAAGCTCTGATTATTGCTGGCGAGAGGCCTCGGGCTGACTTTGATCAAGGTGCAATTGCACAGGCATCTCGCCGCGCCAGGCTCCCAGGTGAATATGCGGGTGACGTGAATAGCCGTTGTTGCCGACGATGCCAATCACTTGCCCGGCGGTGACGCTCTCGCCAACAGTCACACGCATCTGGCGCAAATGGGCAATCAAGACTCGCACACCGTCGACACGCTCAAAGATCAAAAAGCTGGCCGGGCCAGAGCCCATCTGCCCCGGCTGATTGACGATCGGGTTAATATTGCGCCTGATGACTTTGCCGTCAAAAGGAGCTAAGACGGGTTCTTCCCAGGTATACCAATCGGCATTCGCCAGGCCCTGATCACGATAGGCCATCATCCAGGTGCGCTGATCTTGCGTCACCAGCCGCTCGACAAAACAATCCGTCCCCAGATCATCACCGAGGCTCTTGAGCTGACCACCCCAGTGAGACGTACAGACATAAGTCTGGGGGTAAGCAAAGGGTGGATGCACCCGCACGATCTCCTGGGCCTGGACGGGCAGGCAGAGGAAGAGGGCGATCAAAGAGAAACTCAGGCGAGGCTTAAACATGGGGTGTCCTTTCAGGAGAGCAATCCAGGCAAATGGGTTTGTTTCAGGATAGCGCATTGTGGATTTTTGCAAGGGTGGAAGCATCTTGTTATCCATGGGATCTTGCTCCAGAGACTATTTATCACGGGTTCTGCATGAACTGGTTTCTGTATAACATTACAATACTCAGATTATACGAAAGTATCCACTCGAAGGAAAATATTGGAAATTTGGAACTATCAGAAATCTGTGAGATGATTAATCGTGTTTGAAAACAGATGATGTGGGGAAAGAGCTAGTTCTGGTTATCGTTCAGAAATGGTGATTAGATTGGATAAGCTATAAAA
>JBBKWI010000033.1:0-7149 GCA_037968875.1 Candidatus Sericytochromatia bacterium | reverse complement strand
CTACCTCAAGCGGGGCTATCGCTTGCACTCAGGCCAAATTCGCTATCTGGTCGTTTGGTTTGATACCCAAGAGCAACAGACCTATCGGGTGCCCTTGCCCGAGTTATTGTTTAAGATCTGAACATTAGTGTCAACAAAAATCTGGGTGTCCCATAGATACCGATGACCCCTGGGTTTCACCCCAAAACATGAGTCTGCAACACATTCTGACGCGCACCCTGTCTTAACGGAAAGATATCTTCCCACCTTAGAGACGCGCTTCGAGATAGCCTGCTGGCGCAGGTTCCGGCCTATCCCGGCGGATAAGGAGACTGTGTTCTCTTGTGACCCAATTCATCGGATCAAATAACCATCAAATAGAAATCGAAAGCTTGAAAAGCGATTAAACATCAGCATCTGGGCTGAAAACGGACTCTGTTTTTGTCTCTGAAAATGCGTGTTCATCAAATAACCATCAAATAAGAATTAGCCCGCCCAAAACGGGATGTATTTCATATACTTTCTACCCGCGTTTGCATCAAAGGGCATGATCAGTGCTTCGCCCAGCGCCTCTCGGATCAGACGCGAGGCAATCGCACTGTTTTGGGTTTCGATCCCAAAGCGTTCTCTCAAAGAGGCATTGGTCATGTATTCTCTCTGTACGTACTTCAGGCAGGCATGCTGGTAGCAAGCCCGTACCCTGTCCGGTTTGTCCATTTTTGTCAATTGCTGGTGGGCAAACAGGACAGAGACGGTCGAATCTCCGTTGATTTCAAAGCTGGGCGCCGGTAATTGAAAGGCTTCAATTTCGAAAATGACTTTATCGATGCCGCTGCCTCGCTCTTCACACAGGCCGATTCGGCGCATCCAGGAGGCCAGGGCTTCATTGCGTGAGCGGGGCGGGTTGTCTAAAAAGCGGTTGACCTCAATCAAGGGCTGTCCAGGGTTGCTGATTTCCATGCGATTGCTGAAGACTTCGATCATGGGGCCTGATCCGGTAATGAAAAAGTCCTGATGAATCAGGGCATTGACGATCAGCTCTCGCACGGCCAGGGCTGGGTACATGGGCAGATCTCTGCGAAAGGCCTGCTCGATCACTTCGTTGGTGGGTAAATGCGGAAAAATAGCGTTGAGGAGTTCTTGAAAACCACTGGCATAGCCTTTTGTCAGGATAAATTCACGCTGTGTTTCGACGCGGTTATTGCGCTTATAAAATATAACGCGCACTTTTTTACGTTTCAGAGAACGAAAGCGGTCCAGGTTCTTGGCCAGGAGTATGGCTCCTAAATTGGTAATATCCCAGTTGCCAGCCGGGTTACGCTGCACGAATTCGTCAGACTCCAGGGTGGCCAGGATCTGCTCGCGGTTGGCGGGTAGGGGCTGGTCTAATAGCTCAAAATAACTGGGGTAATCTAATAGGCTAAGCACGTCCGTGTCTATCAGGTTTTCAATTGCCAGGTGATCTTCAAAAGGCATTTGATCGAAGATTCGCCACAATTGTCGCTCTGCTTCGGGGTGATCTTTGAGTTTCTTTTTATAAGAGCCTTTGCGAATAAACTCCTGATTTTTGAACTGGACGGGGTGACGAAAGGCACGGCCAATCTCAAGTATCACGACTTTCTTGCTTTCGATTTCCAACTCAAAAAATTGAAAGTGAATTTTGGGGCTTAATAATTTGAGCAACCAGTTTTCGAGTTCTTCCTGGCCGACTTTGGTTTGCATGGGTGAGAAGTGGGTGCCAATGATCTGATGGCTAGCGTCTTGAATACCCCAAATACAATAGGCGTGGGCCTTGCCATGCAAAGCTGCTGAATTAGAAAGCGCAGAAATATACTCGCCCAATCGCTCGGGGTTGTCGTTGTTTGCTTTGAACTCAACCCATTCGGTTTCAGTGGGCAATGCTATCAGTTCGTGTACCAAACTGCTCAAATAGTTTAACTTTCGGTTTGGGTGCATCTATCAAATGACCATCAAATAAGATTGCTCACAGCAAGAGCCCCTGTTGGCAAGGGGCTGGCTATGTTGACTAAGATTCCACACACGTTTTATCTACCTTTCTATCAAATGAGTGTCAGATTCGGGGGCTAGCTCTGTCAGTATAGCCTCCAGGCGCTCTTGTCTGGCAGGAGCCGTCTCTGCCAGAATATCGACAAAGGCTTCAATCAGCTCAGACTCAGACCAGCGATCACCCAGGAAGTCGGGGTGAATTTCAAAATGGATATAGGGTTCGAAATCGTTTGCTAGAAAACTCAAATTGGCATGGGCAAAACTGTCGACTGCCTGAATCAGGGGGGATTATAGCAAAGGTGAAAATGTGAACCCTTCTTCTCCCACCTGTCAGGTGCTTGATTTAGAACTGGAGTCCCGGCATGAACAGATTATCCAGATTGGGGCGCTGAAATACCAGGGATCGCACCAGTTAGAGCAGCAGCGCTTTAAAAGCCCCTTTGCCTTGCAAGACTATGCCCTCAACGTGGATTATATTGTCGGGCATAATCTGCTGGCCCATGACTTGCGGGTGCTTGAAAAATTAGAGCGGCCCTTCTTTCAGCCGCAGGTCGCTTTTATTGATACCCTCTATTAAGCACACCCAGACATTTGACGATAGCTCTTAAAAAATCTCCCCATCAAATAACGTCGCGTACTCTTCATTGACCTTATTTTCATAGGTGCTGACATTGGGATCGCCATAGCGCTCCAGGGCCCGCTCTAGATTGCCATTATTGCGGTCTTTGATCTCGTAGGCCATATAGGCTGTCGCCGTCCAGACGTTTTGCTTAATATTAAAACGCTGGCTGATATTTGACTCACTCTGAATGAAATTATTTTGATGCTGGGTATAGGGCTCACGTCCCTGTTGCCCGCGGGCCATACCTGCCATATAGTGCACCTGTCGAATCGCGATGCCCGTCAATTGTCCTAAACCGCCAGCACCCGTGCTGCTCCGGGCTCTGGGGTCAAAACCGCCACTCTCATGGGCAAAGACAGCCAGCATAATCTTGGGGTCGACATCAAAAGCATCCCCTGCACGATCCGATTCGATAGCGATTTCGCGTAGCTCAGCGTCTGTGGTCTCGGCGCGATGATCATTGCCCAGCGCCAGGTGATGGCTCTGGTAATCGAGCAAAGACTGATAGAGATCTGCCGCTCGGGGAGTCATGTTTTCGGTGTCGACGGCAGTTGGGCCAGAGACTTCCCGGACACCTCCTCTTTCATCACTGGCCAGATCGCTGCTGACCGGGACCTTGAGTGTCATGCCAGCCCGCAAAGATTCAGGGCGGCTCAATTGATCGCGGTTGGCATCAAAGATTTCCATATAGCGATCCGAATTGCCCAGGTGTTTTAAAGCCAGCGAGCTCAGGGACTGCCCCGATTGTACCGTGACTTCTTTAAACTCAGGCTCAGGCGACGCAGCAGGTGTGTCGCTTACGGGAGCTGTTTCAGGGCTTGCAGGCGTGTCACTGACTGGCGGCGCCACAGGCCTTGCGGGTACTTCTGAGACGGGTGGCGTTGGGGGAGCTGGCGCTGCTTCGGTCGGAACCGGTCTGCCAAGTGGGAAATCGACGCGATTGGGGGGCGTGGGGATTTTGAGTGTCATGCCAACCCGTAAATCATTGGGGTTCTTCATTTGATCAGTATTGGCTTCAAAGATCTGCATATAATCAGCAGAGCTGCCCATATTTTCTTTGGCGATTTTGCTGAGGGTATCTCCCTTTTTGACTTCGTAGTCTACAAAATGGGGGCTTAGATCGCTCTGAGCGCTCAATTGGTCCAGCTGGAATGAAAGCTGAGGAGCGGTGCTGGCTTTAGTTAGACTGCCTGTCGCTTGTGCGGACGTATCAGAAGCAGGTTTAGTGAGACCTAAAGGGGGCGTCGCCGGGGCAGTGGCCGCAAGGTTTGGCTTGGGAATAGAGGGCATAGACATTCTCCTGAAAAACAGATAACTTACCCCCATTATACGCGCAGGTTAAAAGGTCTTGCTAATGATTAATACTTTTTTAACAAGCTCAGGCAGCAATCCTGCAGACCATTTGCCATCGCCAGCAGAATCGCGCCTGGTTTTAGACCCCTTAATCGATGCGAAAGGGCGGATTGGCGGTCCCGTTAATATTGAGACCAATCAAATCATAATTGCTCAGTGTGATCCCAAAAGCATCCTCAATGCCGGCCAATTGCTGGGCAGACAAAAATGTTCGCGGGGTATTGGTGGGTTCAAAATCAGGGACAGAGCCATTTTTTTTGACTTCTCCGTTAGTAAGGACAAGATCATAATTGGTTAAGAAACTGACTGTGGCTTGAACCGCGTCGGCTATATTTTGCTGATCTGATTTACTGGGGTCGTTCTGTACCGCAAAGGGACTATCTGCATTGCCAAAGGCTGCTTTGTAGGCGTTGGTCATTTCAATCGCCAGAGGGCTAGCGCCAGAGTTGTGCAGGCGCTTGCCGGTTTTACAAGCTTCTACCATATTGGCGGTTCCGTTGGTATTCATCGTATTGATGGTTTGAGAGACATTGGGGTTGAGCTGTGTCGGGGGGGCAAAGTCTTTGAGAGCGTAGGTTTCTGGCTTGCATTCATTGCTGCCGTCAGCTTTATACACTTCAAAAGCGGCGCCATTATCAAGGGCTCTGACATTAAAGATATCTCGCAAGACATCTTTTTGAGGGGCTGTCAATTGACTGGAGTCGTTCTCTTGTTGAAAGCGATCGACGACCACATTCAGCATTTGCTCGTTGCTTAAAGATTGGCCTGTGGGCAATTGATTGAAATAGGACGTGATCGCTTTGTCAGCGTTTTTAAACTGCGTATCGTAGTTTGCTTTATAGACTGGGCTGCTAAGCGTCGCTTTGGGATTACTGATATTCTCAGCAATTCCGACTTTGCCATTTTTGACAATTTTGATGCTGGCAGTGACGCCTTTAACATACGAACCCGCTCCCTGGCCGGGATGGAAGACAATATCTTTTTTGTTTGCTGAGGCATAAGCGTTGGGTTCAGCCAAAGTCAAATTTTGCCTTTCTCCGTCGACACGCACAGATAAGCTAGGGGGTGGAGCAGGAGGTGCGGCTGTAAGGCGTGTGACCGTAGCCGGCGTGACCGTAGCCGGAGCAGACGCAGGGGTGCCAAAAGAGGTTGCAACGGCTGAGAAATCGGCTGAGGCTGCAGGGGGTGCAACGCTGACGCTCGTGTCATCTGTGGCGGTCGGATTTGATTCAACTTGAGGAGAGGCACTGTCCAATCTGGTTTTGTTTAAATCCTTGGGATCAATCAATACGCCATATTTATCTATACCCACTACAGTCTCTTGGCTTGGGGGCTGATTAGACGGTGCCGGTTTTGCGGTTTTAGGTTCATCTCCTAAGACGTAACCACTTCTCGGATTGGCTTTTCGATCTTTCGCGTTGGCTGCAGCTTGTCTATCGGCTTTCCGTTCATTTCTCTTGGCTTTGAAACGGTCGCCCAAGTCGGACAAGTTGTTATTACGAATAAGCATTTTGTTTTTTCCCCTGAATTAAAATTTCTTTGCTAGCAATAAGCGAAAGCCCACAAGGCATCGTTGGCTTTGTTGAATCTGTTTGAATGGTATATGACCCATTATATGTGCAGACGACAATTTTTCACAAACAAATTCTGCTTGTCATCACCAGAGCGCATTTTCAAGCTCAACTCTCACAAGCAATGTAGCCAGTTCTGATAGCTGATCAGTGCAAAAGCAAGCCCAGACCCCAGTGCTGCGAGTAGATTCATACGCATCGTATGGCTAAAATTGGCTGCAGCGGTATCTCGACGGATCTGCCAACACCAATAGCCAAAATAGAGTGCTGATGGGCTTAAACAGGCACCGAGTAATAGCAGCTGCCAGACAGGCAGGATCAAACTGAAAATCAGGCCTGAGCTGGCAAACATCAGGGCAGCAAAAACCAATGTACCCATGATGCCCAATTGCAGGCTCAGAGTCTGATCGCCCCGTTCTTTGTCACTTTCATGCTGATAAATCTGGCTCAAAGGGTAAGATCCGCCAACCAATAGGCTGGACGCCAGGGCCAGCAGGCCAAAGTCTAAATGCCAGAGTTCTGGCCACTGCGGGGCAGGCACAAAGCCCAATAAGCTGACGATGAAAGCGCCGGCCCCCTGAAAGCCAGCCACCAGCAAGAAAGAGATCCAGGGGTAGCGCTTGAGACGTGGCCAGGGCGCGCTATAGGCCCGAGATAATAAAATTAAGATTGCGCAGCCGATCGCAAAGACCGGTTCCAGGTAATAGGCCAGACCCAGAGCCAGCAGATCCATGACCAGGGTCAGTTTGCCGAGATCTTCGGGTACAGGCGGAGGGGCTGCTAAGCCGCCAATCGCTTCAGTATCGCGGTCGATAAATGAATTATAGCCATTGCTGGCCGGGTAAATCAGCAGGTGTAAAATGAGCCCGCTCCAGATCAGCCCAGATAGGCTGGCACACGGCGCCTGTGAGAGGGCCAAGAGAAAGACCGGCAAGAGTAAGACCGAAAAAGGGAAGCGCAAGAGCACAACGCTGTGCCAAAGTGGGGCAAATTGCATGCTTAAGTCTAGCGGATCGGAGCCAGAGTCGCTGTGGGAATTAAGCCTAGCTTAAAATAATAATCTAAGTTTAGGGCAATTGTTGGCTTTGCCTGCTCAGACTCACTTGGGTTTCTTTCACAAAAAAAAGTAAAAAAAGTGCGCAAAGCCAGAATAGATCACCCGTTTAGGGCATTTTGCTAATGACGTCTGTAAAGAGTCATGTTAAGATGAGGTAATAAACAGATCCTATTGAGGACTGATCTTGTTAAAAGAACTTCTTTTAATAAGGGTTACTAGGGTCACCACATATAGCAAGGTAGAGGTTTGACAGGAACATTATGGCAGACAAGATTCTTTTAGTTGATGACGAAGAATCCATCGTAGAGTCTATCGAGTATGCTCTGAATCAAGAGGGATTTGACGTCGTTAGCGCACACAATGGACAAGAAGCTCTCCAGAAAATTCAATTGGAAAAACCCAATTTGATCGTATTGGACTTGATGTTACCGGAATTAAGCGGCCTCGAAGTATGTCGTATCTTACGTCGCGAACGCAACGAAATTCCGATCATTATGCTGACCGCCAAAGGCGAAGAAATCGATCGCGTGATTGGTCTTGAAGTCGGCGCCGATGATTAT
>JBBKWI010000032.1:0-42853 GCA_037968875.1 Candidatus Sericytochromatia bacterium | reverse complement strand
TAACGATTCAACATGGGATTAAAGCCACTTTCAATTCAACCACCCAATTCCCTATTTTGAGCACCACCACAACGGCAACAACTTCAACTCAGACGATCTCAACCCTGAGCATTGGTGAAATTTTAGAAATCACACCTTTTATTGATATGGATAAAGGCATGATTACAATGAAATTGATACCCAATATTTCGACTCGAGGCAATTTGGTCGCCGTTGGCGGTCAGGCTATACCTGAGCTAAATCAACGTTCGGTTGAAACCACACTCAGGGTCAAAGATGGAGACTCTGTCATTATCGGCGGTCTGATGCGTAAAGCCGATACTCAGGACAAAAGTAAGATCCCTTTATTGGGTGATATTCCTTTCTTAGGTGGTCTCTTTTCGACTTCATCTTCTACCACAGAAGACGTAGAAGTCGTCATCATGGTCACACCTCGCATTTTAGCCACGCAGTAAAAAAGTCTTGAGGGAATAAGTATGCCACTATTTTATCTGGAAATCACAGGAGATGATCGCTTGTCGATCATGCCGCGGATTCAGAATAACCAATTGAGTGCTTTTCGTATCAAGCGCCAGGTTTATCAGCGAACTGACCGTGTGGTCACCGACATTAAGGGCTTTGAGCCCTTTAATATCGGCGAATGGCTGACCCTGGTAAAGTACGATAATTGGAAAGGCGAAGCCGTCAAAGATTCTTTACGCCCAACACCGGCTTCGTTTTCCCCGCTGGGCATACATGTCAAAGAAAACTGGGGCTATCTAGATCCCTTTGCTTTATTAGATAAGGTATTTTTAGATCTAAAAAGCCATTGGCAAAAAGACTATATTAATTATGGTGGATTGCCCGAAATGTCTGCGACCCGGATCGATCATTTTGAGCGAAACCTGTCATTTGTAGCAGATCTGGCGCGCTATATTGTGCATGATCGCACGATTATGGACCAATTAAGAGAAGAGCAAGCCCTGATGCCCATGCCTCAGCCCGGTCAGGATGATTGGTTGATCGAAGAAAATGCCACCGTCATGAATCGAGTTGAAAAAATTGCTTTGCGTGGACGTCTGAGTATCGAAGATCTGGGAACCCAACAAATCATTACCCACCATCCTCGCGCTGATAACGAAGATATCGTTTCAAAACCCAATTTCTAATGCAAGCAATCTACCGACTGCTGGGCTCAATTGGACAGTTCGGTTTTTTTGTTTGGCAAATTATTCTGGCTTTGTTTCGCAAACCTTTTTTTTGGCGTGAAACCTTACGTTCCATGCATACCACGGGTTTTCAATGTATTTTGCCCGTCTTAGCGATCGTCGTACCCACAGGCATGGTCACCACCTTGCAAGGCTTACAGGTTTTTGAAGTCTTTGGCGCCCAGCGCTTACTTTCTAGCCTACTGGCTGAAGCGATCTTTCGTGAGCTTTCACCAACATTGGTCAGTATCATGGTTGCTTCTCAGGCCGGCTCAGCGGTTTCAGGAGAAATTGGAACCATGCGGGTGACCGAAGAAATTGATGCCCTGGAAGTGATGGCCGTCGATCCCTTTCAATATATTATTATTCCCCGCCTAATCGCCCTGGTTGTGATGGTGCCGATTATTAATGCCATTGCGAGTTTTGGAGGAATATTAGGCGGATACGCAGTCGCTATTGGACTCAAAGGCCTGAATTCAGGAGTTTTTCTTTCCAACTTATTTTCATTCACCAAGATGTCGCATATTTGGGGCGGTATGTTTAAAGCCTGTATTTTCGGCTTGATTGTCGGTTTGATCTCTTGTTATAGAGGCTATTATGTCTCTGGTGGAGCATTGGGTGTGGGCAAGGCTGCCAATACGACCGTGGTACACTCCATTTTATTGATTGTCTGCGTCAATTATTTCTTAACTTCTGCCCTGGTAACTCTTTTAGGCTAATAATATGAAAAAAACGACTCTATTGTCCCTGCTTTGCACTGCCTTGCTGACAGCTTGTGCCGATGCGCCCCTAAAACAAGCCGAAACCTATTTGCATGAGCACAAATACGACAAGGCCAAACAGGTTTTAGAAAGCCTTGAACTCAGCAGCGAAGCCCCTGAAGATACCCAGGCTTTGCTCGCTCAGGCATTGTTTTATACGGAAGGCCCGCTGATAGCAATCAGCAAGCTTCAAGAACTACACAAACAAAACCCCGAACAAAAGACATTTTTGCGAATTGTACAAAGCCTAAAAAAAGAATTCGAAAATCTGGACCAGGCCTTGCGTTCAGTAGAATCTAGCGCCCTTGAAACCTACTTAAAAACCGATCCACAGGACTGGTTTAAAGAACGCGCTCAGTGGGCCTTGTTTATGCAGCAACCCGAAACCTACGCAAATCTGGCCACAGAATTAGCCAATAGCAAAGATCCCGTGATCAAACAATTTGCCGATTGGCAAATTGCGCGAGCCAAACCCGAAAATTACGCTAGCCTGATCCAGGCCTTCCCGGAGAGCAGTCTCAAAGATGCCTGGCAAAAAGCAGCGATTGAGCAGCTCTGGCAAAGCGATAAAAAACAAGAGGCGATCTCCCAATTGGTGCAATGGAAGGACAGCCTTTCAGAGCAGAATCCCCTCCGGGCCGAAGTCTTGCTCAAGCAAGCCGAGTACACCCTTGAAAACCAACCCACAGCAGCTTTAAATTATTATCGAACGTATCTCAAACAGTTCCCCACGCACCCCGCTGGCAGAGAAGTGATTTACAAAATTCGCGAAAAGCTAGGCGATAAATTGAAATCAGGAGAGCATATATTCCTCTCTCAAGCTGCCGATCAGCGCTATATGTATCAAACCGCTTATGGAGAGCTCAGTCAGGTACCTGCCCAAGACGCTGATGGCGAATTGGAGCGCGCCCGGTTGGCGATGCAAGCCAAGTACTACCCCCAGGCACGCGGGCACTATCAGAAGCTCGTTAGCAACTATAGAGGCTCAACTGCCGCGGGCCTGGCAACAGTCGGCATGGCCAAACTGGAACGCATTGCTAAGCAGTATGACAAAGCATTGGGGCAATTACACACAGTCAAAGAAGCCTATGGTTCAAAGCCAGAAGTCGTGGCCGACGCCCTCTGGGAAGAAGGCATTATCTATGATCTGCGCAATCAAGACGGCAAACGAGCACGGGCATATAGCCAATTATTAGAGACTGACCCCAAACATGAAGACGCTATTTCAGCCCTGTGGTATAGCGTTTGGTACGACTATTTGCAAAAAGACACGACCCGTATGATTTCACAAATTGAAAAATACGCACCCTACTATAAAGAGCACCCCCTCAAAAGCCGCTTAAATTATTGGCTAGCCCGTGCTTATGAACAACAAGAAAAGCACGATAAAGCGATTGCCATTTATACCCCCCTGACGCAAAACCCACTGATGGATTATTATACCCATCGTGCCAAAGCCCGCTTACACATTTTGCAAAAGGGTGGCGAAGATCATTATGCAACCGTCCCTTATCAGGGATTTACGCGCGATCGCATTCCTGATCCTGGCTATACCCAGGCCTTTGAAAAAGCAATTGCCGGAGATGATTTTGCATTCTCCGAGTTGATGCAGCTCTATTATTTACGCCAAACAGCGCCCTTTATGGAGCTTGCGGAAAGCTCTGATCGCCCCGAAGTACAAACTCTTCATGGCACGCTACTACACCAACAAGGGCGCTATTATGAAGCAGTCACACGCTATCGCTGGCTGGCTGAGAAAGATGACGCTTACTTGCCTGCCGCCTTCCCGCTGGCTTTCTTTGATACTTATGAAAACGAAGCCAAACGCTATTCGATGAATCCCTTTTTACCCGCAGGCCTGACCTGGCAAGAAAGCCAGTATAATCCCACCATCAAATCCTGGGTCGGGGCCACAGGCCTGATGCAAATCATGCCGGCCACAGGCCAGCAAATTGCCAAAGAAATGCCAATTGAAGGCGATTATTCGTTGACTGATGGCAAAACCAACATCAAAATGGGAGTCTGGTATCTCAATTCACGTCACGACGTATTTGATGGCAACTCCATGCTGGCAGTCGCTTCTTATAACGCCGGAGCGGGTCCGGTCACTCGTTGGCTCAAAGACTATGGCCACTTACCCTATGACGCTCTGGCAGAGTCAATCACCTACCCTGAAACCCGCGGCTACGTCAAACGGGTCTTTACGTCATATTGGATCTATCAGGCTCTTTACGGAAAATAAGCCCAAAACTGAGTTTTTGTAGCTTGCCAAATCAGGGGCAATAGAGCCCAGAGACAATGGTCTTGTAGCCATAGCGCCCTATAACCTATGCTAGACTGAAACAAACTTTTTGTGATTGAGAGAACCCATGCTTAAAGGACTAGCCATCACCCTCAGCCTGATTTGTGTGAGCCTGCCCACTTTGGCCCAAACCCGCCCCATGATGCCTGCAGCCCAGGTTCAACGTGGCATGCGTGGCGTTTGCCATACCGTATTTCAGGGCAGCAAAATCGAGCCTTTTGAGTTTGAAGTGCTCGGCACTATGCACGGCATGCTAGGTCCTAAACTGGATATTTTCTTAGCTCGCTTAGAAGGCGAAAAAGCAAGCTATACAGGTGTTGTAGCAGGCATGAGTGGCAGCCCTTGTTATATTAATGATCAATTGATTGGTGCTCTCTCTTATCGCTTTGGGCAATTCACCAAAGAACCGATCGCAGGTATTACCCCGATCGCTGATATGCTCAAAATTTTTGAGATCCCCAATCAAGTCAACCCGGCCAATCGGCAAGCGTATCACCCCCAGACTTATCAGCAAGCCCTGGCAAATTTATCCACACCTCAACAAACCACTCACTGGCAAGGTCAGGCCACTCAGGTGCGGGCGATAGCAACCCCATTACAAATGGGAGGTATTTCAGCAAAAACGCTGTCTGTCTTTGGGGCCGATCTGCAAAAACTAGGTTTTGAGCCCGTAGCAGCCAGTAGCTCAGGCCAACAAGGGCACCCCCAGGCACCTAAAAAGCTGGAAATGGGCGGAGCAATTTCAGGTCAGATGGTCCGCGGAGATATCTCGATGTCGGGAACAGGAACGGTCTCGTATGTCGATGGCGATAAAGTCCTGGCATTTGGGCATCCTTTTTTTAACAGTGGCCAAGCTCAAATTCCGATGGCAACCTCATATGTGCAACATATTCTGGTCTCAGAGATGGGATCGTATAAAATGGCCGAAGACGGCATCGAAGTAGGCACCATCACCCAGGATCGCGCGACCGCCATCGCGGGCAAAGTTGGGCAATTTAGCCGCATGATTCCGGTCCAATTGCAAATGCATGATCAGGCTCGCGTCGATGCTGAACAAATCAATTTTGAAGTCTTCCAAAACCCCAGCATGACCCCTATGATGATCGCAGTCAGTGTTTATAATTCCTTGCAAGGGCGGCTACAATTTAATCAGGGTGGCAATATTAAACTCACCGGTCAGCTCAAGGTAGACGGTAAAACAATTGATTTCAACCGTTTTTATTCAGCAACAGAGCAAGAGGAAGTTGAGATTCTGGCTGCTCGCGATTTGGCAAACACCCTATTTACGCTCTGGAACAATCCCTTTCACACTCCCTCGATTGAAAGTATGCAGCTCGACTTCAGCTTTCGCCCCGAAAGCCTACTGGCTAGTATCGATCAGATCTGGGCCGACCATCTAGAAGTCCGTCCCGGTGAAAGCGTGAATCTGCATGTTCGTCTCAAAAATTATCGTCAGCAAGACATTGTGCGCCATTTAAAAGTACAGATTCCAAGCGACGCCCAACCCGGGCCGATGAGCTTACTGGCTAGTAGCGGCCCCTTATTAGATCAGCTAGAAGACAGCCTCAAAACGGATTATTTTAGCTACCCTGATTTACTAGAAGATCTCAGCCACAGACGAGCTGGTGATCGCCTCTATTTAAAGTGGATCGCTGAAGAGCCAGGTATTAGCTTGTATAGTAAAGTTTACCCCAAGCTGCCTGCCTCTGTTGCAGAGCAGCTTGATATCACCCAAAATATGAACCATGCGGTTCCACTGATTCGCTCTCCGGGGATAGAATATAGTTTCCCCACCCAATATGACCTGAGTGGCCAACAGTTTATTAAGTTTTTCGTCAGTTCCCAGGGCCGTGTAATTAATTAAATGATCGTTAACAGAGAAAGGACTCCTTCGTGACAAAAAGAATTCTCCTAAGTGGTTTACTGGCCCTGAGCATGGCTTTGCCTGCAGCGGCTGAGTTTCCCAAAAATTGGTATGTTGAAGGGGTTCGTGATTTCTTAGCTGGTAATTTAATTTCAACCGCAATTCAGGCTGATGGTGCCCTGGTCTTAAGTGCCCAATTGCAACCTGTGACCCAATTAGAAGACGCCAATATTATGGATGCCGTCCAGATCAATCAACAAGACGTACTGGTTGCTACCAGCCAGCAAGGTCGGGCCTTGATCTTAAATAGCCAAAGCAATAAAGTCAAAGAAGTCCTGAGCCTGAGCAAAGGCCTTGTGACTGCAGTCGGAAGCGATAGCAAAGGCAATTTATATGCAGCCTCTGCTCCCGATGGTCAGATCTACAAAGGTACTGCCCAAACCGGCTTAAAGCCATTGCTTAATATCAAAGAAAACTATATCTGGGATTTTGTCAGTGCAAATAATAAGCTCTATTTTGTAACCGGCAGCAAAGGCGCTCTCTACGAACTCAACGGTGACAAAGCAGAGCTCCTCTACCAATCCAGCGAAAGCAATTTGCGTACGCTCTACCATGATTCAAAATGGGGACTCGTGATTGGTGGAGGCAGCAAAGGCATTCTCTATCAATATACAGGCGACAAAAACCCCAAAGCTTTATTAGACACCGGTTTTGACGAGATCACAGCAATCACAGGCAATGGCAAAGGCGACCTCTATATCGCCGCCAACCGTTCTCAAGCCAGCAAAAACAGCTCTAAAAGTGCCGTCTTTCATCTGAATGCTGAAGGCCACAGTGAAATTCTCTTCCCCCTGGATCAAGAAAGCGCTTATAGTCTCGCATTAAATAGTGCCGACACCTTGTTTATTGGTACCGGCAATGGCGGACGCATGTACACAATAAACCACCCGGCCCAGTCTGAAAAACGGACGCTGAGCCTGGTTGCCCGTTCTGAATCCAACCAGATATCTGAATTACTGAGCAATGGAAAACAGGTCCTGGCACTGGGTAGCAGCCCAGCCCGCCTCGATCGCTATAATGGCGATTACCGCCGTACAGGAGTCTACGAAACCGATATCCTGAGTACCGGCTTACCTGCGCGTTGGGGCACTTTGCATCTGGATACCCTGCAGCCGCCGGGCACCCAAATTAAGATCTGGTCACGTTCGGGCAATACCCGCACCCCTGATAGCACCTGGAACCCATGGACACCCGCCGCCGGCTCAGCGCAAGAAAGCCAACTGAAGTCACCTATTGGTAGATACTTGCAGCTCAAATTTGAGCTCAGTAGTTCCTCTCAGGAAAGCAGCCCACGAATTAACAACTTCGATGTCAGTTTCCTGCGTGAAAATATGTCGCCGATTGTGCATGAGGTTTTCTTTTTAGAACGCGGCTTGTTTTTCACCCCCCATACAGTAGGTAAGCTAGAAGGGCCTCGCTCCCTGGAATTAACCCCCCGAATTTTAGATAAATTGCGTCCCTTACGCAACACCCAACAGGTCTATGAAACCCTGCAAGAAGACCGCGGTGCGCCTAAAATGCGCATGGTTCAGCAATTTAAACCTGGCATGCTGACCCTGGCCTGGGACGCTGAAGACCCCAATAATGACGAGCTGGTCTTTGATATCTATTATCAGATTTATGGCCAATCTCAATGGCATGCCCTGGCCAAAGATATCAGTCAGTTGATCTATTCTTTTGATTCCAGCGCCCTGATGGATGGCAAATACCACTTCCGGGTCTATGCCAAAGACAATCTATCTAATCCAGCCAGTAATGCTTATCGGGTTTACCGGGATAGCGAGCTTGTCACCCTCGATAACTCACCCCCTGTGATTAAAAATGTTTCCGCCAGGCAAAGTGGTGATATGATTGAGCTCAGTTTTTCGGCTCAGGATCAAATTTCAGCTCTGGCTTATGCTGAATATGCCCTTGATGGCCAGAGTTCACATCTGATTCAATCCGAAGACAAAATTATCGATGCCCATCAAGAGAGTTTCCGCTTTCGTTTTGCAAAGCCAGCCAAAGGCTTGCACGTGGTGGTCGTCAAAGTAACCGATCGCCTGGGCAACGCCAGTACAGGCAAGGTTAGTTTTGAGGTGCATTAATGTCAGATGAAGGACTCTACCTACAAAATTTACAAGTCGAAGATTTTTCAGCTTTTGGCGCAAGCCCTGCTGAACTGGTGGCCTATGCCCTGGATGAAGTTGGCCTTCTGGGCAGTCACACTCTGATTGCAGGGCGTGGGGGTCGCACCCTGGTGGAGAGCTTTTATCGCAAACGCCACAAAGTGAGACAAAACACCCGCCTGGGAAGCCTTCTGATTCAGGCTCAGATCATCACTCAAGCCCACCTGATCGAAGCTTTGAGCTGGCATGTCACCCGTGAAGTTCCCCTGGGTCAGGCTTTAATTGAACTCAATTTTTGCAACCAAAGCCAATTAGACTCCGCCTTGTCACAACAAAGCCGGATTCGCAAAAAATTTGACTCTGAACCTTGATGCTCATGTCCCCTATCCAACAATCTCAGCCAATCCTCACCTTGTACAAAGGTCAGAGGCAGGAAGTCAGACCATGTTAACTTTGCATTTGGGGTTTTGGCAGCAGGAGTTTATCTTCTGGGCAGAAACCCACCCAACAGTCAAGCTGAGTGAACAGCATTATCCTTTTCAGGCCAGCCAGGAACAGCTCAGAAAGAGCTTACGTCAACTCAATCTAAGCCGGCAACCTGAGCAATTAAAACAGCAACAGCTCTGGTTTTGGGTGCCCAGCACGACCGTGCCCAGCTCTTCGGGTAACGCTTTGGCTGAAAGCACTACCCTACAGCCTTATCTACTGGAGACAATCATTTTACCGCCAGGCAAAGTGATTCAATGGCTAGGACAACCCTACGACTTACCCTCAGAGGTGATCACTTCAGCCGAAATCCCAATTTGGCAAGCGCTCTGGCAAACCGGTATGGACCTGATCGCCCGCCATCAAATCTTACCCGATCTCGAGCAGCGTCAGCGCGAGTGGTTTGCCCTGTGGCGTCCCTTGCTCAGCCAAAGTGAGCACCAACAGTTGCGTCGCTTAACTCAGTTCATGCCCGCTTCTTGTCAGGCCTTTTCTGAGCAAATGCAAAATGGGCCGACAGAGCAAATGCAGACT
This sequence comes from Candidatus Sericytochromatia bacterium, assembly GCA_037968875.1. Classification (GTDB taxonomy): domain Bacteria; phylum Cyanobacteriota; class Sericytochromatia; order UBA7694; family UBA7694; genus JBBKWI01. The sequence goes on along the minus strand of JBBKWI010000032.1, from coordinate 33,551 downwards.
TTGTTGATGACCGCCCTGACCCGGCTCTGTGATACCCAGATTCGCTTAAAAGCGATTGGAGGCCAATATTCTCCTCGCCGGATTCCCTCGATGCGACTGGAAGATCGCTGGCTAGAAGCCTTGCGCCGCCGCAATGGACTGGTTCAGGGCTCAGAGCCCGAACTCTTACTATTAGAACGTCGCCTGAGCGCCTGGAGCCGCAGTCAACGTCTGTTAGCAGATGCGCCTTTTCAATTGGTTTTTCAACTTGAAGAACCATCGGAGACCTCTGAGCAGTGGTATCTGCGCTATTTACTCCATTCTCGCGAAGATCCCAGTCTCTATATCGATTTAGAAACTCTGGAGCAGCCCCACGATTTGGCTGTGCTCAAGCACTTCCCTCTGCGCAGTTTTTTGCGCGAAGCGCTGGGCCAGGCCCATCAGCACTGCCCGGCTCTAGAGCAAAATTTAGATGGCGGCCAGGAGCTTTCGTTAATTGATGTAGAATCTTTTTTGAGTGCCAGTGAGGCCCTGGGGCAAGCCGGTTTTGGCTTGCGCCTGCCGGTCTGGTGGAAGCAAGAGCAGAGCCATTTGCGGGCCCGGGTTCAAATCGACAGCGCTCCGACCTCTAGCGGCGGGCATTTGTCTTTAAATAAGCTCCTCAATACCCGCTGGGAACTGATGCTGGGCGATGAACCGATCAGCATCGAAGAACTACAGATTCTTGCCCAACAAAAAAGCCGCCTGATTTTTTGGCGCAATCGCTGGGTGCATCTCAACCCGGATGAATTGAACCAGGCTCTGGCTTATTGGCAGCAGCACCAGGCTCATAAATTCAGCTTAAAAGATGTCTTATTGCTGGGCCCTCAGGGAGAAGGCGCACCGATTGTTATCGAAGAAGTGCGTACCAATGGCTGGCTTAAGGAATTTTTAGCGACCTTGCGTCACGAACAAGAAGTCCCAACCATCCCCCTCCCAGAAGGCTTTCATGGTGTGCTGCGTCCGTACCAACAACGTGGACTGGACTGGCTTGGTTTCTTGTGTAGCAACCAATTGGGAGCCTGTCTGGCTGATGATATGGGTCTGGGCAAAACGATTCAAACCCTGGCCTTAATGCAAAGCTTTATCGAGCAAGGGGTTACCGGTCAGGTCTTACTCATCTGCCCGACTTCTCTGCTAGACAATTGGCGTCATGAAGCCCGGCGCTTTGTACCCACTTTACGCACCCTGATTCACCACGGTACGCAACGCTGCAAAGCCGAAGACTTTGCCTCTCAAATTAAAGATTATGATCTGATCATCTCTTCTTATGCCTTGTTGCACCGCGATCAGGAAAGCTTTCAGGATGTGATCTGGAATGGGGTGGTTTTGGATGAAGCCCAAAACATTAAAAATGCCCAAACCAAGCAGTCCAAAGTGGCGCGCGCCTTATCGGCCCACTGGAAATTGATCTTAACGGGTACACCTGTCGAAAACCACGTTGGCGATCTCTGGAGCTTAATGGACTTTTTGAACCCCGGCTTACTGGGCACGCCCAAGCGCTTTAAAACCCAGTTTTTAACTCCGATCCAGCGCTGGCAAGACACCCGTGCGCTGCAACGCTTGCAGCACCTGACCTCCCCCTTTATCTTGCGTCGCCTCAAAACCGATCCAGAGATTCTGCCTGATTTGCCTGAGAAACTGGAAATGAAAGTCTATTGCCAGCTCAGTCAGGAGCAAGCCACTCTCTATGCTTCAGTGGTCCAGGATATTGAATTGCAATTAAATACCCTCAGTGGCATTCAGCGCCGGGGAGTGGTTTTGGCCGCCTTGATGCGCTTAAAACAAATTTGTAATCACCCAGCGCACTTTTTAAAGACCAGCGATCAGCTGAGCGATCGCTCGGGCAAATTGGATCGCATGGAAGAAATGCTGGGCGAAATTTTTGAGAATCAAGAAAAAGCCCTGATCTTCAGCCAGTTTTCTGAAATGGGAAAACTCTTACAATCCCACTTACAAAAGCGCTTTCAGCGCGAAGTCTTGTTTTTATACGGTGGAACTCCCGCTGCTGCACGTAGCAAAATGGTCGAACGTTTTCAAAACGACGACTCAATTCCGATTTTCGTCTTAAGTCTCAAAGCGGGCGGCACCGGTCTCAATTTAACAGCAGCCAATCATGTCTTTCATTATGATCGCTGGTGGAATCCAGCGGTTGAAAACCAGGCCACTGACCGGGCTTATCGTATTGGCCAAGAAAAACAGGTGCAGGTCCATAAGCTGATTTGTAGCGGCACTTTAGAAGAGCGTATTGATGATTTACTTGAAGAAAAAAAGAATCTGGCCGACACGATTGTGGGCTCAGGTGAAAACTGGATCACCGAAATGAACGATCAAGAGCTGAAAGAATTATTCAAACTGAGCTCAGATCTGGTACTGAGCTCATGAGCAATAACGGATTTGGCACGAGCTGGTGGAGCGAAGCCTGGCTCAAAACGCTGCAAGACAAAGACCCTGATCGCATGGAACGAGGCGCACGTTATGCCAGCCAGAGCAAAGTCAAAAACATGGAAATCGAAGGCGCAGAAGTCCGCGCCCAGGTCTTTGGCTCCCGTCAGTTTCCTTATGATACGACGATCGTTTTTGCCCCTTTTGCGGACGAGGCCCGTCTCTTAATTGAGCAATTATTCAAGCGTAATCCCGATGCACACGATCGGGTCTTGCCTTACCACTGGCAAGAAGTGCTGCAAGAAAACGGTCATAGTCTGATCCCAGACCCGGTCTCTCAAATGAGTCTGGACTGCAATTGTCCGGATTGGGGCTGGCCCTGCAAACATTTGGCCGCCAGCTGCTGTGAATTGGCCTATTACCTGGATCAAGATCCCTGGTTGATCCTGCGCTTACAAGGCCTTGAGTTCAAGCCCCTGGTTCCCGCTGAGAGCGCCCCGCGCCCTAGTCTGGAAAGCAGCTGGCAGCAGTTTTGGCAAGGGGCTGCAGACGTCCAGACGCTTGACCTGCCCTTAACAGGCGAAACAAAAGCAGCCAAACGCTTACCGATTGAAGATCTGTCACCTTTGCGGGGGCTCAGCCGCAAGCGTCTGATAGAAGCCCTGGAGCCCGTCTATTTAGAAGCCGCGCATTGGGCCACTCAGCAGTCAGAACCCCTGAGCACCGAACCTGAGCAAGCGCCTGAAGATTAGTTAGCCTGCTTGTTTTTTGAGGCCTAAGAGATAGAAAAGCGAGCCCAGGCGGCTCATTCCACGGGCTCGATCAGGCTGGTTTGGCCATTCATGCAAAGACAATTTCTCAATTGGATACGCTTGGGATCATAGGGTTCAAAAATTGCCTGCCCTCCTAAAAAAGCCTAAACCATGGAGTGAGCTGCTTTAGACTTATTTGAAGAGGCCTGTTTAGTTCTCTGCATTATCCTCACCAAGTCGCTGTTCCAGCTCCAGGCGTTCTTTTTCTTCCAGAAGTTTGTTCTGTAATTCTTCCTCAGAAGGTAAGTAAAGCTGATATTGAGAGGCGAAAATAGTATTGGATTCTTCAAGTAGAGTGTATTTGGCCATTTTGTTGTTTTTATCGGCACAAAGAATCAGACCAATCGTGGGATTATCATTGTGCTGACGCACTTCTTTTTCAAAGAACCGAACATAGAAATCCATTTGCCCAATATCTTGATGCGTCAGTTTTTTTGTTTTGAGGTCAATAAGCAAGAAGCACTTGAGCAGGTAATTATAAAAGACGAGATCGATATACCAGTTATCACCCTCAAGAGAAATGCGGTATTGGCGGCGCACAAATGCAAATCCCTTTCCTAACTCCATCACAAAATCTTGCAAGGAATCCATAAGCGCTTGCTCTAAATCTTTTTCATAAAGCTTTGCACCATGAGCAATTCCAGTAAATATAAGATTATATGGGTCTTTAATGAAGTCCTGAGGGGTAAAATCGGGTTCCCCTTCGTTGGATTTAACCTCTTTGACCAAATCTTGTCCATCGTCGGGGCTCTGTTGAGCTAACAGAGTGCGCTCGTAGAGCTTATTCATAAGCGCTCTTTCTAACGTCCGGGTTCCCCAACGCTCTGCGATAGCTTCTTTTATATAGAATTCACGGGCTTTTTCTTCTTTAACTCGCATGAGAAAGCGGTAATGTGTCCAACTCAATTCATGGCGCAGTGCGTCGCCTTTGGGGAAAGTGAGGTAAAGCTGCTTCATCCGCTTAACGTTGCTATAATCGAACCCGGAACCATATTCGCCTTGAAGTTTTTTTGCTAATTCCTTTACAAGTGCGCCGCCTTTAGCGGCTCGTGCGTCCCCTGATTGCTCATCTTCAACAATATATCGGCCAATCTGCCAGTACCCTTGCAATACTTCAAAATTTGCCTTCTTATAAATATTATCTCTGGCTTGCTCAATGACTCCTCGAATATTTTTGTAGAGGTGATCTAAGCGCTCTTGTGGGCTATTTGATAGGGCTTTTTTCTTTGGCATAGCTTTATGCTAGCTTTGAATTCGGCATTTTGCAAGCTGCATACTGCCCCTTATAAACCCCCGTCTGATACAGAGTCTTTCACCCAATACTGAGTGACTCTGGTTATCAGGCCCGTTTAGCCACTCATACGAATACGAGTCCCCGATTGTCCATTGGAATTGCGGTCATTATCATTGACGACCTGAAAACGAATCCTGTCTGCACTTGGCTCTTAGGGCAGCAAGACCGCTTCTTGAGCAGGATCAATGTGATTGCCATTCACGCTGAGCACTGTGGACTTTGGCTTCATACGGATCTGACTCAAGCCGTTAAGGAATGGCAGGGGTTCTCCTGTTTTCCAGAGGGTAGTATCAGCCGTATAATCCCCTTCACCTATTTTTAGGCCAATATATTCACCCACTGTATCTTCAAAGCGCAAGACCGATTGCCCAGCCTCTTGCTTGAGTGTCCAGGGGCTCTCTGAAAGTGGGAGTGCTGCCGTTAATTCATTTAACTGGGAAGCGTCACTCAGACTATCTACAGCAAACTCAGTGCTGAGCTGACCGGAGCGATCCACCAATTGAAAACGAATGGACTGATTTTTGGGCAGGGTGACATCGGTATACTTTAAAATCAGTTTGTCGACAGCTTGCTCCGCTTTGTGGGTGGGCCACTTGAGTAAAACGCTGCTGTGGCTTTGATCCTCAAAGTTATAGAGCGCTTCACCGCCAAAGCTTTTCCAGCTGGTGCCTGGGGGCACTTGAGGGCCAGTGATCAGATAATTGCCTGCTGTATTGAAGCCGGTGACGTTGCCTTTGTTGCCAGGGTATTCTGCTGGAGCCAGCGGGATACTGAGTGGATCGCCCAATGGATTGCGGTCACGCATACCGCCTGCCAATAGAATTTCCTTGTCGGCAGGGCCGACTGGCATAAACAAGATGGCATCAAAATTGGCTTGGTAGCCTTCACTGGTTTTTTGAATCTTAGAGATCTTATAATCTTGAGAAAATTTTGGTGTCATTGGATATAAGATATTATAGAAAAACGAAAGACTTTTTGTCGGGAAAGAAAAGTAGTACCCCCGTCGCTCAACCCCGGCAGCGCTACGAATCAATTTATCAAATCCAAGCTTAGATCTAAAATAATCGGGTGACATACGTATGAGTTCAAAACCTGTTTTAAATGAGATCTCCACCTGAGTCGTTTCTGCATTCCATTTGAAGTTAAGGTGACGTTTGTCAAAAATTAAATCGTTATCAGTGTGGCTCCCAACTGGAAACGTCCCACGAAATATACTATTGTCTCTGGCGATCACTAAAGGCGTGGTTGAGCCTGATCGAATTGAAAAATTGTCCTCAACACTGCTTGTTTCCATGGGAACTGAAAACTCAAAATGCATAGGTATACGAATAGGGTCAAATAAGCTCGTGTATGAAGAGTTCACAATGCGAGGTTCTAAGCTAAGTGCTGGATCTTTAATATAAGTTAACTTGTTTTCCAAAGCACTTTTAATAGGTGTATCTCGAATAAAATAGGCTGCGTTAGCACGACTAATTGCATTTCTTTCTGGGCGAGAAAAAAGTTGGCAAAAAGGTTTTATTTTTAAAGAGGAAGGGGGGTAGACGCTGTTGTGCACTGTTAACAAATAGTTTGAACCACACAGAAGTTCAATCGAGTTTAAACTTGTTTCTGCAGTAAATTCATATGTTTCGCTGAAATCAATATCCTCTCCCTTTACGGTCAGAGTATAGTCTTCAATTTCTTCCTCTTTGTCGTTTTCGACATATAAATGAACCTGCACTTCAAAGGGAGGAAAGGGTGTTGCTGTGGGACTAGGCCCTGGCTGTACAGAAGGCGATGGCATCACGGACGTCGACGTCGGCGATGCCGTCATTGATGGGCTAGGTGTAGGCTCTGGCACAGGAGGGCTGAACGACACCGTTGGCTGCGGCTGTGCTGTGGGTGTGACCACAGGGGGGCTATTGTTCGCATTTGGACCACAGGCACTCAGCCCAGAGCAAATCAATAGACTCAGCGCATAGTTTTCGATTTTAAGCATAATTCGCCCCCCTATTTTAATTAGCAATACCTTTCGAGAGCCGATGCTGAGCGTGAATAATTTCCTGAGCGGCATTGGTGATCGTATTGCTGACCGTTAGCTCTATTCTATCACCCGGCTTAAAGATATCCTGGGCTTGATTATTGAGTAAGAGCAGAATGCTTCTTCCGGTGAGATCATAGGGGTCAAAAATTGCCTGCCCTCCTAAATTAAACCAGCTTCCTTCGTACGGCATTGTTCTTCCCGCTAGCTCAGGAATGATTTTGATTGTATGAAAAGTCTCTCTCACCCTCAAAAAATGGTCCAGCATGAGCTAGCCCGCTTGTTTTTTGAGGCCCAATAGATAGAGTAGAATATTGGTCAAGAAATGAAAGCCTGTCGCCAAAACCAGCACAGCCAATGCATCCTGCCAGCTGGGCACATAAAAAATCAGCATCCCGATCAGACAACCGATCACCGAATCACTTTGATCAATCACTTTAAACAGCGATTTTAAGCCGCCCTGGGCCTCGCCTCCGGCGCGAACACCCAAGCGGCGTTTGATAAAGCTATTGGGCAGCTCAGCCAGCACATAAAACAAACCCCACCAGGCACCCAGAAAAGTCCAGGCCCAGAGTGGCCAGGAGCCATAAGGGATTAATGACAGACTCTGCAAGCTCTCAAACAGCCCTGTCAGAATCGCAAAGACCTGCATCCAAAAAGCCGTCACGATCAGCATGCCCACGAAACCCTTCCAGGTTTTGTTATCGCCGAAAATGCGCCGACCATCGCGCCAGTTTTGGCCCTGATCCATGGGCACGCGCCAGGACTGTAAGATCGGTAATTTCATCCAGACCATATTACTGGCTCCGGCCAAAATCATCGGTAAAATCAGATAGAAAAGTTGACCAAAACTGCTCATTCCAAGTGCTCGATCAGGCCGGTTTGGCCATTCATGCGAATGCGATCACCCGACTGAATCCGCTGAGCGGCTCCTGAGACGCCGACAATGGTGGGTATCCCTAACTCACGGCCAATAATCGCCGTATGTGACAGCAAGCTGCCTTTCTCGACAATCAAACCGGCGGCCTGAATCATCAAAAACACCCAACCCGGATCGGTCATTTCGGCCACCAAAATCTTGCCCTGAACCTCACGGGCCTGACTGGGGTCTCGCACAACCAATGCTTCAGCGATCACTTCGCCAGGGGCACAGCCCGTGCCCCGCAGCTGACCCGAACCCATTGCAGGCAAGTCTTTTAAAGGCAATAAATGGGGAGCTACCGGGCCCTGACACAAAATACGTTCAGCCAGAGACTGCTCTTCCCAGTCTTGCAGCTGCTGCTGCCGATAACGGATTAGTTCTTGCCAGGGGGCTGATGGGCCAGAGCCTCGGACCAAGGCCGAGAGCTCTTCAACACTCAGGTCAAAGACATCATCTGCTGCGAGAATCAATTTAGCCTGAGCCAGTTCTTGCCCCAGACAGCGAAAAACCTGCCGCACCATGCCAAAAGAACGGGCCCGATCCAGTCGAGAAGCCTCACGATAATTAATGCAGCGACGCGCCTGAGTCAGGACATAGCTGAGGACGGGCTTCAACAAAGGGTTCAAGCGTCTCTCTTGCTTTAATTTTTGTTCTGCCGCCGCGCGAATCTGGCGCTCGTGCTGCTGCATATCGCTCAATTGGGTCTCGGTTTGCGAGACATCCAGGACCCAGCGCAACAAATCAGCAGGGCGATCCCGTAAGGTATAGGTCTCAAGCTTAAGCTCTGCAAACGTGCGATCGCCATACTTAGCAATATGCTGAGTCAGACCCGTCACAAAATCAGGGTAATCTGTTTGCCAGCTCTGGATCTGCTCCCATTCAATGATTGGCTCCTGATCCAAAGCCACTTTAACTTGAGCACTTAAAGCAGCACTTTGACGCAGCAATGCCGACAAGCGCAGCACCGAATGCACAGGCTCAACGCTTTCCATGCCGGCCTCGCCACAAAGCAAGTCATTAAATAAAGCCGTCGGATCTGCAAAGCCTGCGCGCGTCAGTAGATTTTTACTCAGGGCCGAAAAAATAAAAGCATAGCCATCATTTAAGACCGTGATTTCCCAACCATAGAGCAAGTCTGAACAGAGACGATCGTACTCGCGCAGCAATTGATGTGCGTTCCATTGGCTGTGATCCTGCGCCCAAAAACGCTGCGAAACTGCCTGAAAACGGCTACGAAAAGCGGATAAATGGTGTTCCAATCGCAGAAAGGTCCAGAACAAGCGCGTGCCCATCTTGGCCCAAGGAATTGCAAAGCGCTTCCAGTCTATACCGGGTGCTGGCCCTGGCTCCGCTTGAGTAATACCCATCATTTCTTCCCAGACGCGGATATAAGACTCCGTGCCAGGAACCAGGCGAAACATCAGATACCAATTGCTGAGATTATAATAGACCCGCCCTTGCAAATAACCCAGCATATTTTTAAACGCACTCTGCTGCTCAAATACCAATTGGCGAGGCACTCCCAGGCGAATCACGCTATTGCGAAACAAAATTTCATAAGCCCCGCGAATATACGAGAAAGTCAAGGCGCGGGTCATGCCAGGATAGCTTTCAACGACATTGCTGTTTTCAAACAGCGTTTTTTCACCGGGCAAGAGCGTCGTAATCGCGCGGGTTTGCAAAATCCAAAACTGACCCTCGGCGTCCAGGGCCCATTCGATATCCTGATAATTGGCAAAGGCTTTCTGGATGCGCTCTCCCAGTTCAAATAAGGTCTGGGCCTGCTCTGTATCCAATGCCGGCTGCTCTTGACGGGCCACTGGCACAGCCAGCTTTTCAGTGCCGCCCAGAGCAGCCACTGGCACGATCGCAAAATCTTTGATAACACTTTCGATGCGCCACTGGCTGCGACTGCGGTCATAATAATAGGTATCAGCAGGCACCGCATCACTGACAATGCCTTCCCCCAGCCCCCAGCCGGCATTGATCACGACCTCTGTTAAAGCTCCCATCGGATTGGCCATAAACATCACTCCGGCAGCCTCGCTGAGGACCATTTTCTGGACGACCACAGCCATTTTGAGAGCAGCCAAACTTAATTGACGCTGCTCTAAATAGAGATGCAAACGCTCCGAAAAAGCCGATTGCCAACACATTAAAATTTTGTCAACAACTTCGCTGGCAGGCACATAGAGATAAGTATCAAACTGACCCGCAAAAGAATCCCGCCCACCGTCTTCGCCAGCGGCTGACGAACGCACAGCATAAAATGACTCTGTAGACAGGCGCTCGCTCAACTCTTGCAACAAAGCCGGGCCTGGAAAGGCTTGCTGAACCCTATCCTGGGCAAGTTTAAATTGCTGCTGTTGCAAATAGTCTTCTAGCTCAGCAAAGCAGGGGCTCAGAACAGCTTCAAAAGCAGAACTGGCCAGACAAAACCAATCTGGCACGGGCAAGCCCAGTTGGGTCAATTGCCACAGATGCCTGGCCTTGCCGCCCATTTGTGACAGCTCAGCAGCAGGGCTCTGACTATCTAAAAATGCGAGTCTGGCGTTTAAGTCAGTAGCCACACCAGCCCCCGCTTCAGCCCCAGATCACAGAGCAAGCCTACCGCTGAAACAAGCATATAGGCCTCAGTCACTGGTTTTAAACGTGAGCTTTTGGGCGTCGGGTTGGAAATAAAGCGACTAAACATCAGCAAAACACCTAACAAAACCAGCGAGAGCAGCCCCAAAAACCACCAGGACAATTGCAAAGGCACCGCCAGCTTGAGCAGCATAAAATAGTGTGCCGTTAAAGCGAACATCGGGATCAGGGCTGCTTTGCGATAGCCAAAAACTTGCGAGTAAGTTTCATACTCAGTTTCTTCCTGAGGCGAACGGATTTTACGCGACAGCTCCCAGGTTAAGCCAGGAATCCAAAACAAAGCCGCCAGATAGAAGTTTTGTGGCGTAAAAATCGGCGTCGAATACTCATGGGCGAAGACGGCAATTACATAAAAATTCATCAGAATAACCGAGGGGTTGTGGGTCAACAAGGCCAGAATCAGGCTTTTGGCAATATAATTTTTCAAGAAAAAGTAAAAGTACATCAGCACGCCAAAGCCAAACAAAACGCCAAAGGCCAGGGGCACCTGTGTTACAAACAAATTTAAGAGCCACATGGCAATAATAGCCACCGCCATCACGCCTTTGAGGTCACTTAAGAAAACCCGTCCAGAAGGCACCAAACGCTCAGGAAACAAAATCTTATCGGCTTCATAATCTTTAAACTCATCGGATATACGCAAAAACAATAAAAAGAAAAAGAGAGTCAAAGCCCCTGCGACACTCGGCCAGGAAACCTGCAAAGCAGCAGGGGAAAGCGGCAAGGCACGCTGTAAAATCTGCAGCATAAAATACAAATTAAAGAAAGAAACCACTGCAATCGTGAGCGATGGGATCGGCGGATACATTTCTTTGAAGTAAAGCCAAACGCGAGTTAACATGGAGTTTTTGAACCTGTTTTAAGCCCTGAGGCCAGCTAATCGAAACAGCAAGCAAGTGCCTGTTTCATGGCTTCATTGTAACGGATTTTGTCAAATCTCGGCCCCTGAGATGTAAACAATCCCGATTTTGTATATAATCAAAACAGTTCTGTCTGGATAGTAAGGAGTAGCAAATGAATCATCCCCCTCGCCAAACCCAGGTGGATCCAAAAGGCCTTGCGAAATTGTATTTGCGCACCTCTGAGATCTCAGATTATTTTCAGGCTTACCTCAATTACTATCAATACCTCGCTCAGCGCAATAAACGCCGTTTTTGGAGCTGGCTTGCGGGCTATCTGCTAAGTGCTCTCTTACTACTCAATTGGCTGACCGGTGAACTCGACTTTAGTGATGATGACGAGGGTGTGATCATTATTATGGTCGGCGTTGGCTTAATCGTCGGCTTATTTATTTTGATTGGCATCTTTAATAGCCGCAAAGGCAAGCTGCGCCAGCAAGAAGGCAAGGGCCAGATACTGGAAGCCTTCTTTGCGGTTCTCAAGCACGACATCCATCCAGAGTCGGGCTTGAAAGGCACTATTGATCACGGCAAGCACCAACTCAAGCATCTCTATAAAAAGAAAACCAGCCCCCATTCAGGCTCTAAAAAGAACTATTATAAATACCCCTGGGCGATCCTGAAGTTCACCTTAATCGACGGCAGTTCGATCAAGGTCAAATTTATCGATAAGCTCAAAGAAAAAGGGGGGTCGGTGGTGCGTTTTCAAGAGATTGGCAAAGCCCAGGTGACCCCAAACCACTTGCTCTACCGTCTGCAAGCCAAGCAGTCTCTACACTGGCGCTGCGATTTAAGCTTCAATCAGGCTGATCTAAAAAATAATCCTCAGACGCTGGGCTATAGCCTGGCTGAATATCTCAAATCCCAATATCGCCAGTTCCCCCCACGCCCCCCTTCGGAACGAGAAACCGTAGCGCCGACTCCGCTCAAAACAAGCGAGAGCAAATCACCCCGCGCCATCACACGGGTCAAACAATTGCTCAAAGCCAGCGAATTACAAAATTTAAGCTACGAACCACTTGGACAGGGACTAGAATTACGCTACCAGGCCAGTGGCCAGAAAAAGCCCAGGACTTTGTGGTTAGAATTCGGTCAGGACAATCAAGAAAGCTATGTCTCCTTGCGCTTGCCGATTCTGGGCAAAGCTCCCAGTCACGAAAAATTATTACGGGCTAACCCGGCCCTGGCTCATGGCCGCTTTGCTTATTATTTAGCTCCTGTTTCGGGCAAGCCGCAACTCTGTTTGTTTAAGACCTTGCTACTCGCCACTCTCGATCGTGAAGAATTAGAAACAGCAATCACGGGCCTGAGCAAACTGGGCGGGCAATTGGCAGAAATGCAAGCTTTACCTGGAAAAACACGGGCTTACCGTGCTGCCCGCAACCCGGATTGGGAACGGCTTTTATTAGAAAATTCTTTGCAGAATCTGGAAGTCAGTATCGAAGCCAGTGATAAAAAGTTCAAGTGCCGTCTAGCCTTAGCAGAAGGTCGCTTTCAGACCGTACATGTCCGTTTTGACAGACAAGATCCCGACGGCAATCAGATGATCGCTTTGCAGTCTTTTTGTGGCGCCCAAAACCCAGATCTCTATACGATGGTGCTTGAAGAAAACAGCCAATGGTCTTATGGCGCTGTCGGTCTAGCCCAGTTGGGCCAAACCGAGATGTTTGTCGTCTCAGACAATCAATTGGCCCAGACCGCCGATCCGCCTGAGCTGCGTCAGGCGATTTTGCACGTCGCTCAAAAGGCCGATACTCTCGAAGCTTTGTTGACGGGAGCCGACCTGCACTAATGTATAAACTGGATCGCTACTTAGGTCAGGCACCCAAAAAGCTGCTACGCAGTTGGCAAGACAATACGCCGATCCGACCTCTAAGCGTCAAAATCAAGCTGACCTGGCATTGCAATTTGCGCTGCGTGATGTGCTCCGAGTGGCGTATTCAGGGCAAGCCCCCTCCGCGCCCAAGCTATTTTGACAGCTGGGATAAATTACAAGCTGTACTCGATGATTTAATCACCCTTAAAGCCAAGAAGGTGCATTTCTCTGGGGGGGAACCCCTGATGTCGCCCTATCTAGACCAGGCGGTCTCTTACCTCAGTCGCCAGGGCAAACATGTCTCGCTCGTTTCCAATGGGACGCTCTGGACCGCCTCACGAGCACGCAACCTGATCAAAGCAGGCCTCGGTAGCATTACCTTCTCGATCGATAGCTTTAATCCAGAGACCTTCCGTGCGATCAGAGGCCAGGACAGCTGGGATCTACTCATCAAGGGCCTCAGCCATGTCAGAGCGGCGATGACTGATAGTCCTCGCCCAGTTAAATTACGGGCCAATCTGGTGATCACCAATCAAAACTATCTGGAGCTGGGCAATTATCTAGAACAAGCCGCTGCCCTGGGCATTCAACAGGTGCGCTTTTTGCCTGTCGATGACCTCCATACTGACCAACGCAGTCTGCGTCTAAATACCAGCCAAATCACAGAATTCAACCAGCAAATTGCCCCCCAATTGGCCAAGCAAGGCCAGGCCCTGGGACTGTTACGTTCTCACCAACAAGCTTACCCCTTTGGGCGTAGCCCAGCTGCCATTGCTCAGACCGCTGCAGGTCATTACGCACAGGGGTTTTATCAAGAAAAGGCTTGTTTTGCTCCCTGGCTGCATAGCCTGATTGCCGCTGATGGACGCGTCTATGGCTGCTGCATGCTCAAGGGAGAAAAAATTACGATCGATCAGCTCAGTCCGGAACGCAGTTTTGCTCAGATTTGGCATGGCACTGAATACCAGGCCTTTCGTACCCAGATGCAAGCCAGTAAATACAGTATCTGCCAACACTGTGATGACTATCTGGTCGAAAACCGCTATCTGAACCAGCTTTTAGATAGTCAAGATAATCGCATAGCAAAATCGACTCAAAAACAGAAGCAACCCCAAAGAGAGTGAGCCCAATTTAGGCAACTTTCTTTGGGGCAATTCACAATATACAGTCGTTTTGAAAAGACTTTAATTGCTGTTAAAAACTTTTAATTTCAAAATCCAGCGATGGCAATTGTTCCGTATAGCCATCCAACTCAATCGTTTCTTGTGAAACGCCGGTGATACCTTCCAGCTTACTGCGCTGTTTTGCACGTGCCCGGTCAATCATATGCGTCGTGATACGTGTTGTCAGGGTATCATCAGCCTTGAGGTTGCGCGGCGCATTCCAACTGCGGGCAATTGCATCAATCACTTCTTTGGGATAGCCTTTAGTCACCGCTTTGAGAGAGGTTTTGTAAAACTGAATATGATAGCGAATCGCCTTGCGGGTATCCACAGCAATCCGTGACCAACGTGGAATCACGCTGACAGACGGTGCCAGGCTCTGAGCTTGCGCAAAATTAGATATTGCTTGAGAGATCATCTTATCGGCATCTTGTAAAGCCCGCATGCGCAAACTAATATGAGCATACTCCGGACCATAGACTAAGTCCTGCGGCTGAAAACGTGCCGTGATAATCCCTTTTTGCTCGATCTTGAGCAAATGATCCGTTTCAGAATAGTCACTGCTGATCTCATTGGCTGCTTTAAAAATATCACGGGTCAGATGATACTGCTGAATGCCTTTTAGCAAATACAGATGAGCCTGTTGATTAGAAAGTGTTTGCCCATTGATCGTTAAGGGATACTTTTCTCTTAAGCGCTTTTGCTCTTCACTTTCAACCGGGACTGGCTTGGGGGAAGGTTTTGACTTTTTAGGTTCGAGATTATCTGCTTTGCCCTCGCTAGCCGTCACTCCTTGGGGCAATTGATCGGCATCCGTATCAGCGGCCCAAGCGACCGTACTTAGTCCAAAATACAGACAGGCGCTTAATAAATAAAATGGGGTTCGTTTCATCATTTCTTCCTCCAGCTCCAATCATACCCAAATTCAGCTCTCAAGGCAATAAATCCAAATCGATCTCAAGGCCTTCTGTTGCCAATTGTGACGATGCAAAAATCTGCTGAGCTTCTTTTTCCATCCGGCGCAATTGCTGATCCGAATGGCCAGGGTCATGATGAAAGAGCATTAAATGTTTAACATGGGCTTGTTGAGCCAGGTGGGCAGCCGCAATATGCGTGCTGTGACCCCAACCAATTTTTTGGGCAAATTCTTCAGGGGTATATTGGGAATCATAAATCAGGAGATCAGCTCCTTCGGCAAAATCGATTAGGCGCTGATCGAGCGTGTCTTCTGTGTACTCCATATCTGTAGCAAAAACAATCGATTGATCGGCATATTCAATGCGAAAGCCATAGACGCCACCAGGATGTTGAAAAGAACAGCTTGTAACCTGAACATCTTCAATAAAAAAACGTTCTTCAGCCAGGCTCTTAAAATCCAGTTTGGCCCCGGCTTGAGCAAATTCCACCGGAAAATAGGGCGCTGTCATCTGACCGCGAAGAACATCTTCAAGAGTACGCTGGGCGTGGTCTGCCCCATAAATCACAAAATGGTTATTGGGATTATAGACCGGCGCAAAGAAAGGAAAGCCCTGAATATGATCCCAGTGGGCATGGGTTAACAATAAATGGCCTTTAACAGGGGCTGAAGACTTTAGTAAATGATCACCCAATAAGCGCAAGCCAGTGCCCGCATCCAGGATCATCAGTAAATCATCTCGCGGAGAAACCTGGACACAGGTCGTATTCCCTCCAACTTGCATGGCATCTTCCCATGGGGTCGGAATCGAGCCGCGCACCCCCCAAAACTTAACTTTCAAGGCAAACCTCTATTATTTTCCATACATAAATAAACATGATCTAGTCTGCCAGAGCTACCAAAAAAAAGATGTGTCCTACGTCCTGTCATCAGTGATTAGAGGGTTTCTTGAGCAAGCGCTGAAACTCAATCGGATCATGGGAGCACAAAAGCTGGATCTCCGGGTGTTGCTGACGCAATTGACTTAAACGCAACTGATTGTGTACAAGTTGAAGCTGATTCGCCGATTCCAACCCCTGTAAAAGCAAAAGACCCGGCGGACAATCGACAAAAGGAAAGCGCAATTGCCGGTGATCAAAATAAGCGTCGCCACAGTGCAAGACCCAGCCCCCATCAGTCTGGATAGCCACCCCACTGTGCCCACGGGTATGCCCGACGAGTGGAATCAGTAGAATCTGATCGCATAGGCCAACTAAGGGTCGAACCGCATCAAAACCAAACCAGCGTTCTCCCAGGGGCTGATAAGTCTGCCATTGTTGCTCAGACAAATCCTGTCTGGGATAGCGCAAGCGCTCCAGCCAGGAACGGGGAGAGCGCCGGCTTTGGTATTCAAAGCGATGCACATGCACACGCGCCTGAGGAAAGTCACGAATACCACCGGCATGATCAACGTCCAGGTGAGTCAAAATCAGATGTTTGACATCCTCAGCCTGAAAACCCAGCTTGCGCACCTGAGCGATCGCCGTTTCTTCCAGGGCATATCTGGGGGGAGAAAACCAATCCAGCACCGGAGCAACTTGCCGGGCTTTGACATCTTGCAGACCCAGACCAGTATCCACCAGCACTAGCCCCTGCTCAGTTTCGATCAGTAAACAATGACAAACCAGTTGCCCCGGCTCAAAAAGTGAGCCCTGGCCATTAAACAGAGCCCGACTGATCGGGCAAAGCGTGCCACAGTTGAGGTGATGAATACGCAAAGCCATACTTAGTTCAAAAATCCAGTCAAAGGATTAACTATTGCCCCGCGCATTTTCCAATTGCATGTATCTTGTCGCAAACGAGGAAAACGACTCACCTTGCGTTCGGTTCAGAAGAGCAGCAGTTAACAAAAGATGCTTAAATTTATCAGACGAGATCGAAAAATCCGGTAAGTTCATAATCGACTGCAGTCCCTCCAAAGCCCCGTTCATCAGCGTTAGTCCAGCTCCTAAGTTATCCGCAGAACTAGCAAAAGCCTGCATCACAGCCGGATCAGACATCAACTCTTGGGCTCTGGCTCTAGCCTCCGGATAAGTCAAACCACTGGTATTGGGCAAGGTTGATAAGAGGGTCCTGAGCTTACCGTTCACATCATCGACCATTACCGGAACCGTACCCAAACTTGAATTGGCCGAATCTGTACGGGTGCTAATCGATTTCAAAAATTCGAGGCTACTCTCCAGCATTTGGGTATCCGAAAAAGGACTGCCAGGGTTTAAAGTATGCTGAAAGCCTTCATTTTGAAGCATAAGCCCAAAAGACGCAGGTAAATGCCGAGACAATTGTGGATAAGCGCCGGGCTCAAAACGACCCGTCGCATGATAGATCGCCAGAGCTGCCGTAATCGCTCGACCGCTTTGAGGAGTGCTTCCCTGCCCAAAGGATCGGTTTTGTAATAAAGCCTGCTCACTCGCTACAACAGCCGTTTCAGGCACAGGAAGCCCTGAAATGCCCCCCGGACCATTGGTCATAAAGTCATTAACAAGGTCTTGTTTTTGATTATAAAATTCATTGCGCTGTATACCTGTAAGACCAGAGTCTTGCAAACGGGTATCAATTTCAGCAATACGCTCACTCAAGGCATTAAAGAACCAACCGCTTTCTTGCAGGCCAGGCTGCTGGGCCTGCTTCTCAGTGGATTCAGGAAGCTCCAGCATGGGGAAGCCAGGGAAACCCGGCGAATCCGGCGAATCCGAAAATGCTAACGGTTGGACAACGGAGCCAACGGCTCCTCCGGGTCCTGCAGCTCCAGGAAAGACAACGCTAGATCCACCGGTGAAGGGATTGACAGACTCTGAACGCAGTAGAGGCCCAGCACTTCCCGTGGCGCTATCGCTGCGCAAACCTGAATAAGCGTGAGCTAAGCGTGATGCCATTGGTGTGGTAAAGCGAATCGGACTCTCACCAAAACCCAGCACGGCATCCAGACGACGCTGCAGATCTTGCGGAGTATAGCCAGAGGCAGCTGCCATTTCACGAATTTGCTGATTTGATTTGCGATCTTGCGGTGGAAGCAAGGCATTCACCACCAAAAATTTCATTAGTGAGCGGCGCATTAGACGCGGAGGGTCATAAGTAAAAACACGCACAGCTTCGGCAAAATCCTCTTCGGAGCTCGCGCTGCCATAATCACTACTAGCGGATAAATCATCGTGTAAACGCTCATGAAAATCAGCCTGGTTCATTTGCCCGGTGGAATAGCCACTGCTCTGCAAGCTATCATCAAAGAGTCGGCTCCAGTTTTTGGTTACTTCTAGCCCCTGACGCTCCAAATCACGTTCCCAGATATGGCCTAGTTCATGCACCACCAATTGCTCAGCCAGGTCTTCGCCTTCACCAGAGTCCATCACATTGAGCCAGCCATTGACTAAGTACTCGGCGGTCTCGCGGTTAAAATGCCCCCCCTGAACCAGACGTGTTGTCGCTCGCACATCTTGCTGTAGTCCGTTACGCGTCGCTACCGATATCTGAGGGGGTTGTTCAGCAATTAAGTTATTCATGCGTTGCTGTACTTGCCCCAGTAATTGCTGTGCTTGCTCTGGATGCGTAGCCAGGGCCTCAAAACGTTGATTAATAAAAGATACCAATTCGCGTTTGCGATTTTCTCCCAATTGCGGGTCATCTTCAATACGCTCTTTAAACGTATTGAGAGCCAGACCCGCTTGAAAGCCACGGGTCATGGTTTCAGTGTTATTTCCAATATAGCCATCCACAGCCAAATTCCCCATCGGTGAGCCAGGCGGTGCATTGTCTTTCAAAAACTGCTGCATTTTTGTAACCGCATCGATTTGTTCCATACGGGCCATGACTTCGGGTAATTTTGTGCCAAACTGCTGCAAGACAGCCAGGGTCTGTGGATCATTTGCCTGACCATTCTCAGGAACGGGGGGCACAGGAAGATTGCGATAACGGGTCACAAAATTCATCGCTTTCTGCAGATTTTCCATGCCACCAAAACGAGCAACATATTCAGTGCTTACCTTTTCGCGTAAACGCGCACGATAATCCGTTTGGCGTTCACCGTTAGCCTGATTTAAACCGCGATCGGCCATTTCACCGGAAGTGTAAATCGGGGTCAGTTGCCCCTCTTGAAAACGTGAAATCAGATCGAGCTTATCGACGACCAGATCTGTAATCATGGATTGGTCACCCACAACAGCCGTGTCATAAATAAAGACCTGACCGCCACCGACCTCAGCATGGGCAATTCGTGTAGCTTCAGACAAAACATTCAGATAATCATCACGATTGCCAATTGGGGGCTGATCCCGTCGTATAAACTCCAGCGGTTTTTTCGCGCCATTTTCACAAACACCGGCCCCCTGAGCCACAGACAAAAGTCGTTGTGGGCTTTGCTCGTAGATAGTTTCCAAACCATTGTAGACAGAAGCTAATGAAGCGGCGTCCCATTTGCTCTCAGCATTAGAAGCACGCCAGGCTCCGTTTCTATCGCGGGCCTGTGACCGGAATTGGGGTTCTGGTATGCCTGATTCCTGAAGCGGGGAGCGTTGAAAAACTGAAGAAATGGCCTCACGAAAGGTCTGATTAAAGGCATTTTTAACGGAATCACTATCACCCGCTTGTAAGCCTTGTTCCACCAGAGAAAGCAAGCGTTCACGCAGATTTTGACGCTCACCGGAAGGCAATTGAATTTCGGTTTGGTCAAAGCGTCTCAAATGGTGACTAAGAGCATCTCGATTACGAAAACCCAGGGACTGAGCCAATTGGTCTTGCTTTTCTCTTAAAGCAGTGGGAACAGAAGACGAATCCGAAAAAAGGGTTTGCACATTTCTCAGCTGCGCTTCTTCAGGCAACCCCAGACCCGACGGGTCTGGGAAATTGACATCATTCGCTGGGGGTGGCCCCATCTGATAAGCCTGGGTTTGGTTCTCAGCAGGAGCTACAGTTTGAACTCCGGCCGCAGCAGGGGTGGGGTCCGAACTTGGTACCGGTGGAGTAGTAGCAGGCGTTTGATTGGTTTTAGCGGGAGGTGTTGTCCCAACTACAGGCGTTCCTGGCCCCTGAACCCTTTGCATATTCATAGCTTCACTGCTGCCTTTCTTCTCACAGAATACCCGTTTCGTTTAATATACCCTAAAACCGAAATAAAATAACATAAATGATCTAAATAATCATCCTTTTGACTTAAAATTGCAAGAGCTGAAAAGAAAGTTTTAACCCGATACTATGAAAATGCTAAACTGCAAAGATGCGACTCGCGAGTAAATCCGATTTGGAGCTCTTACAGCGCCTGATCGATAGTGGACTAGTAAAAAAATCGGCGATCACTCAGCTTCTTGAATCGCGTAAGCAAGCCTATGAGCAAGCAAAAAAGCGCTTGAGTGGTAGATCATTTTTGCTTGACATTGAAGTTCAGGAACTTCAAGTTATCGAATTGGTGCGCGATCAGGAACTCGCCCACTTAGAGTTTAAAGAAAGTCACTATCGCCCGATTCAATGGGAGACCTGGGGTACTGAGCGTCTGATTTTAGACGCCAGTGGACACTATCAAAGCAGTCTTCCCTTACCTGAGCAAGGCAAAGCCCTACAGTATGGGATGATCCTAACAGAGCAGACTTCTTACGCCTATACGAATAATTTTTTAAAAGACCCCTGGCTAGCACAAACCCCAAGCGAACTCTGTACACAGGTCCACAAAACAGGCAGTTTACATATGCCTTATGATCTTCACTTTTCGCCGGATCAGCAGTGGTTAGCCATCAGCAATCGTGGCAGCGGTTATATCCAATTGATTTCAACCAAAAGCTATCAAACACAGTTTCAAGTGCAAATTCGCGAAGCCGGTGGCAGTTCAGCCATTAATATCAGTTTTGATCATCAGCGAGGACTGCTCTATGCCACCGACAATCACAGCAGCTCTCTTTTTTGTGTTGACCTGGATAATGGCCAGCTCGAGAAAAAACACTTGAAGCTGGGGCAACTGGGCAATTTAGCCCTCAGCGGTGATGGGCAAACCTTATTTTTGCTCAGTTTGAAGCCCCATGAGCAATTACTTTGTGTCGACCCCCACAACTGGCAAAGCACAGAAAGCATTCCGCTCAAAGGTTCGCTCTATAAAAACAACAGCAATGCACCCTGTGATTTGATCCGCTTATCTCCCGATCAAGAGCATTTGGTCGTGCTCACCTACCAAAACGCGCCACGCCCCTTTACTCCGCTTTTAACGGTGATTAATGCCAACACAGCCAAAACCCTAAGTCGTACAGCCCTTAAAGATGCCCAGACGCCGGTTCAACTCTGCTTTGGGCAAGCCAATCCACTACTGGCTTTTGAAAACAGCCATCTACAAGACGTCGTAGTCGAAGCCGGTCTGGTTTCCGAGGCCCAGATCAAGCAACTCAGTCAACCCCAGATAAATAGTGTTTCCCCCATCGAATCCCAGGAATTTATTCCTCCAGTCCCCTTTAAAGCAGTCCCCGTACCGGCTCCAGAACCAGAAGCCCCCGAAACCCAGGAATTCTCATCAGAACCAAGCACGACCCCGGACGAACTCAATGAACCCGAACCAACAGACTCACAGATCGACTTAGCACTTTTTTGGGATGATTTTATTGTCAGTATCTTAAAAGAACGCTTTCAGACTCAGCACCTGATCGACCTGGAGTCCCAATCCGAAGCGATTAAAACCTTGTACCAACAGGCACCAAGCTTGCGTGCACAACTTGAACAGCAAGCCTGCGTCACGGTACAAATCGACAAACTCAGTCAGGGCCGCTCGTTAAGCACCTCCCTCCGACGCCGCGATCTCTGGCTGGCACAAGCCCAACAGAGCTTCTTGCTGGATAATCAACAACCGATTCCTTTAAACTGCCCCCATTGCCACCAAAAATTAATGGCTTCCTGGGATTGTCAGACCTGTGGAATGGAGCTGGAAAGCCCACTGAGATCCTTCCAAAATCGGATCGCTTCAAAACCAGCTCATGCTGGGTTAAGTAGCGGACATTTTCTATTGACTGACCCTGAGCGCCAACGCCTGATAGAAGTGAACTCACAGCGTGAAGTTGTTTGGGAATTGGTCGGCCAGGATTTGCCATGCAAGTACCCGATCGCTTGCACCCACTTACCTGCTCAAGATATTTTGCTGGCTGACGCACAGAGTCACCAAGTTTTTAGTCTCAATCGTCAGGGTGAAATTCAGTGGAGCTTCAACACCTTTTTATCAGAAGCGCACCAGTTAAATAGACCGGTAGCCGTCAAATACCGTCAAACCTATCCGATTCAGCAAGCAGAACAAGGTCAAGCAGAAACAGACCGTCGGACTGAACTGCGCTTTTTAATCGTGGACCAGGGCAATCACCGGGTTTTAGAAGTTAATTTACAGCATCAGATTTTATGGTCCTTTGGCCAACAAGGAGAAGCTGGCGACGGAGAGCAGCACCTCAACCATCCCAGTGATATTGAATACACGCCTCAGCAAACCTATCTGATTAGCGATAGCGGTAATGGCCGGGTGTTGGAAGTCAATGCAGAGGGGCAAATCGAGCACAGTTGGACAGCCAAAGACTATCCCTGGACGCGCCCAGTTTTTGCTCGCCGTCTTAATACAGGTGACACCCTGGTTTTGGATGATGCCCAATTTCAGGTCTTTTACCTCTCTGCGCGCGGCTTTATTGAAGACAAAATACCCTATTACAAATCCGGGATGCCACCAGAGATCAAGCTGATGTCGCCAACTTCTTTGCAACGTTTATCCAATCAAGATTTGATCGTCGCTAGCGTGCGCAAAGCCCTGCAAATCTTACCCGTTCAAAAGAAACTGCTGTGGTGCTTGCCTTTAGAAAAACTGAAACAAGTCCAAAAAATCCGCGAACCCGGTATTGCTGAGTCCGCCAAAGTCGAACCCCCAGTCGCCTCAGCCCCAATCATTAAGCCTCAATTACAGCAAAAATCATTTGCCAACACACAGCCCCCTAAACCCAAATCATTGTCGGCTAGCGAACGTTTACAGGCTTTTATCGAGCGCCGTCCTGCCCCCAGTCAGCAAGAAAGCTATGAGCACTCCGTCGTCTTTAAGCAAGCAGATGCTGAACTCTTGTCTCAATCATTTTATATGCTCGATCAGCGCCATAATGGCGTGGTTCGTGTCAATCGTAAAGGCCGGATCCTATGGAGCTATGGCTATGACCTGGGACAAAAATTGGCCAAGCCTAATTTTGTACACGAAAGCGATCATGCTCTGGTCATTACGGATACTTACCACAATCGTGTGATTGAAATTTCAAAGTTTGAAAAAGAATTATTGCTCGAACTCACCGGTCCTGCTGATCAACCCCTGGCTCACCCTCGTTCAGCTCAAAAGCTCGGTAATGGCAATTACTTAATCGCAGATCAAAACAATAAGCGCCTGCTGGAGCTCAGCCCGCAGAATCAGATCATCTGGCAATACAGTGATGAAGACTTGATCCATTCCCCTTATTATGTTGAAGCCCTGGATAACGGGCAGATTCTTTTCGTGGATAGCTTCTTGAAACGAGTTGTACAAATGGATCGAGAAGGACACGTCCACTGGTCTTATGGTGCCCCACTCAAAAGAAAACCGGCAACAACAAAGCAAGAACTCTTTGGACCGACCTATGCTACCCGCCTGAGTAATGGACATACTTTAATTGCGGACACCTATCACCACCGGGTTTTAGATGTTGACCCAACGGGTCAGATCAGCTGGGAATACACAGGTCATGCCCGCAATGGCCGCGTCAACCCCACCCATCTGAAATACCTGGCCGATGGTCATTTGGTGATCACCTTTTTTAACCACACCACTCTGATTGAACTCAAACCTGACAAAAGCTGTGTCTGGTCTTATACCCTGGGCAAAGACTTGTTTCAGCCCCCTGTACAAAACGACGACGAAATCAGAGTTCAGCACCAGAAAAATACACTCCAGCCTTTTTATAACCCGATTGAAAAGCGGCAACTGATCCAGGCCAAACAAGGTCAACAACAAACGATTGAGCTCCACCTGGAGCTGTTCGACAATGTCCAAATGAAATCGATCCGTGCGCAAACGATTATGCTAGCCATCGAAAAATTTGGCCTGGTCTTTAAAACGTTTCCGGCTCCGGAAGAGCTACTCGCCGATCGCTATGGTACCGAAATAATTCTGGCTTGTATTCTGGATACGCAAACCACTCATAGTGATTTACAACAGGCCATCGAAAGCATCGCGGAAGTTTCCAAAGTGACTGTGTATCCACTTAATTGTTAAGTCAGCGAATCGTTTGCAACGGCTTTTGCAGCTAAATATCTAATTAATGATTATTTAATCAAAAATAAACACTGATACGCATTTAATTAAATAAACGCATGTTTTCAGCATTTAAATGCGATAATTTAATCAGCTCAGCACAAAGGATATTTTATGCAAGTCAACTCCCCCTCTCCAAGCTCTCCTACTCCCAAACAAGCGGCCATTCAAGAAATTCGTGCAGCCATAAGTGACAAAACCGTCACTCCACAAGAACTGCAACAACTGCAAACCGCGATTCAAAATACAAGCTTAAGCAGCTCTGACAAGCAAATCCTGGCCAATGTCGTCAACAAGATTGCTGACTATGCCACCACTGAGGGAGATCAATATCTGAGCGCTCCCCAGATGACAGAAGTCACCAGCATGCTTTCGAAAATGGAATCCCCCTCCACGCCAGACTTCGTCAATTATATTCAGGAGCAAAATCAAACCAAGACAGACGGTGATAAGTCTTTCTTTGGCAAGCTCTGGGATGGCATCAAAGAAGCTTTTGGCGCCATTGGCAATGCCATTAGCAACCTGTTTGGCGGAGGAGACAGCCAGGCCGTCACAGGACATTCTCAAGCTGATTTCGCCCCCAATCAAGATCCTTTTTCGGGAAATCAAAACCAGCCTGAAAGCTACCAAAACTACGAACGCCCACAAGTCACACGCGAAGAATCTGGTTATGATAATTACCTCAACCGCGAAGTTCAAGCCGGTAACCCCGGTGACATGTACCAAAAATCGCCTCACCATGACGAAAATAAGTTTGTGCCCCGCTTCCCAATGACGGCTTTCCATGAGTCTGGCGTACACCGCACAGCAAGCGACCCCTATGGTGTGGGTGGCGTTTCTCGCCCCCGACAGGCCAGTGACGATCTCGGTGGTGTGACCTACGGTATTTATCAATTTGAATCGGGTGTACATTCCAATGGCAGCGGCAGTCCTTCAGGCCATACTCTCGAACGCTTTATCAACGACTCATCCAATCCCTTTGCAGCACAATTACAAGCAGCAGCACAAGAGCATGGTATCGGCAGTACCGGCTTTGATGCCGTCTGGAAAAACTTAGCAGCAAATAACAACAAAGAGTTTGGCGCCGCCCAGGAAGCATTTATGCTCAAAGACAAGCAAAACACGGTTGAAAATTTCATCGAACGTGCGGGGCTTTCAGACGAAGTCCGCAACGATCCTCGGATTGTTGACTTAATTGTAGGTACGACCAATCAAGTCGGAGGTCTGTCAATGCAAGTAGCAGATCATCTGGCACAACTACAAAGTCAAAAAGGAAGTCCGCTGACTGTCGCTGAAGTAGGCACGGCCGCCATTGACTTCAAACAAAGCCGTATTTCACAGTGGTTCCGTTCATCACCCGGAGCACAAGCAGGCGTCGCTGCACGCTACGAAGCAGAAGAAAACGCCTTTGCCTAAACAAACGCCAGCGATCTGAAATGCTTAAGCAAAATTGAGACGCTATCACAACAAAACTCTGTGCTAAAATAGGTGCATTCCTAGACTGGCAGGCAAATTGATATGAAAAATTTACTCTTCACCCTTGGTTTTAGTTTGATCAGCAGCTCGACTTTGTTTGGCTGTGCCAGCCAGCAGCAAAGTGAATCGTTCTGGAAAAATCATCTGGTTTTTGTTTCGGCCCGCAGTGGTCACAATGATATTTACCTGTCCGATAGCACAGGCAAAGACGTTCGCCAATTGACCAGCGACGTCGCCGATGATGCCCACCCACGCGTCAGTCTCGACGGCAGTATCGTATTTGCTTCGCGTCGCACGGGCACCTGGCAGATCTATCGTATGAACTGGGATGGCAGCGGCCAAAAAGCCATCACCAATGAGCGGGCAGTAAATAATTATCGCCCCTACCCTTCACCTGATGGCCGAATTGTCTTTGTTTCAGATCGGGAGCTCAAACCCCAGATTTACTCAGTCAACCCCGATGGCAGCGATCTGGTCAAGCTCAGTGAAGGCGATTTTCATTATGACTACCCCGTGGTCGCTGATGACGGCATGATTTACTTCACCAGTTCACGTGGCTCCAAATGGGATATCTGGCGCATGGGCCCTGACGGCAACCGCCCCACTCAAATCACTAAGATCCCGCAAAACATTCAAGAAATAGCAATTGTTTCATCAGTCTATAAGGATTATGATGAGCGCTTTACCAATCGTTCGCCGATGCTACCTTTCTTTGGTTTTTATAGTCAGTCTCGGCTGGTTTTCTCAGCCTATGCAGAGGGCGGTAATTTGGCTTTGTATCGCGTCAATGAAGATGGCAGTGAATTCACACAAATTTCAAATCGCAATATCTACAATAGCCGCAGCCCGGTGTTACAGCCGACAGGCCAGGTTTTATTCACCACCGATCGCAACGGCAGCACCGATGTCTGGAGCATGTACCCAGACGGGAAAATGACCCGCCCCGTGATCAGCGATCCTGCTTATGACAGCACGAACTAGATCAACTGCGCTTCGATTCTCGCTAACAGATCGTTGATTTGGCCAATATCCTGACTATTGAGAGCCTGAGTGAGTTGATTAGCGTAGTTTTCCAGACTATCTATCTGATATTCCAGGCCCAGCCTTTGCAACTCAGTAGCAAAAGCGTTGATTTGACTCAGGCTTTTGTTTTGTAAAACCATTTGCAACTGAAAAAAGACATTTTTTCTGAGTGCTGGTTCCAGCGCTGTCAGTTCATTTTTTTCAACTTGCTCATGCTCCCACCAGGCCAGTTCCGCTTGCATCTGACCGTCCCAGCGACTCACTGGAATCTGTAAGACAAAGCAAGATCCCTGTCTGGATTGGCTGCTTAGAGAAATCTGACCTTGCATCAGCTCTAATAAACGTGCTGTAATCGCCAGTCCCAAACCCGTTCCCAGCAAGTGGTGTCTGTTAGCTTGCTCAATTTGATAGAACGGCTCAAAAACATGTTGTTGAGCCGTTTCACTCATGCCCAGACCGGTATCTTCAACGGTGATTAAGAGCCGCATCTGACTTGCATCTGGCTCCATTTGTATTGTGACTTTAATCTCGCCTGAGTCCGTAAACTTAAACGAATTGCCTACCAAATTAACCAGAATTTGCCTGATCTTGCTCTGGTCAAGCTCGACTTGCGCAGGCAGATCGGGTAGGAGCTTAACCTGCCAGACAACCCCCTTTTCTCGGGCTTGCAAACGGAACATTTGATAGATTTCATCAGCCAGGGTTTCCAGTTCAAACATGGCTGGGTGTAACTTTAAAAATCCGGCTTCGATTTGAGTCAAATCTAAAATATCATTGACTAGCTCCAGTAGAGAGCGTCCTGCCTGGTGAATCGTGCCAGCATAATCTTTAATCTCTTTTCTGGGCAAGACATATTTTTGAAGTAACTCAGAAAAGCCCAGGATTGCGTTTAAAGGGGTGCGTACCTCATGAGAAAAACTGGCTAAAAACTCAGACTTAATGCGGCTGGAGTCTTCAGCTAAACGCTTGCCCTGATAAATCCCCTCCACTTGTCGCTTAAGCAGGAATATCAGTGAAACCAATAAAATCAGCACTCCCCAGTGAGACACAGGTCGTATCCAGGGCAACCACTTTAAAGAAGCCAAAATATCATAACCCGTAAAAAGACAGAGTACAAGCACACCTAGCAGACTTAAGATTCCGGCTTCCCCATGTTCGCGAGCAGCTCTCAGCATCACAACCAGACCAAACACCATATTCACTAGCGTGACCCACAAGAAGGGCTGGGTCGTTTGTTGGATAGAAATTAACCCCAAAGCAGCAAAAATCATTCCGATAATACAGCAGGAAGCCTGAATAATAATCAAATAGCGCCAGAATCTAGCCAGACGGTCAGAAAAAATACGATTCAAGAAAAGGGTAATCGCAGGCACCGCCAAATATAGCATGATCAGCTCGATCCACTTCCAGAGCGCTGGCGCATACAGATAAATTTGCTTGAGTTCAGTGCGCGAAATCAGGTAAACCCCCATACATACCCCAAACAAACTCAAAAGCGGGTAATCTGAAACCGGCTGTCCCAAAAATAGCAAGAGCACCAATAGACCACAGAAAATCATCAATGCCCCGACAATCACACGCTCTAAATCTTGAAAAAGCATGTATTGAAAGTGGTCCACAGACTGCCCCAAACGCACCTGACCAAAAATACCGATATGGCGATATTGCGAATAAACTTGAAAGTATATATACTCATGAGAATTAGCCGGTTTTAGATCAATCATGTGCCAGGGAAAGCCCTGGTAATAAGCGTTTTCAGCAGGTATCTCACCAAATTGATAGACTTTATCCTGCTGCAGATAAACCGCAAAGCGCTCATCGATACCGCGCAAATAGAGCGTCTCCTGGGGAGTGATCTCAGGCAAGCGGGTGCGTAGCCAGAGCCAATGCTCACCATTTCTATGCGGTGGATTCAGAGGCTGAGCAATTTGCTGCCACTGGGCGGAATCAAATTGCTCCGGTCTCAATTGCCCCCAGTGGTACTCCCACTCGCTGAGCGGCCTGAGACCCGCCTGATCGCCAGGAGCAGCAGCAAAAGTACAGGCGCCCAAACTCAAGCCAAGCATCAGCAATAGACTCAGATAGACCCATTGCAGCCAATTTCTCATACATTTTACCCATCAAGCACTCATTCGGTATATCCTGATTCTAAACTGAAGGAGGCCTTGATGTCGATTCATATTGATCGCTGTTTGTGTTTTCAGGTCTCTTTTGAAGCTCTCTCAGAAATCGCTCGACACGAACAAATCACGACTCTGGACGCACTACAGCAGAAGATTGTCTTTGGCGAAAAGTGCCAGCTTTGCCACCCTTATGTCAAACGCATGTTAAAAACAGGCCAAACCGTTTTTAATGAAATCATCTCTGAACCCTCTTGACCGCTGACTAGCCCAGACAGGGTACAATATGCATATGAATAAAAAATCCCTTTCCTCAACTCCACTGGTAGGCTTAACCCTGCCTGAACTCACCCAGGTCACTCAGGAACTGGGCGAAAAGCCTTTTCGCGCCAAGCAACTCAATCAATGGATCTTCGAGAAACAAGCCCGTCGCTTCGAAGACATGAGCAATTTAAGTCAATCTTTCCGTGACAAACTCAGTGAAAAAACAACCCTCTCTCCTCACAAAGTGATCCAGACCGTACAGGCCAAAGATGGCACCTGCAAGTTCCTGATCCAATTGGCTGATGGCCAGAGTGTTGAATGCGTCACGATCGTGCAAAGACACCATTTGACAGCCTGCCTGTCTTCTCAGGTGGGCTGTACTGTTGGCTGCCCATTCTGCGCCACTGGCCTCAGTGGTTTTAAACGCCATCTGAGCCCGGCTGAGATCGTCGATCAATATCTGATCATGCAAGCGGCAGTACAGTCAGGCGCCTTCAAAGAATTCACCGATATCGACCGGATTTCACGGATTGTCTTTATGGGCATGGGCGAACCCCTCTTGAATTATGACTCTCTGCTCAAAAGCATTCAGATTTTAAATGATCAAGTCGGCATTGGCCTGCGTCGAATCACGATATCAACCTCAGGGATTGTACCCAAAATCGAGCAATTGATGAACGAACCTCGGGACTATAATCTGGCTATTTCACTGCATTCAGTCAACCCACAGGTTCGAGATGAACTGGTCCCGATCAATAAAAAGTACACGCTACCAGCTCTACTCGAGGCCGCCAAACGCTATGCCGAAAAAACTGGCCGACGCATGACTTTTGAGTACACCATGCTCGAAGGCTATAATTCCAGCCCCGAAGATGCTCAGGCCCTGGCCAACTCCATCAAAGGCATTCACTGTCATTTAAACTTGATTGCTTATAATCCTGTCGACAGTGCTTTTCAGGCACCCCCTCGGGACGAAATTCTGGCCTTTCAGAAAGTCTTGCAAGACGCCGGCTTTGCCGCCACGATTCGCCACAACCATGGCCAGGATGATATGGCAGCTTGTGGCCAATTGCGCTCATACTCCAATGAACAATTACTCAAGATGGTTGAAGCGTGACAGACGCCCTGGTCATTAAGCAAGAGGCCAATTTTTTCTCAGTCGCCTATCAAGAGCAGCTTTATCTCTGCACGGTGAGAGCCAATTTAAGAAAATCAGGCCGCGGCATCAAAGTCGGTGACCGGGTGGTTTTGGATCATTTGGAAGCAGAACGACCCGTCATTAAAGAGCTATTGCCACGCAGCACGGATCTCGACAAGCCGGCCGTGGCCAATGTCGACCAGGTGCTGATCGTGATGTCTTGCCTGGAGCCCGACTTTAACGCCATGCTGATCGACCGCCTGGTCTTGTCGATTCAATATGAAAAAATGATGCCCGTACTCTGTGTTAGTAAAGCAGATTTGATCGATGACGATCTCGAAGCCTGGATCCGTGAAGAATATTCGATCTTTCCGCTGCAGTTTTTCTCGGTCGAAAGTGGTCGTGGTCTGGATCAGCTACGCGAGCAATTGATGGAGCGTGTCTCGGTTTTAGCAGGCGCTTCGGGGGTCGGCAAGTCTTCTCTGATCAATTGCCTGGACCCAGAGATCGATCTCTCGACTGGCGAAGTCAACCAAAAAATGGGAACGGGCAAGCACACCACCCGCCATGTCTCGCTGCACCGTTTGCAATGGGGCGAGCGCAGTGGTTGGATCGCCGATAGTCCAGGCTTCTCAGCCCTGCAATTGCCACCGGTCAATCGCGCTGCGTTAGCTGATTACTACCCCGAGTTTCAACCCTGGGTCGCTGAGTGCGGCTTTAAAGACTGCCTGCACCAGCACGAGGTCGACTGTGCGGTACAAGCCAATATCGACACGGATTCCGAGCGCTATTATAATTATCTGCGCCTGCTAGAAGAAGTCAAAGATCGCTATTTTCAACGCCGTGACAGCTCCACCAAAAAAGAAAGCCTAACCAAGCGCGCCGTGGGTAAAAACATCACCGATCAACTGATTAAACTGGGCACCGAAGGCCGGGTCCGCAGCCGCCGCACCCAACGCCAGATGCTGGAGCAAATTGGTAACTGGAGCGAGGTCGACGACGAAACGATTGAAGCCATGAACCCTGATGAATGGCGAATTTAGGTGCGCGCGTTTGCCCTCAGCTGCGCCAGTGCCGTTTGGTTTTATCCTGGACTTTTGCTCCTGGCCAAGACTTTTGTTTTGGCTGAGCGAAGTTTTTGCTTTAGCACCGGCTACGCTTCCCGCCCACCGCACGCGCGCAGGCCATAGAGGCCCGTATTTTGAGTTGCTGAGGGTTTAGTGCTTTCTCACGGTTTTACCGGGGTCTTTGTGAGCGTTGTAGTCCGAAATGGGGCCTCTACGGCCTCGTTTTGGTTCTCCATTTTAATTTTCAAACTAAAATAATTGTGTTTAAATATAACCGAGATTTTTGAATATTTCTCGTAGCTCTGGTTTAGTAATCAATTCCACCGGGTCCAAACCGTCGCTGCGTGTTGATTCTCCACCATCAAAGGCACAGTAAATTGAGTAAGCTATATCAGCCATACGATCTACTGTAATTCCAGACATGTAACTACACATAGCTATCCAAACTGTATTCATCGCGTCATCAGCTTTTTCAAAATCTATTTCATTTTGCATAAATTTATCGGCAATGATGATAGCGACATTATCGAATACATCATTAATATTCATTTTGCATTTTTTGCTTAAAATCTCAAAATCTTTTCCACTCACATTCTCTTCTTTAAGTATTTGGGTAATAATTTCGTTTAGCTCATGTTTATTGTCCATATCTAATTTTATAGATCCGAATCTTTCCGTCTGATTGAGGAGGAATTTGGATTTCTAAAGTGACCTCCCCATTCCTGCTGGTATTTCTCACTATTACAACTGTTCCCTTTGGTAAAGTAGGATGATTATTTAATATAACTGTTCGTACAATCTTAGGTGGTGGAACAGGTCTACTTTCAGGTGTACAATTGGGTCCAGAGATGCTCTTAAAATCGTTAAGAGCTGACCTTCACCCGATTTAGTGGACAGACAGTTAAGCAACACTTTGTTGCTCAAACTGCTCAGGGCTGAGATAGCCCAGGCTTGAATGAAGCCTTTGACGGTTGTAAAAGACCTCAATATACTCAAAGATAGCGCTAGATGCCTCTTTGCGTGTTGTAAATACTCTAACACACCATTCCAACTTTAACGTACCAAAGCACGACTCTGAACAAGCATTGTACCCATACGGGCAGAGCTCCCAGCAATTCCCTTTCCTACTCATGCTTTGGGACATCCCGTAGCCTTTTAAATGATCTTGGAAAGATTAAGAGGCGTACTGGGAACCACGATCCGAATGAAACAGCAGTCCTGGTGAGGTTTTCCTACGTTGCAGTGCCATATTCATAGCACCGAGAATCAAGCCCGTCTCCATCGTTTGCGACATACTCCAGCCAACGACCTTACGAGAGTTCAAATTTTGATGCCCTTTGGGTACCAGCACCACAGACAAATACAGCCAGCCTTCACGGGTGGAAATGTACGTAATATCTCCGGCCCAAACACGATTTGGCTCCGACACTTGAAATTGACGATTCAGAATATTTTCAGCAACAGGCCGTGAATGATTGGAGTCTGTTGTGCTGACTCGCTTTCGCTTCATTTTAGCCCGGAGATGATTCTCTCTCATGATTCGGGCTACTCGATTGTGCCCCACAGAATAGCCCTGCTGCCGTAAACTGGCCGTAATACGAGGGCTACCGTAGCATTTACGGCCTTGATCATAAATTTCTTTTACCTTGGTGAGTAAAAACGAATTTTCATGGGCTCGTTTGCTTGGCAAACGTTTTACGTGCCGGTAAAAGCCACTCTTACTGACTTCCAGCAACTCTGTCATACGCCGCACCTTAAATTTCTCGGTATGGTCTGAAATCCACTTCATACGTATTTGTGGTTCTTTTGGGAGAAGATCTCTAAGGCCTTTTTTGCCTTGGTTGTTGGCGAATTTATGAGCCTTACAACCGAGGATTTATGCCCTATGGGTACCGCATAGCGCAGATTTCCTTATCCTCCTTGAGGCCAGCTACTTCACGTCTAAGCCTTGCCAATTCGGCTTCTTGAGCGGTCATGTTGCCATTGCCCCGAAAAGCTTCCTCGCCGTCGTTCTTTTGCTCTTGTCGCCAGCGGTAAATCACATTGGATTGAATCCCCAGGCTTCTTGCCGCTTGCGCCCCGCCAACTTGCCGTGCCAGCTCTAAAGCTTCGAGTTTAAATTCTTTATCGTACTTTCTGTTCGCCATTTTTTCACCCTCTTTTTAAGTGTAATCCTTTATTCTCAGGTGTCCACTTTTTCGGGGGAAGGTCAGAAGGACTCGCATACATCTTTTCTCTGCTGCACCTAACGGCTTACTTTTTTTC